>JBGTGC010000260.1:0-5355 GCA_041746935.1 Dermatophilaceae bacterium
CGAGCCGCCGGCGGGCCCCCGGTGGCGGGTTCGCTTCCGGTGGCTGGTTCCCGAGCGGTCGATGACCCCGACCCGGGCACCGCGGTGGTGGAGGGGTGCGTTGTGGTCGATCCGTTGCGCTTACCCCCGATCGCGGTGGTCACCCGGGGTCGGCGGCCAGCCACCTGGTGGGGGGCGGACGCGGACCACCTCCGGAGTCGTCGCGTCGGCACCGGTCCGGTCACTGCGGGGCTCGATCGCCGTCCCATGGCTGTCTCCCTTCACCAGTGCCCCCTGTCCGTCCGCACGACTCGCGGTCGAGTCGTGCCGGGCAATGCGAGCACCTACCATTACGAACACTGGGAACGGCCTGTGATACGCGACAGGGAAGCGAACCGCCTCTGCGCCGGTGGATGATCGTGTGGTGGACGACGACCGACCGGCGTCGCCTCGGAAGTCTGAATCGCCCCGGGTTTCGTGGAGGCTCGGTTACTTGGACCGGCCCCTGCTGGGGCGGGTGTTTCAGGGTAGTGCTCGGGCGTGACGCTAGCCCAGTGGTTGGCCTCGAACTCGGCTGGCGGGACGTCGGGCAGGCCGCACCACCCTTCGGGCGAGACGGACATTCCGCAGATGATGGCCCGTCGAGGTGGCGGCCACAGCGGATCATGAGTCACCCTCACTTCACTACTGTTGGAATGTTTCCACGCCACCAGTGAGCGCCTGCGAATAACTGATCAGCCTTGCACCCTCGACCTCGTGCGTCAACATCTCGACGACGTGAATCCAATCCAGTTCGCGAAAGTTGTCGCGTCCTGATGTCACGTGCTGCGGCTACTGCTCCCCTAGGAAGGCCTCGAGCTCGAAGGAGGCCCGAGGCCCGCGGCGGCCTCCTCCCGAATCCCCTGGTCCGCGTCGAGCCCCAGGAGCACGGTTGAGGGCGAAGTATTGGGCCTTCTCGCACATAAGCGCTTCTAAGCGCTCGACCGGTCTGCGGTTTGCGAGTCTTGATGGCTTGAGCGTCCGCGCCATTGCGGGCGAACAGGTAGCCCACTGTGGGCGCAGTGACGCATGATCATCGGCACGAGCGAGGTGCGGTTGGACGGCGCCCGGTGTGACGCTGATGATCTCGCGCTGGCGTCACGGGGGCGGCTCAGTGCAGGGGAGGCTCCGGGTGCGACCGACGGGTAGGTCACACTCAATGTGCTGACCAAGATGTGGATTCGGCTGGGTGAGCTGCGCGGGAAGAACTTTGCAGTGACCATGGGACAGTCGCTGACCCAGGTAGAGGGGAGCCTCTTGCTTGGACGTCTGGGTAGGGCCAGACTTCGAGTGTTGGAGTGTCCTTGGGTGAAGGAGGCCGTAGTGGAGAAGTTGCCGTTGGTGTATGTGCGTGGTTTCGCGGGGGGCGAGAGCGGTATTGAGCAGGCGGTGCAGGATCCGTTTTACGGGTTCAACGAGGGCTCGGTTCATGTGCGTGTCGGTTTGTCGGGCAGGCCGAGTTTCTACCAGTTTGAGAGTCCGTTGTTGCGGCTGATGATCGAGGGTGAGGGTGACTACGGTCAGGGCGATACGAGCAAGGGCGGGTACAAGGTCTTGGTCAGGGGGAGTCAGGAACGTTATTTGCGTGATGCGGCGCCGGGGTCGGTGCCGCCGGCCTCGATCTGGGTGCACCGGTTCTATGACGCGTCGGCGCGCAGCTTGACTACGCAGACGCACGGCGAGGAAAGACAGGGTGGGGGGAACGAGGGCGGTTCTGGTGGGTGGCAACAGTTCGATCTGGAATCGGCGGCCAGTTCCTTGTTCACGCTGATAGAGCAGATCAAGGACCGCACCGGCGCACCGCGTGTCCACCTGGTGGCTCATTCGATGGGTGGCCTCATCTGTCGTTGTTTGATCCAGAAGGTGCTGCCGGATCGAGGGGATCATGCGTTGGATCACATTGACCGGTTCTTCACGTACGGCACGCCTCATGGCGGCATCCATTTCAACGTGGGTTTCGGGTTGTTGGAGAGAATGCGCGATACCTTCAACATCCAGGGCGGCGACATATTCGGTCCCCGGCAGATGTATGACTACCTGACCCCTGAGCGTGAACGTCTCGACACTCCGCCACCTAAATGGAAAGCGAACTCGATACCGGCTGAAGCTTTCCCCGGGGACCGCGTGTTTTGTCTGGTCGGCACCAACCCCGCCGATTACGACGTGGCCGGTGGGTTGTCGGCGAAAGCGGTAGGACCCAAAAGTGACGGGCTGGTCCAGATCGAGTCCGCGTACATAACGGAAGCCAACTTCGCCTTCGTCCATCGCAGCCATTCCGGACGGTATGGCTTGGTGAACTCCGAAGAGGGCTACCAGAACCTCAAACGGTTCTTGTTCGGGGATCTGCAGATCACCGCGGACCTGGTGGACTACCGCCTCCCTGGGGAGCCGGATGCCGAGGTGACCTGGCAGGCCGAGACGAGGCTGTCGGTGCGTGGCCTGCCTATCGTGATGCACGAGCAACTGGCCGCGCACCAGTGTCCGATCCAACTGGAGTGGCCCAAAACAACGGACACCGCGGATCGACCCACGCCGTTGGTCACGACCTTCCTGTCCTCGCGGGAGAGTCGCCCGGACACGGCGAAGATGCGCTACATGCTGCAGTTGAAGGTCCTGTCTCTGCGCGAGCGTGGGGGCATCTTTTCCTTCGGTGACCACATCGAGCAGTCCGCCGATCTTGACGACATGCTGATCGTCGACGTGGAACCACCCACCGACGGTCGCCCAGTCCCGCGGGCTTGGGCAACCTGGGCCTCAGAGATCTCCTCACCCATCCGCGACTACGAACCCCCCGATAGTGCCGTGCTGACCGATGAGGACGACACCGACGGGTCGTGGGTGGCCCGCGTCCACCTCCCCTCACCCAGCGGACTGTTCCTGGGCGAGGAGGCTCGCCTCCGTCTAAGTGTGCAGAACCGACGACCCGCCGACGACCCCTACTACCGCGCCGGACACTCGTAATATTAACTGCATCGGGGTGGCTCACGAGCGCAAGCGGGGCCCGTCCGCCGGTCGAGGTCCCGTGCCGGCCGTAGTCATGGGATCGGCGCTTAGCTAGCCCGGGCAGCCGGGTCCAGGGGATAACCGACCTCGTGGGTGAGCACGTGGGTGGACGCGTTTCTGGCCACCACCTGGTCCTTCCGCGGAAACAACTCTCCACGCTTGCGTCATGGTTCGCCGCCCATCAGGATCAGCACATGGACATCACGGTTTTCGGATGGACGGTGGTGGGCATGTTCGCTGCTGTGATCGTCACCTTCGCGTGGCAATGGGCGTGGGCACAATCGGAGGAAGTGAAGGTATGGAAAAAGCACAGCACTGTCCGCTCCCTTCCGGATTGCTACAGTGAAGTCCGTTCGCCGTCACCGGTGAACATCAAATGGACAAAAGCCCCCAAACTCCTCCAGATGAACCCACTTCGAGTGCGTGTGCGGTCGCTCCCGGGAGGGGAAATCGAGGCGTTCGCGTGGGACGTCGAACGCAAATATTGGGAAGACGAGGCTAAGAACATTCGTCAATCGTTTCTAACACGTACCCAGGCCACAGCGGACAAGTGGCGTAACGTCTTTGCGGCCTTGCTCGCAGTATTCGGTGCCGTGCTCTTCATCAAGCCTAACCTACCGCAAGGGCAATCGATGGAGCCAGGGTTGTACATCCTTATTATCAGCGCGCTGGTTCTAGCCGCGCAGGCAGTCGCCTATACGGGCTGGGCAAGCGCAGGTATGCCATGTGTGCTGGTAAACGTTACGGCCGTTACCGCCTTCTACGAACAGACCAGCCATGCTGCACGTTCCCTCGTCCGGCTGCGTGTAGGTCTGTTCATGGGTGCACTGTCCGTCGTGGCGCTCATCCTGGCTGTTGCGATTTTACTCTCATCTTGAATGGGCTAACGGTGCAGCGCGCCAGCCCAATCGGCGCGCGGAACCCCCCGATAAGCGAAAGGAAGCGGCACCATCTGCGGGTAACGCGGCGTCGAATTCTGCGAACTTCTCAATTCCCGCAAGCGGAGGAAAACCTCTGGTGAGTGAACCCAACGGAGACCGGGTCGCTCGGGTCTGCTGAAGGTTGGACGACAGCTCATCTGTCGGGCCGGGAGCACGCCCTGGCGGCGTGGACCCTACGCGTACGACGTGGGCTGCTACGCGCCGACCGCAGGGGAGTGCGACCAGCGATGCTCCGCTCAAGTCGCGGATCAGTTCTCGTGGGCAGAACGGGTTAGCCATGGATATCGCTCAGCAGAGATTCTCGACAGGCCCTCTCTGAGCGATCTGCAGCACCGTCGGGACACGCCCATAGTGGGCGATGTGGGCGTCCTGCTCGTCTGGCGCGAAATAGTCGCCGTTCCGCTTGAATGCAATCGCGGATTGTTAGCCGCGGGCGTCTGAGGGGTTGAAGAGGTTGAGCATGGTCGACACGATGCTGACGATCAGCGCCCCAAAGATCGCGTCCCACCAGAACTCGTTCACGTCAAACGCCAGCCCCAAGCCCGACGCGGCCCACGACGTGATCGACAGCATGATCGCGTTCAGCACAAACGTGAACAAACCCAATGTCAGGATCAGCGCAGGCAACGAGAGCACGAACAAGATCGGCTTCAGCACCGCGTTGAGCAGCCCGAACACCAGCCCCACGGCAGCGATCGTGATGACGGTGTTGAGCGTGTCCGACCCGCTGCCGAAGGCGATGCCCGGCACGATCAGCGAAGCCACCCACAACGCCACCCCGTTGGCCAGCACACGAAAGATGAAGGATCCCATCGGGCAATGGTGGCACGGCAATCTTAGGGTGCGGCTGTGAATGATCTGTCTACAGTGGGGGCCATGACCGATCACGACGATACTGACCCGTCACCGGTCCGGCTGCGCACCACGCTCAGCGCCGTCCCGGCATACAAGCCCGGCAAGCCCGCTGCCCCCACGCAGGGCCGGGCGGCATACAAGATCAGCTCCAACGAAAACCCCTTCCCGCCACTACCCTCGGTGCTCGTCGCCGTCGCCGAAGCCGCGCAAAACATGAACCGATACCCCGACATGGCGGTCACCGAGCTCACCCAGGAGATCGCCGAGCGGTTCGATGTGCCGATCGAGCACATCGCCACCGGCACCGGCAGCGTCGGCGTGCTCACCCAGTTGGTCACCATCACCTGCGAGCCAGGCGATGAAGTGGTCTATGCGTGGCGCTCCTTCGAGGCCTACCCGATCATCATGGCGCTGGCCGGCGCGACATCGGTGCAGGTCCCGCTGGATGCCGATTCGCGCCACGACCTGAGCGCCATGGCCGACGCCATCAGCGCCCGGACCCGCCTTGTGCTGGTCTGCACGCCGAACAACCCGACCG
>JBGTGC010000261.1:0-4411 GCA_041746935.1 Dermatophilaceae bacterium
GAAACCAAGGCCGTGACCCAGTTGTGCGAACACCTCAACGCCACGAACACGACCTACCCCAGCACCAACCGCGTGCTGCGCTACCACGTCAAGGAACGGCCCTGACCCTGCAAGAACTATCGCACCATGTCAGGAGTCCTGGACCCCCGCGATTCGCGCGACGTCCAGGCCGCAACCGTTGTATTGAATTGACGCGGCCGGACACGTGGGCTTCAGCGAATTATGGGCGGCCCATGCCCAAGTAGGTCCATCCCGCAGCCCGGTAGGCATCCGTGTTCAGGCAATTGCGGCCGTCGATGATGAGCTTCTGAGTGACTTTCTCGCCCAGGGCCATCGGATCCAACGCTCGGAATTCGGGCCACTCGGTGAGGTGGAGCACGGCCTCGGCGTGAGTGACGGCTTCATCGACCGAGGGTGCATAGTGCAAGGTCGGGAAGATCTGGGCAGCGGTCGGCATGGCCTTGGGGTCGTAGATCGACACGTCGGCCCCGGCCAAGTGCAACTGTCCGGCGATCGACAGGGCGGGTGAATCACGCACGTCATCGGAGTCGGGTTTAAAGGCCGCCCCGAGGACAGCGACGCGGCGGCCGGGCAGATCGCCCAGCTGGTTGCGGACCATGTTGACGACGTGTTCGCGGCGGCGCAGATTGATGGCGTCGACCTCGATCAGGAAGGCGACCGATTGAGCAGCCCCGAGCTCAGCAGCCCGCGCACTAAAGGCACGGATGTCTTTGGGCAAGCAGCCACCGCCGAAGCCGACGCCGGCGTTGAGGAACTTGCGACCTATTCGCGCGTCGTGACCGATGGCATCGGCCAGTTTGGTGACGTCGGCTCCTGCCGCTTCGCAGATCTCGGCCATGGCGTTGATGAAGGAGATCTTCGTGGCCAGGAACGAGTTAGCGGCGACCTTGACCAACTCGGCCGTCGGCAGATCGGTGACCACAACAGGCGTCTCATCAGTGTCAATGGTGTGCGCATAGACCGACCGCAGGACTGCCTCGGCATGCTCGGCAAACTCACCGTCGACGCCGAAGACGAGCCGGTCGGGATGCAGCGTGTCCTGGACCGCAAGGCCCTCGCGGAGGAACTCCGGATTCCACGCCAAAGAGACATTGACGCTATCGGGCGTGGCGTTGCGGATGCGGTCGGCCAGACGCTCGGCGGTGCCGACCGGAACGGTTGATTTGCCGACCACGACTGAGCTGTCGGCCAGGTGGGGAATAATCGCGTCGATGGCGGCATCGACATACGTCAGGTCGGCCGCCATTGACCCGTGTTGCTGCGGAGTCCCGACACACACGAAGTGGACCTCGGCGTCAGCCACAGCCGAGATGTCAGTAGTGAAGCGCAGCTTGCCGTCCACATGCTTCTCGAGCATCGGTTCGAAGTCAGGCTCGTAGAAGGGCATCCTGGCCGCCGACAGCGAGGCAATCTTGGCGGGGTCGACATCGACCCCGACGACGTCGAAGCCCAACTCGGCCATCCCGGCCGCATGGACGGCCCCGAGGTATCCGGTACCGATGACTGAAACGCGCATGCACACCACTCTCTCGCCGATAGGTCGGGGAGCACGCTACCTTGCCTGCCATGCCCCAGCAGATTCCGTCAAAGCGGAGCGAGCTCGTGCGGTGACTCATCTCAGGGTGGGCGCGACCTCGATCAGAGCGTCGGCCAGAGTTCGGCTATAACTGCGGGTCAGGTGGTTGGTGTCGGAATAGACGACAACATTGCCGATGACCGGCGGGCACACTTCGTCGTCGCACAGATAGTCCGTCACGTCGGCGAAGGTCACGTTCGGCGGTGCTTGCGGCAGATCGTTCGTGACGGGAACGTCGCGCATGGCGTCGGCGCCGACGGTGTCACACGCCCGAGTCAGCGGACCATGTTGAGCCAGACAATCCGGGATGTCCTGGCCGGGCCGCGGCGTGTCCCGGATGGCCAGCACCTCGATGCGCTGCTCATCGAGGTCCTCCCAGAACCGCAGGTATGCCGTGGGCACGGTCTCCTCGTCCCCGACACCTACCGTTGAGGTGAGCACCACGATCTCTGGGTCCTGCTCGATGATCCAGTCAGCGCTCGCGGCGTTCCACGCGCGACACGACTCTCGGGAGTTGTCCAGGATGCCCGGATCACGAACGATGCTGGAATCCTCGGAGTCCGGTGGGAGGAGGTGAGTTGCCGGTCGGCAACTGCTCTTGGTGGCCGACAGCAGCCGCCAACCCGTCTGCTCTGCGATGACCTCCAGGGCCGGCTGCCAATGTGCCGAATGGCTTCCGCCGGTCAGGATCATGGTCCTTTCCGAGCCCGGGTCGCCGTATTGGCACACTTCGACCTCGTCGAGTGACTGCTCCTGGTGGCACCCTTCGGCATACACCTCCGGTATGTCGTCCGGCGCGGCCGTGATGCCCGGTGCGGGCTCGTCCGTGTTTGCCTCCGTCAACGAGGTGGCCCCCGGCCCGGCGACCCTGGCTCCGGGATAGAGCTGCGCGTCCAAGTCCGTGTCGATCTGGGCCATCCGGCTGCTGACGGCCGAGACCGCATACCCCGCGCCGGCGATAGGCAGCACGAGCGCGGTGAGCATCATTGGCACTGACCACGACCTGCGACCCTTCAGCGAGATCGACCGGATCCGCCGCTCCACGAAGTGGGTTGAGGCAAAGGACAGCGCGATCGACGCCCCGATCACGGCCAACCCGCCCAGCAGTCCGACGCTGTCTTGGCCGGTCAGCACCAGCGTGAAGACCAGCAACGGCCAGTGCCACAGGTAGAGCGCGTATGACACCGAGCCCAACCGGACCAGTGGCTTGCTGGACAGCAGACCGCTGGCGGACCATCGCGCATCGGTGTGCCCGGCCAGCAGGATCAGCGCGGCCCCGATGACCGGCCACAGGGCGATCCACCCGGGGAAGGACGTCCCAACCGAGAGCACTGCCCCACAGGTGATGATCGCGAGCAGGCCCATCCAGCCGAGCCCCCAGGACCACCGGCTGCGCAGCGCCGGCCACCACGGCACGCTCAGCGCGAGCAACCCGCCGATCCCGAACTCCCACACGCGAGCTCCGGTGTTGAAGTAGGCGGCCGGCTGATTGACGGAGGTGAACCAGATCGAGAAGGCGAAGGACACCACCACGAGCAGGATCATCGCCGCGCCGATCCGGCGTCGCACGACCGAGGCCGGGCCGACGCGTAGAACCACCAGGAACAACGCGAGCCAGATCAGATAGAACTGTCCCTGGATCGACATCGCCCAGAAGTGCTGGACAGGGGAGCTGGTGAACCCCCGGTCCAGGTAGTCCACCGAACGCCGCGCCAACTCCCAGTTCTCGTAGTAGAGCGCCGAGGCCGCGATCTCCCCGAACACCTCGTCGCGGCGGGTGCTGGGGACCAGCACCCAGCTGGCGATGGCGACCACGACAAGCACCAGCAGGGCATTGGGCAGCAAGCGCTGAAGAAGGTGCCCGAGGTAGCGGCCGACGTCGATTGTGCCGGTCCGGTCGAGGTGCCCTAGAAGGGTCGTGGTGACCATGAATCCGGCGATCACAAAGAAGACGTCGACACCGCCGGAGACCCGGCCAAACCACACGTGGTACGCCGCCACCAAGAGGGCCGCAACCGCGCGGAGCCCTTCGATCTCCCAACGGAACCGGCGGGCCGGACGCGTGGGGTCAGGCAACGACGTCATCGCTGCCGGTCCCCAGCAACGACATCTTCTGACAAGATCACCGTATGACGCAGCACATCGCCTCGGAGTTGGTGGCCAACGTGGCCCAGGTCCACGTGGAGCCGGGGCAAAAGGTCAAGGCCGGCGAAGAGGTCGTGTTGTTGGAGTCGATGAAGATGGAGATCCCGATGCTGATTGAGGGCGGCGGCACTGTGACCAGCGTCTACGTCTCGCCGGGCGACGTCGTCCAAGAGGGCGACGTGCTGGTCGTCATCGACTGACTGAGCGCCACCGCTTGCGCTAGTCCGCAAGAGCGATCTTCATCCACTGCCTGATCATCGGCATGACCTGCTCCGGCACCTCCAAGTGATGGAAGTGTCCCGCCCCGACGGTCTGCCCGGTGGTCAGTGGCACCCCCGCTCGCTTGGCCACCGAGGTCACCTGCCGCTCCGCCGTGTTGGCGTGAATGAGCAGGAGCGGTCGATCCACACCGCTCAGCGCGGCTTCCCCGTCGAAATCGGCCATGGCCGCCGCCGCCCCCGCGGCGACTTCGGTCCGGGAGCGGGCGATGGCCTCGATCAGCGCGATCCGGGAAGCCCGGTCGGTCGGCAGGAATAGGTCTCTGGCGAAGGCGCGGCGCCACGCACCGCTGCTGTCCCGGCGCAGGTGCTCCACCGCGTCGGCCCAGAAGGCCTTGGCGGCAGGGTTGAGGATGGGTGCAGGGTCGAGCAGGACCCCGCCGATCGGAGC
>JBGTGC010000262.1:0-22808 GCA_041746935.1 Dermatophilaceae bacterium
GCGTCGCTGACGATGGCCGGCAGATCGCCGCCGGGCCCGTTGAGGTGCGGCTCGACGACGTGCAAGACGAACCCGGCGCAGACCGCAGCGTCGAAGGCGTTGCCGCCCCGCTCCAGGATGCCCATGGCCGCGCTGGAGGCGATCCAGTGCGTGCTGGACACCATGCCAAAAGTACCCTGCAGGGTCGGCCGCGTGGTGAAGGTCATAGCAACGAGGCAATCACAGATGTGGCCAACAGGGCTACCAGCGCGAAGATGACGACGAGGCGGCGCGTCCGAGCGCTCATTATGTGTGTCCTACAACAGGGACACCCATCACCGGGCCTGCTCGGGCATAGCTTGCATCTCGCCGCGTTGCAGGATCAGTGGGTGGCCCAGGGAGTGCCCCCGTCGCACGTGCAGGTCATCGGTATGCATGAGGTACAGCGTGGCAGCCGTCACGGCCAGACCACACATCAACGTGGCGATCCAGATCGTCCAGCGAGCGCCGAACTCATCGCCGATCCAGCCGATCATCGGCGCCCCGAGCGGCGTTCCGCCGAAGAAGACCGCCATATAGAGCGACATCACCCGCCCCCGCACATGCGGCGCGACACTCAACTGGACCATCGAGTTGGCGGTGACCATCACGGTCAGCGCGGCGAGTCCCGTGGGGATCAACAGCACGGCATACGTCTCGTATGAGGGGGCGAACCCCAGCGCAGCAGTGCAGATCGTGAATGCGGCCAGTGCGCCGAGCAGCATCCGCCACCGAGGGCGTTCCCGCCGGGCGGCCAGCAGCGCTCCGCCGAGGGATCCGATCGCCATGACCGAGCCCAACAAGCCAAACTCTTTGACGCCCTGCGCGAAGACCTCGGTGGCCATCAGCGCGTTGGTGAGTTGGAAGTTCATCCCGAAGGTCCCGTGCACAAACACCAGAGTCATGATGAGCATGATGTCGGGTCGACCACGGACGTAGCGCACACCCTCGCGGATCTGGCCACGCCCCCCTTTGCTGCGGGGAGTCAGACGCAACTGCGCCGGATCGAGCAAGAACAGCGAGATCATCACCGCGACGAACGTGGCCCCGTTGACCAACAGGGTCGGACCGGTGCCCACCCAGGCGATGAGCAGACCGGCCAGTGCGGGGCCGATGAGTCGGCCGCTGTTGAACGAGGCGCTGTTCAGGCCGACGGCGTTGGTCAGCCGCTCCGGGGGGACGAGCTCGGAGACGATGGCCTGACGTGCCGGGGCGTCCATCGCAGCCGCGCTGCCCTGGACGAAGGCCAACACGTACATGTGCCACAACTCCATCGCACCGGAGAGCACTAGCAGACCCATGGCCAGCGCGGTCAGCGCCATCACCGCTTGAGTGATGAACATCAACCGGCGCTTGGCGAATCGATCCGACAGCGCGCCGCCGATGGGCGCGAAGAGGAGCATGGGCAGGAACTGCAGCCCGGTCACGATGCCGAGAGCCTGGGCGGAGTTGTCCGTGAGCTGGGTCAGCACCACCCAGTCCTGGGCCACCCGGCCCATCCAGGTCCCCGTGTTCGAGATCAGCGCCCCGGCGGCATAGACGCGGTAGTTGCGGACCGAGAGAGCAGCAAACATCGCGCTCATCGAGCCACGACCCGCTCCAAGATCTCGGTGGCCTTGGCGAGGATATCCTGCTCTGCCGGGCTGAGCCCCTCGAGGCGTTCGGACATCCAGGCATCTCGTTGTGCCCGCTCACGGCGCAGCAGTCCTTGCCCGGCCGGCGTTAACGACAGAAGCACCACCCGACCGTCGGTGGGGTGGTGCTTGCGCGCTAAGAGCTCGCGCTCGACCAGCCCGGCCACCGTGCGGCTCATGCTGGGTGCCTTGACCTGCTCGCGGTCGGCTAAATCTCCCAACGTCGCGGGCTCGGCCTTGAGTTGCACGAGCACGCTGAACTGATGTGGCGCGATCTCGCTAGCGGCTTCGAAGCGAACCCGGCGCGAAATCCGCATACAGACCAGTCGTAGGTCGTGGGCCAACCCGGCAAGGTCGGAGGGGGCATCCGGTTGAGCGTCCGGTGGAGTGTGTGTCACTCCAGACTAAACTACTTAGCCTGGCTAACTATTCCTCAGGTGATGACACCCCGGATGGGTTCGATCGCGAAGTAGACCACGAACAGGGTCGCGATCAGCCACATCAACAGGTGAATGCCGCTGCCCTTGCCTCGCACGACTTGCAACGCGACGTAGGCGACAAAGCCGGCTCCGATGCCGGCCGTGATGGAGTACGTGAACGGCATCAGCACGATGGTCAAGAAGGCGGGGAAGGCGATCTCGAGGTCCTTCCAGTCGATGCCGCCGACCTGCTGCATCATCAAGAAGCCCACGATCACCAACGCTGGGGTGGCGGCCTCATACGGCACTACCTCGACCAACGGCGTGAAGAACGTAGCCAGCAAGAACAAGATCCCGGTGACCACCGAAGCGAGCCCGGTGCGAGCGCCCTCGCCAACGCCTGCCGCAGACTCGATGAACGCAGTATTGGTGCTGGTGCTTCCAGCGCCACCCGCGACGGCACCGAGGGCGTCCACCACCAGGATGCGACGGGTGTTGGGCGGGTTGCCCTCCTCGTCCAGCAGGCCCCCCTCCGCGCCGACGGCAACCATGGTCCCCATGGTGTCGAAGAAGTCAGCCAGCATCAGGGTGAAGACCAACAAGAAGACCGAAACGGCGCCGATGGCTTCGAAGGACCCGAGCAGATTGAACTCACCGAGCAGACCGAAATTCGGGATGCCCACAAACTGATCGGGCAGGCGGGGAGCCGTCAGCCCCCATCCAGTCGGGTTCACGACGGCACCGGTCTCGTCAGTCTGGGTGCCGATCTTCAAGATCGCCTCTACCATCACGGCCAGCACCGTGGTGCCAACAATGCCGAAGAGGATGGCGGCCTGAACCTTGCGCGCCCACATGGCCAAGATCGCGAACAATCCGACGATGAAGACCAGCGTCGGCCAGCCGTCCAAAGTTCCGCCGATACCCAACTCGACCGGGACCGGCCCACCACCGGGTTTACGCACGATTCCCGCGTTCACCAGCCCGATGATGGTGATGAACAGCCCGAGCCCAACGCTGATAGCGATCTTGAGTTGACCGGGAATGGCCTTGAACACGGCCTCGCGGAATCCAGTCATCACCAGGATGAAAATGAGGATGCCCTCAATCACGACCAAGCCCATGGCATCAGCCCAGGTCACCCCGTCGAGGTTGGCGATCCCGAAGGCCACAAAAGCGTTCAGGCCCAAGCCCGCGGCCATGGCCAACGGAAAGTTTGCCCACACACCCATCACGAGGGTGACCAAGCCAGCAATCAGGGCAGTTGCAGCGGCGACCTGGCCGAGGTCACCATCGGCCAAGAACTCTCCGGTGCCGTCAGGCACTGTGCCGATGATGAGCGGATTGAGCACCACGATGTAGGCCATCGTGATGAAAGTGGCGATACCACCGCGGATCTCGCGGCTCATGGTTGAGCCACGCTCAGTGATCTTGAAGTACGAATCGATCGCCGAGGGGCGGGGTTGCTTCACGGTCGTTGCCATGCCGATGACCTCTACTTTGTGTCTAGAGTGGCGCAATGGGTCTGGAAGAGGAGAAAAGGGGTCCAGATCGGCAGATCATTCCGATGACCCTGCCGTTGCGAACCATCGTGATCGTTCGCATCGGCCTGGCGATATGGATGATCGCACTAACTTTGGTGTGGACTGTGCCATCGCTATCGGCCGGTGACCGTTCATGGTGGCGCTGGGTGCCGATAGCCGGGTTGGTGATAGGCGCATTGGGGTACACGTACGTCCGACACGCACGAACCCATGAAGGCAGTCCCTAGCCCGACTCGCCTTCTACCCCGGGGCGCAGGTCTAGCGCTCGACGAGATCCACAGCCAGGTCATCGAGCACTGGGGACTCGATGAGCGGCGAGGACCTGGCTTCCAGATCCACCTCACTGTGGGCACCGCAACCGTGATCGATACTGACCACGGAGCCGTCGCTGGGTGACCATTCGTTGGCACACACCCCGAAGACCGAGCGCAGCGCGCCCGCCATAGGAGCGAAGAACCCGCACGATGAGCACGGAGCGGGTGAGGTCTTGGCGACTTCTGCATTGGGACCGTGCCCGCCGTCGTACCACCGCTGAGCGGCCATGGCACGCCCCTGGGCAGACAGCACCCGATGGCGACCTAAACCGAGCTCGAAGAAGCCCACTTCGTCGACGTCGTCGTCTCCCGTGGCTTCAAACCCGGCCACCAGCAACGGGTCTTCATCGACGTATGGCGTGCGGTCACCCGCCCCAATGTCACCGGGCGCGAGCCGCTCGGCATACGGCAGCCACTCCGGTGAGGTCAGTGACCCCTCACCCGGGACGAGATGGGTCTCACACACGGTCGGCCGCCGTCCCCGGGGGGGACGCCCCAGCGTGATCGCCCAGCGCCAGCCGGGATAGCCGAGCGCAGTGCACGCGAAGTAGTGCGTGGCCAAGCGCTCCGCGTCCATTTCCACGCTGAGGTGCTCGCCCACCGCCCCGGGCTCGGCGATCTCGACGGCGGCAAGTCTGGCAACCTCGAGCGCACCGAACAACGTGGCGTCGGCCTTGACCGTGGGCATGAACTCAGGCTCCGGCGTCGAACTGATCGGCGACGGCGCGCAGCGTCTTGGACAGGGCAGCAGACACCTTGGCGTCCGGATATTTGCCACGCCGCAGCGAGGCACCGGCGTGGTCGAGCACAGCGATGAGGTCTTCCACGACCACGGTCATCTCATCGGCGGGCTTGCGGTCCCGAATGGCCATGGTCTTGGCCACCGAGGGAGCCGGCTCAAGAAGGCGCACACTCAAGGCTTGATCTCCGCGGCGACCTTGAGCGATATCGAACTCGACCTTGGCGCCGCGCTGCAGGGCCTCGACCCCTTTGGGCAGCGCGCTGGCATGAACATAGACATCCTGCCCCTCGTCGCTGGCGAGGAAGCCGAACCCCTTGTCCTCGTTGAAGAACCTGACCTTGCCCGTGGGCACTGTGACACCTCTGCTGTGTGGAATGACGTTGTCACGCGAGTATTTCGCGCCGCAGGGCCTGCGGGCCGCTGAGCGGTCGACCTGGCACAGGGTATCTCCTGAACGACCAAGGCGATACGCGAGAGCGGATGCTGCGCACATCGTGGCAGCATCCGCCCTGCATCCGTCGTCGAGACGATCTGCGATCAGGCGTTCAGACCGAGACCTTGTCCTGCTCGACACCGTTGCGGCCCAAGGTCGAGGTGGACTCGAACTCGTATGCCGTCTCGTTGTGCACGGCCAGGTCGACACCCCGCTCTTCGTCTTCGGAGGAGATGCGGAAACCAATGGTCTTGGCGATAGCCAGACCGATGACCAGCGTCAGCACACCGGTGTAGACGATGGTGAAGAGCGCAGCCACGACCTGGGCGACGAGCTGGTCGAAGCCGCCGCCGTAGAAGAGGCCGCCACCGACACCATCGACGGGGAGCATCACGAAGCCGATACCCACCGTGCCGACCAGGCCGGCAACCAGGTGAACGCCAACGACATCGAGCGCGTCGTCATACCCGAACTTATACTTCAGGCCGATGGCCAGGGCCGAGACGGCACCGGCGACCACACCGAGTGCGATCGATCCCAGCGGGCTGAGGTTGGCGCACGCCGGGGTGATGGCGACCAGACCGGCCACGACACCGGAGGCCGCACCGACCGAGGTGGGATGTCCGTCGCGGATGCGCTCGACCAGGATCCAGCCGAGCATGGCAGCGGCTGGGGCAACGAGCGTGTTGACCCAGATCAGACCGGCCTCTTCGCTGGTGCCCGAGGCACCACCGTTGAATCCGAACCAGCCGAACCACAGCAGCGCGGCGCCGAGCATGACCAGGGGGACGTTGTGCGGCTTGTGGAAGCCCATCTTTCCGAAGCCGGCACGCTGTCCGATGATGTAGACCAAGACGAGCGCAGCGACACCGGCGTTGATGTGCACCACGGTGCCGCCGGCATAGTCGATGGCAGTGCCGAAGGTCTGTCCGACCCAACCCTCGTCACTGAGCAGGCCGCCGCCCCAGACCATGAAGGCCAACGGGCAATACACCAGCGTGACCCAGATCGGAACGAACACCGTCCACGCACCGAACTTGGTGCGGTCCGCGACCGCACCGCTGATCAGGGCCACCGTGATGATGGCGAAGGTCGCACCGAACCCGGCACCGATGAGGTCACTGGTCCCGACGAGATCGGAGAGACCGAAGGAAGTGAACGGGCTGCCGAAGACTCCCCACAGCTCGGAGTCACCGCCGCTCATCGAGTAGCCCCACAGGACCCAGATCACGCCCACCATGCCGATGGACACGAAACTCATCATCATCATGTTCAGGGAAGCTTTGGCACGGGTGAGTCCGCCGTAGAAGAAGGCCAGACCGGGCGTCATCAACAGCACAAGAGCCGCTGACACCATCACCCAAACGTCGCCAGACGTTAGTTCCATGAGTGTCTCCAGAGATATTCAGGGGTGCGGCACCAGGCGGCGCACCGGTGATAGGAGTCTGCGGCTCGGGTGTTACCGCAGAAGTCCCCTGATGTTTCGAAGACGTTCCCGATGTTTCGTTCAGGTTAATTCTTCGCATCGTTGGAGACGGTCCAGCCACCATGTTTGGGTGGCGCTGTCTGCTCGAAATCGCTGCAGCAGTTCGGGATTGACACCCGTCGAGATCGCCGAGGCCGCGTCGTGTCGCAGTTGACCTGCGCGCGGGACCAAAGATGGCGTGCACACGTCGCCGCCGAACAGCGCGAGCGTGCCCAAGCCGCATGCGTGCCTCAGTTCGGGTAGGGCACAGGCCAGCTGCACTCCTTGGGCAATGCCGACCGAGGTATCCAAGGCGGAGGAAACGACCGCCGGAAGCCCGCACTCCTCAACCACCCCCAACGCCCGACGCACTCCCCCCAACGGGGCCACTTTGATGACGACGAGGTCGGCCGCCTGCAGACGAGCGACCAGCATCGGGTCGCGCGCGCGCCGGATCGACTCATCCGCGGCGATCGGCACCTCGACACCCTCGGCTGCCAAGGACACACGCAGCCGTGCCAGGTCTTCGACGCCGGCCACGGGTTGCTCGGCATACTCCAGGTCGTATGCCGACAGGGCCCTGATCGCCTGCCTAGCCTGCGGCAGGTCCCACGCACCGTTGGCGTCTACCCGGATCTTGCCCCCTGCCCCTAAGAGGTCGCGCACGGCGCTGACCCGGTCGAGGTCGTCGCGCAACTCCTGACCGGCCTGGGCCACCTTGACCTTGGCCGTCGTGCATCCGGGGAATGAGTCGAGCACCGTGACCACCTCGGCGACGGCCACTGCCGGCACCGTTGCGTTGACCTCAATCAGCTCGCGCACCGGCGGGACGGGCTCGCCCCAGCCCGCGTCCAGCGCCGCCCGCAGCCAGGTCGCTGCTTCCTCGTCGGCATACTCGCGGAACGGCGCGAACTCCGCCCAGCCCTGCGGACCTTGCAGCAGCAGTGCTTCGCGGTGGGTGATGCCCCGGAACTGCATACGCAGTGGGATGGACAGCACGTGCGCGCACTCGAGCAGTTCTTCAATCGAGGGACTCGGCGGTGTCACCGTTCGCGCGAGGACAACACGCAGAACTCGTTGCCCTCCGGATCGGCCAATACCGTCCACGTCGCATCGTCATTGCCTTGGCCGACGTCGACGCGCAGCGACACCAGTGCGATCAGCCGCTCGATCTCAGCGTCACGGTCCTGACTGGTGTGCGGTGCGAGGTCGATGTGCAACCGATTCTTGACCGTCTTGGCCTCGGGTACGGGGACGAAGACCATCCCCGGTCCCTGCTGCTCCCACGGGATGCGGTCTATCGTGGCCAGATCCACCCAACCGGGGATAATGACCAATTCGTCGTCGGCCTCATAGACGATCTGCCAGTCCAGCGCTGCCGCCCACCAGTGCCCTTGAGCCGCCACATCGTGACAATCGACGACAACCGTGTACCACCGCAGAGTCATAGGCATAGTCTCAACCCCCGTGAGCGATGACACCAGCCCGTCCGTGTCCGACACCTTCGACGCCAGCGCGTGGGATGTGGTGCCCGGCTTCGACTTCACCGACATCACGTATCACCGCGCCCGTTCGTTGGGGTGCGTGCGGATCGCCTTCGACCGGCCGCACGTCCGCAACGCCTTCCGCCCGCACACCGTCGATGAGCTCTATCGTGCGCTGGATCACGCACGGATGACTCCTGACGTCGGGGCCATTCTGCTGACTGGCAACGGGCCGAGCGCCAAAGACGGAGGCCACGCCTTCTGCTCCGGTGGCGATCAGCGCATTCGGGGCCGGTCGGGCTATCAGTACGCCGGCGGTGAGGGCGCCGAGGCCGTCGATGCTGCCCGGGTGAAGGCAGCCGGGGGGCGGCTGCACATCTTGGAAGTGCAGCGGCTGATCCGCACGATGCCCAAAGTCGTCGTGGCGGTCGTGAACGGCTGGGCCGCCGGTGGCGGGCACTCACTGCACGTGGTGTGCGACCTGACGATCGCCTGCGCCCAGCACGCCCGTTTCAAGCAGACCGACGCCGACGTAGGCAGCTTCGACGCCGGCTACGGGTCGGCATACCTCGCGCGGATGGTGGGCCAGAAGAACGCCCGCGAGATCTTCTTCTTGGGCCGGACATATGACGCCGTGCAGATGCAGCGCATGGGTGCGGTCAACATGGTGGCCCAGCACGAGGACTTGGAGGGCGAAGCACTGACGGTGGCTGCGGAGATTCTCGGCAAGTCCCCGACGGCACAGCGGATGCTGAAGTTTGCCTTCAACCTCGTCGACGATGGTCTGGTCGGTCAGCAAGTCTTCGCCGGGGAGGCGACCCGTCTGGCCTACATGACCGACGAGGCCGTCGAGGGCCGGGACGCCTTCCTGGACAAGCGCCCACCCGATTGGTCGGCATACCCCTGGTATTTCTGAGCGGAACCGAATCGGCAGCGTCCACGTCTTAGGGGCAAGTTCGCTGTAACCTATTGGCGACTACCACAGACTTCATTCTTTCGGAAGGTTCCCCCCATGCGACGTTTCCTTGTGACGACCCTGGCCGTCCCGGCCCTGCTGCTCTCCGCCTGCGGCAGCGACGACGAGCCGAGCGTCGAGGAGCCTGCGGCCTCGGAAAGCAGCGAGCCCACTGAAGACGTCGCCGAGGAAACCACCGAGGACGTGGCGGAGGAAACCACCGAGGACGTGGCAGAAGAGACGATTGAGGAGCCCACTGAAGACGTCGCGGACGCCACCGGGGAGCCGGCTGCCGACGGCGAGGTGGAGGGAGGCGCCGACGGTGAGGCGGCTGCCGCGGTCACCAAGGAGTTCATGGTGGCCCTGGCCAACGCCGACCCCGAGATCTGTGGCCTGCTGATGGACTTCACCGGCTCCGGCCCGATGTCGGCCTCCGAGGAAGACATGAGCACGTGCGAGCAGATCCTGCCCACCACGCTGGAGGGCATGATCACCGAGGAGCAGGCTTCCATCATCGAGGTCATCGAGGTCAACGGTGCCGACGTCCAGGGCGACATGGCCACCGTCGACAAGGACAACTTCTCCGAACTGTTCGGCGAGGGCTTTGGTGACGACGCCATCGCGCTGCAGAAGTTCGATGGCACCTGGTATGTCGACCTGGACAACAGCTTCGAATCCGGCAGCAACTGAGCGGCTGAGCCCTAGCCGCGGTCACAGCAACTGATCCGCAATGCCCGCACTCGATCTGAGCGTGGGGATTGCGCAGGATCTGGCTCGATCCCTGGCGAACGCGCTCGAGCGCGATGACGTCATCGTGGTGGCAACGTCGGGCTCAACCGGCACGGCGAAGAAAGTCGTGCTTCCCCCGCGAGCCCTACTGGCCTCCGCCGAAGCCACGCACACCGTCCTCGGCGGGCCGGGGCAATGGCTTGCCGCCCTCTCGCCAACACACGTGGGCGGGCTGCAGGTGTGGGTGCGCTCTCTTCTCTCGGGCATCGCGCCCGTCGTCATGCCCGGTGACGAGCGTTTCTCGGCGCTTGGGTTCGCAGCATCGGCGGCGCGCATGAACCCGGACGTGCCTCGATACGTGTCCCTCGTCCCTACGCAGATTCATCGTCTGCTCGAGGATCCCGAGGGACGGGCAGCGCTGACCTCGTTTGACCGGGTGTTGATCGGTGGGGCACCCCTAGCGCCATCGATAGCGGCCCGACTGAGGCAGGCTCAGGTGGTCTGGACGCACACATACGGGATGAGTGAGACCTGCGGCGGGTGTGTGTACGACGGCATACCGCTGCCTGGCGTCACCGTCCGGCTGCAGGGCGAGCCAGGGCATGCCGGCCGGCTCGAAATCTCGGGGCCGATGCTGGCCGCGGGGTATCTCGACCGACCTGACCTCACCGATCAAACCTTCGTCACCATCGCCGGCAACCGGTGGTTTCGTAGCTCGGATCTCGGCATACGGGATCCGGCCACCGGCCAGTGGCGCGTGCTCGGCCGCATAGATGACGTCATTAACACCGGCGGCCACAAGGTGCACCCCGATGCGGTGCGCGATGCCTTGCTCGCCCTGACCGCAGTGGACGATTCAGCGGTCGTGGCCGTGCCAGATGAGGAGTGGGGGCAGCGAGTGGCGGCAATGGTGGTCCCCCTCCGCCGCGACCCCGACGCAGCGGCGCTGCTGGCCGACCCACACGGGTGGGTTCACGGTCAGTTGCGAACCACCCTGCCGGGGTATGCGGTGCCCTCGCGCGTTCAGGTTGCCGAGGCCTTGCCGCGGTTGCCTGGCGGCAAAGTGGACCGTGCGGGGGTCACAGCAGCGTTTACCCAGGAAGATGACAGAATATAGGTCTGCCCACCTCGCCGACGAAGGACCTTAGTGTTACGCATCTTGCTCGCCGTTGCTGTATTGGCGTTCACCGTCTATTGCGTCGTCGACGTTATCCGGACCGACGACGACAAGGTCCGCAACCTGCCTAAGTTGGCCTGGGTGGTCATGGCGCTACTTTTTACCCCTGCTGGTGGTATCGCATGGCTCTTCGCAGGTCGCCCCAAGGGGACAACCGAACGCGGTGGCGGCCCCCGTCGAGGCCCGCTGGGCCCTGACGACGACCCCGACTTCTTGCGGGGCATTTAGCTCGATGGCAGATTTTTCCCTGTGGGTCGCCGGAGCGCGTCCCCGTACGCTACCCGCTGCCTTCGCCCCCGTTGCCGTAGGCACCGGGGCCGCGTACAGCCAGGGGGAGGCCAACTTCGGGATGGCCCTGCTCGCGTTGGTCGTGGCGGTGTCCCTGCAAGTCGGAGTGAACTACGCCAACGACTACTCCGATGGAGTGCGTGGCACGGACGCGACCCGTGTCGGGCCGGTGCGGTTGGTCGGTCAACAGTTGGCTGATCCTGGCACGGTTAAGGCGGCAGCCTTCCTGTCCTTCGGCATTGCGGCCGTTGTGGGCCTGGCCCTGGTGGCGCTGGCCAACGCGTGGCTGCTCCTCTTCCTCGGTGCAGCAGCGATCACCGCAGCGTGGCGCTACACCGGTGGCGCGCACCCCTACGGCTATCGCGGGCTCGGCGAATTGGCGGTGTTCGTTTTCTTCGGCCTTGTCGCCGTGCTCGGCACCCAGTGGACCCAGTCGCACTCCCTCAGCCTCGCTGGCTTCGTCGGCGCCATCGGCGTTGGCGCTCTGGCCTGCGCCATCCTGGTCGCCAACAACCTGCGCGACATTCCGGGCGATGAGCAGGTCGGCAAACAGACGCTGGCGGTGAAATGGGGGGCACCCAAAACTCGAACATTCTACGTCGGATTGGTTGTGGGAGCCTTCGCAATCGCCCCGCTTGCGGCCTTTGCTCACCCGTGGGTGCTGCTGACTGCGCTCGCGTTGCCGCTGGCCTGGGTCCCTATCCGCACGGTGCGCGGCGGCGCGCTGGGGGCCGATCTGGTGCCCGTCCTCGGGCAGACCGGTTTGGCCCAGTTGGGCTACTCGGTGGTGTTCACCGCCGGGCTGATGTTGTCCACCTGAGAGCGATCAGCCGTTACCGACCTGGCTGTCTTCTTCGTCCTCGTCGGTGCGCTGGCTGGCGATCTTGTCAGCTCGCTTGACTCGTCGCTTCTCGACCCGCTCGACGATCTGGTCAGCCATCTGCTGGCGCTGACTTCGCAACAGAAACAGGGACGTCACCATCGAAAACAGCGCCGCATACAGCAGGGCCCAGATGCCGGGGACCTGGATCCACAGGAAGATCAGCAGGAAGACGGCGAAGACCAACAAGCGCAGCACGGTGTAGCGAAGCACGCTCGATCAGGTCCCTGAGTAGGAGTGCAGGCCCACGAAGAAGATGTTCACTATCGCGTAGTTGATCACGACGCAGGCGAATCCGGCGATCGCCAGCCAGGTCGAGCGACGCATGGTCCAACCGCTGGTGGCCCGAGCGTGCAGGTATGCCGCGTAGACGACGAAGATGACGAACGTCCAGACCTCCTTGGCGTCCCACCCCCAATAACGCCCCCACGCTTGCTCAGCCCAAATCGCGCCTGCGATCAACGTGAACGTCCACAACGGGAACGCCACGACGTGGATACCGTACGTGATCCGTTCGAGGGCTTCGGCCTTGGGCAGCGCGCTCAGCCAGGTCTTCGGCGCTTCCTTCTCAGGATCGCGCATGGCATCACGCTGCTCCTGACGATCCCGCAATAGATACAGCACGGCGGTGGCAAAGCCGATGATGAACAAACCCACCGTCAGCGTGGCCACTGTGACGTGGATGATCAGCCATACGCTGTTCAGTGCTGGCACGAGCTGGGACGCTTCGGCATACCAGGTGCCGCGGGCAAAGCCCAGGATGAGCAGCACAGGGGCAACGACGAAGAGGCCAAGCCAGAGCCGCTCTTGGCGCAAACTCCAGAGGGAGTAGATCACCAGGGCGAAGGACGCAGCAGCCAGCGCGAACTCGTACATGTTGCCCAGCGGAGGGCGTTGCACAGACAGGCCGCGCAGGGTCACCGACGCCACCAGAAGCAGTGCGGCGACCATCGTCAACTGAAGGCCGATCACCCCCCATCGACGGGTCGAGTCGCGCCCTGCCCTCGCGGCCAACTCGTCGGTGGTGGCATCGCCTTCTTTCGGCCCGCGGGGCGAGGCACCGCCCCCGACGAGTGCTTCCCGGCGCTCCACCTGGCGCGAGGGGGCCCGGGATGCCTGGAGCGCTAGGTATGCGGCGAACGCCACCATCGCCAGCGCCAAGACGGCCATCGTGGCCCACACTGCCGTGTCGGAAGCCGCCGCCAACGTGTCGTTCCTCATCGCTTACCCTTCGCCTGTAATGTCGTCGTGCCTTGCGCGACAATCTGCTCGGCCAGCCGCTCGACCAAACCTTGCAATCCTGGATCGCTGCCCTTCACCAAGGCGGCGACCTCCAGCCCAGTATGCCGCTGCGCCATGCTGGAAGATTCCTCGCCCCCGGTGGCGGGGATCACCCGGACGAAGACCCGGCGGCGGCGCACCCCCAGCATCAAGATCAAGCCGACCAGCACGCTGATCGCGCTGATCAGCACGGGCAGCCGCCCCGGATCGTGGCGCGCGACGAGGCCACCCCAACGGACCACCCCGTCGAGGGTCACGGTGCCTCGGCCCCCCGGCAGGGTCTCGGTCTGCCCAGGCACAAGCAACACGGTGGCCGCCTCCCCCGAGTCATCGAGCACCGATTCCATTCCGGCAGTGTCTAAGACGTAGACCGACTGAGGAACGCCTCCCGGGAACAAATCTCCTTCGTAGATCCCCAAAGCCAACTGCGGGTTGACCAGGTCAGGGAAATCGGAGGTGGGGCCGAGCCGGGCGTCGAAGCGGGCGGTAGGCAGGAATGCGCCGTAGAAGCCGAGCTCCGGCTGCGCGCCAGTGACTTTGATCGCCCCGGTCGAGGTGTAGTTGTCGTCCTGCGGCAAGAACGGCACGGCATCAGAGAACAACACCTCGCCACCCGCATCGCGCACGGTCACGACAGGGGCGTAGCCGTTGCCGAGAAGAAAGACCGAGGCGTCACCGAGTTGAAGGGGATCGTTGACTGCGAGTCGTTGCAGCTCTGATTCACCGTCGGCAGTCTCCGTAATGACCTGAGCGGAAAACTCCCGTGGAGCACCGAATTGCACTCCCTCGCTTTCGGTTTCGAAGCTCACCGTCATCGAGTCGAGCCGCATCTGGAAAGGTTCGAGTGAGTTCTCGTCGACCAGGGGCCCGGGGCGGAAGGTGTCGTACTGCGCAGCCGAGGAGGTGAAACTTGCTTGCTCAGGGAGGATGAGCTCGGCCCGCCAACCCCACAGGTGTCCCACGGCCACCGAGACGATGACGCCCAGCAGGGCGATGTGGAAGATGAGGTTGCCACTCTCCTTGAGGTATCCGACCTCGGCGGCCACTGACGAGCGCTCGCGGAGGTTGGCGTCGCCCTGCGGGGGTTGCGCGCGCACACGGTAGTGATGCTTCTCCAGAACCTGGCGAGCCGAGATGACCAGGTCATCACCCACGGCGGCAGCACCACCTGTGTCGGCCAGGCTGCGAGGCGTCGGCACCTCCACCCAGGTGTATGCCGGCATCCGGTCCAGCCGCTTCGGCGCGGCGGGCGGTTGGGCCCGCATCGCGCTCCAGTGCTGACGACTGCGTGGCAGCAGACAGCCCACCAGGGACACCATCAGCAGCAGGTATATCGAGGCGAACCATGGCGAGGAGAACACGTCGAACATCTGGAAGCGGTCCAACCAGCGTCCGAGGCCGGGGTTGTTGCGCAGGTATTGCGCCACGAGGGCGGGGTCGACGCTGCGCTGCGGCCAGATCGATCCGGGCACCGCGGCGATCGCCAACAACAGCAGGAGCATCAGCGCGGTGCGCATGCTGGTCAGTTGGCGCCAGGTCCACCGCGCCCAGCCCAGCGGGCCCAACCTGGGTTGCTGAATCGGCTCAACTATCGCAGCCTCGTCAGCCATCAGCGTCTCGTTCGACATCAGAATTCCCCAAACATCACTGTGCCGTGGAACATCAGATCACCGTCTCGAACGAAGACACGAGTCGAGTCTGCACCCAGGCGGTCAGACCGTCCCAGAGGCCGCTCACCAACAACAGACCGAGCACGATCAGCACGACTCCCGAGGTCCGTTGGATCAGCGTGTGATGACGTCGCAGCCATCCCGAGGCCGTGTTGACCCACCCAGCACCTCCGGCGATGGCCACGAACGGCAGACCCAACCCCAGGCAATAGGCGATCGCAAGCAGCACCGCTCGGGTCGACGATCCCTGCGACGGTGCCAGTGACGCGCCTAAGGTCTGGATGGCGGCCAACGATGGCCCCGTGCACGCCGTGAACCCCAACCCGAACACCACTCCCAACACGGGAGCCCCGACCAGGCCGGCGGCCGGCCGCCAACGAGGCTGCCAGCCACTACCGGTCGCCCCCAGCATGAAGACGCCGAGCACGAGCACCACGACGCCACCAAGTCGCAGCAACAGGGACTGATTTTCTTGCAGCAGAAGCCCCACCGACGATACGACCACACTCATCGAGATGAAGACTGCGCTGAAGCCAGCGACGAACAGCGTGGCACCGAGAAGCATCTTACCGCGCGTGGCCTGCTGCTCATCATCTGGCGTCATCCCGGTGATGTAGCCCAGGAAGCCGGGCACCAGCGGCAGGACGCAGGGCGAGGCAAACGACACTAGGCCCGCCGCAGCCGCGATCGCTAGCGCCGCATACAACGGCCCGCTCAGCACCAGTTCACTCACCAAGGGCCTGCACGATCACTCGTCCAACACGTCTTGCACCAAGGCACGCAAGGTGCTCGCGTCGACCGGCCCCAGAACCCGAGCCGCCACCAAGCCCTCTTCGTCCAGCACCAGCGTGCTCGGACGCGCATTTGCCAATCCCTGTAATTGAGTCAGTGTCTGCCCGCCGTCGTATTCCAAGGACGGATACGTCACCTCCTTGGCCTTCTGGAAGGCCAAAGCGGTGGGCACGCTGTCTCGATCGTTGACGCCGATGAACTGCACCGGTTCGTCAGCGATATCGAACTCGGCGAACACTGTCTCAAGATCGTCGGCTTCGTCGCGGCACGGCGGACACCATGAGCCCCACACGTTGATCACCAAAACCTCTCCGCGACTCCCCTGCGAGGACCACGGCTCCCCCTCTAGTGTGGTCCCCTCGAGATCGATCCTCGTCTCGCGTTGACCAGCACCCACCGCAGTGATGCTTCCGTCTCCGACGATGTAGTTCTTGTCATCCCCGGCACGTGCCTGCTCGGCGATGCTGTTGGGGTCATCAGTGCAGCCCGCAAGACCCACGCCAATAGCCAGGGCCGCGATCCCGATCACGCTTCGACGCAACACCCGAGGTCGCGTTGAGGTCAGCCCGCTCATGCCCCTGCGCCGGGCTGAGCCGCCGCCAGGAGGTGACCGGCGGGCTCGGCATAGGTGACCTCGACCGGCTCATCGCCGACGTATCGCACCGAGGTCACCGAAGCCAACGTGCACTCACGCCGCCGCGGGTCGTGCCACAGCCGGTTGCCCTCGAGACGCTGGCGCATCGTCCAGACGGGGAGTTGGTGCGAAACCAGCACGGCCTCGTGGCCGCGGGCCTGCATCCTGGCGGTGGTCAGTGCCGCGAGCATCCGCGTGGCGATGTCGCGATACGGCTCTCCCCAGCTGGGAACCAGCGGGTTGACCAAGTATCGCCAGTGCTTCGGCTGCTTCAGCACACCACCTTGGGCGATGGTGGTGCCCTCGAAGTGGTTGGCCGCCTCGATCAACCGCGGATCGGTATGCAGATCGAGCCCGTGAGCCGCCGCGATCGGGTCGGCTGTCTCCTGAGCGCGTTCCAACGGTGAAGCGCAGACGTGCACGACATCCATGTCGGCGAGGTAGTCCGCGGTCACCTGAGCCATTTCCCGGCCGAGGTCCGAGAGATGGAAATCAGCCAGACGGCCGTAGAGCACGAAACCCGGATTGTGCACTTCCCCATGTCGTACTACGTGCACCGTAGTCATTGCCGCGCGCTCGTTCATGCCTGCGATCCTCCCACGGGTGTCTGAGCGATCGCTGCGGCGCTTGCCTCGATGGCTTCGATGACGTGGCACACCACGGCGTCGTCGTGGCTAGCGCTGACGAACCACGACTCGAAGCAACTGGGTGGCAGATGGACTCCGCGGCTGAGCATCTCGTGGAAGAACGCGGCAAACCGAGCGCCGTCCTGAGCCTGCGCATGGGCAAAGTTGTGGACCTCGTGATCGGCGAAGAAGACGCTGAACATCGACCCTGCCCACTGAATACGGTGCGGTATGCCGTGTCGAGTGAACGAATCGCGCACGGCTCCGGCGAGCGCCATGGCGACCGTCTCGATCCGGGCATACACCTGTGGGGTGCAGGCTTGCAAAGTCGCCAGTCCGGCGGCGCTGGCCACCGGATTGCCCGACAACGTGCCCGCTTGATAGACCGGCCCCAAGGGGGCAAGCACCGACATCACGTCCGCACGCCCCCCGAAGGCTGCTGTCGGGAAGCCACCGCCCATCACCTTGCCGAACGTCATCAGGTCCGGCGCTCCGTGCTCATAGGGCCCTTCGAGGCCGAACCAGCCGGAGGCGCTGCAGCGGAAGCCGGTCATCACCTCGTCCGAGATCACCAGTGCGCCGTGCTGATGGGCGATCCGCAGCAATGCATCAGTGAACCCAGGGTCTGGTGGCACGACGCCCATGTTGCCCGCGGCCGCCTCGGTGATGACGGCGGCGATGCGGGGGCCGTGCTCGGCGAACGCCCCCTCCAGCGCAGCAACGTCGTTGTAGGGCAGCACGATAGTCTCGGCCGCGCTCGAGGCCGGCACGCCAGCGGAGTCCGGTAGGGCGAAGGTAGCCAAGCCCGAGCCGGCCGCTGCCAGCAGGGCGTCGACGTGACCGTGATAACACCCGGCGAACTTCACGATCGCCGACCGGCCAGTGAATCCGCGGGCTACGCGGACCGCACTCATCGTTGCCTCGGTGCCGGAGTTGACCAATCGCACCTGTTCCACCGGGGCCACCCGGTCCACGATCTCTTGGGCGAGCAGCACCTCGCGCTCCGTCGGCGTGCCAAAGCTGAACCCCTGCTGGGCTGCCTCAGTGACCGCCTCCAGCACCTGCGGGTGGGCATGGCCGAGGATCATCGGTCCCCACGAGCAGATCAGGTCGACATACCGATTGCCGTCGACGTCGCTCAGCCACGGGCCCCTCGCCGAGGCGATGAAACGAGGCGTCCCGCCGACGGAACGGAAGGCCCGCACCGGCGAATTCACCCCGGCGGGGATGATGTTGCGGGCTGTGTCAAGGAGAGCGCCTGATCGGGCTGTTGATTGAGGAGGCATACGACTCAGTCTCGCACTCTGCCCTCGAGCGCCAACAGGGTGCTTAGAAAGCGTCGGCACCCTGCTCGGGGCGCTCACGGGTGGCCATGATGACGCGCCGCATGATCTCGCCCATGTGGAGCAACTCAGCTCGCGACATCTGATCGACGAAGCAATCGCGCACCGTCTCGAGGTGAATCGGTGCCGTCCGCTCGAGGAGGTCGTAGCCAGCTGGCGTAACGGAGACTTCAACCCCCCGACCGTCACGGACAACGCGGTCGCGCTGGACGAGGCCGAGCCCCTCGAGTCTCTTGGCGGTGTGCGTCAACCGGCTCCGGGACTGCACGACCTTGTCGGCCAGAGCGGACATTCGCATCCGGCCTCCCGGCACCTCCGCCAGCATCGAGAGCACTTCGTATTCGCCCATCCGCACACCAGAGCCGACGAGCCCATCCTCGAGTGAGATCATCAGCAGTCGATAACCGCGAAGCCACGCCCGCCAAGCCCGCTGCTCCGGCTCGTCAAGCCATCGCACATCCCCATCCCCCGGAGTGCCTGGTGAATTCTCCGAGCGGTGGAGTACCACCTCTACTTCATTTTGCGCCTGAGTTGCCATCATTCCGTCCCGGCCGATTCATGAGTCGCGCAGCGTAATCGGCGTAATACGTCAACACGAAGTCGGCACCGGCGCGGCGAATTGATACTAAGGCTTCCAGAACCACCCGCTCGCGGTCCAACCAGCCTCGTTCGACGGCTGCTTCAATCTGCGCATATTCACCCGATACATGATAGGCGGCGACCGGCACATCGCTGTGTGCGGCGACGTCGCTGAGCACGTCGAGATAGGCCAGCGCAGGCTTCACCATCACCATGTCCGCCCCCTCGGCCAGGTCCAGTCGCAATTCGCGTAGCGACTCCGTCCGGTTGCCCGGCTGCTGCTGGTATGTCGTCCGGTCCCCCACCAGAGCCGAGGCGACCGCCTCACGAAAGGGCCCGTAGTAGGCCGACGCGTACTTGGCGGTATAGGCCAAGACCGACACGTCGGCGCGCCCAGCGTCATCCAGCGCTCCCCGGATGACCGCGACTTGACCATCCATCATCCCCGAGGGAGCCACCACGTCGGCACCGGCACTGGCTTGGGCCACCGCCATCTCGGCATACCGCTCAAGCGTGGCGTCATTATCGACGTTGCCGTTCCTGTCCAACACGCCGCAGTGGCCGTGATCAGTGAACTCATCCAGACATAGGTCGGCCATGATGACGGCGTTCTCGCCCAGATCATCGCGCAGCAGGCGTAGCGCACGGTTGAGCACGCCATCGGGATCCGAGCCGCCAGTGCCGAGTGCATCCCGGCGAGAGGGCACCCCGAAGAGCATCAGCCCACCGACACCTGCCTCGATTGCCTGCTCGGCGGCACGTCGCAGCGAGTCCATGCTGTGCTGATAGACCGAGGGCATCGAGGAGATCGGGACGGGCTCCGGGTTGGCCTCGGCCACGAACAGGGGCAACACCAAGTCACCGGCGTCAAGGGTCGTTTGACCCACCAAGGCACGCATGGCCCCCGTGGTGCGCAGACGGCGTGGTCGCTCGGCTGGGAAGCCTCTGCTCACGCCCGAGCCTTGGCTGCGGCACGCCCGCTGCCAGCACGCCGTTGACTTGGCCGCAGGATTTCCTCACCGTTTTGCGCAGCTGCGTCGCCTCGATCTGCCGCGTAGGCGGCCAAGGCGTCCACCAGCGACGCCGAGGCAGCGTCCGGGGACACCACGTGGACGACGAGTCCGTGCTCTTCGGCCGTCTTAGCGGTGGCGGGACCGATGCAGGCCACCACCGTGTTGGCGTGCGGCTTGCCGGCGATGCCGATCAAGTTGCGCACGGTGGAGGACGAGGTGAAACAGACGGCATCGAAATGACCACCCTTGATCGCCTCGCGCACATCGATCGGCGGCGGGCTGGCCCGGACGGTGCGGTATGCGGTGACGTCGTCGACCTCCCATCCCATGTCTTGCAGGCCGGCGACCAGGGTGTCCGTGGCGATGTCGGCACGCGGCAAGAACACCCGGTTGATGGGATCGAGCACCTCGTCATAGGGCGGCCAGGCGTCACGCAACCCACGAGCGGACTGCTCGGACTCCGGGACCAAGTCAGGCATCAGGCCCCAATCGGTCAGGGCCTGAGCGGTGGTCCCACCCACCGCAGCGATCTTGAGCCCGGAGAACGCGCGTGCATCCAGGCCCAACTCCGCGAACTTCTCACGGACCGCGCGCACCGCGTTGACCGAGGTGAACCCGACCCACTCGTAGCGGCCGGTCACCAGGCCTTTGATCGCCTTGTCCATCTGCTGCGGCGTGCGTGGCGGCTCGACGCTGATGGTCGGCACCACCGAGGCGCTGGCACCGTAGGAAGCGAGCCGATCGACCATGGCGCTGGACTGATCCTTGGTCCGCGGCACGATGATGTTCCAACCAAACAACGGCTTGTTCTCATACCAGGACAACTCGTCGCGCAAATCGACCTGCGCACCCACCACTGCGACGGTGGACTCTTCGGCCCGCCCATCGGCCAGTGCACTGAGCGCGTCTTCTAGCGAGCTCACTTCGGTGTGCTGAGTGATGGTCGTGCCGTGGTCGGTCAGAGCGACCGGAGTCTCCGGGTCCCGGCCGGCCTCGAGCAGGCCGGCCAGCGCACGTCGCAGGTCCGCGGTGGCCCCCATGATGACCACCGTCACGGCGTCGGGGACCGACAGTGCGTAGTCGATTTTGGAGTCCGACCCGTCCAGCATGTGAAGCGCATGACTGGATTTGCTTCCGGTCAGCGGCACCCCGGCATACATCGGCACGGACCAAGCCGTGCTCACACCGGGGACAATCTCAAACGGAATACGCTGCCGGCTGCAGGCCGACGCTTCGGCCGCCAAGCCGCTGAACGCGCTGGGGTCACCGTCCATCAACCGCACCACGAGGGCGTCCGGATCATCCAGTTGCGTTGCCGTCCGGACGACAAGCTTCGCGCGGGAGCCGGCCTTCAACTCCCGTCCCGATGTGGCCCGCGAGCCATCGACGAAGACCACGTCCGGCTTGGCGTAGGACCGCACTTGCTCAGCCAGGTGCAGTGAGTCCAGCACGATTACGTCGGCGGCGGCCAAGTAATCGCGTGCGCGGACGGTGAACAACCCCGGATCGCCCGGTCCGGCACCGACGAAGGCAACACGCGCGCTCGGGGCCTTTCGGGTCGAGGGGGCAGCGACATAGGCATGGGTGCTCATGATTCACGCTCCATTACAAGGATCGACTTCTGCGTCTGATCGGACAGGTCATGCAACAAGTGCTCGGCCAGGTGCTCGCCAAGGTGGAAAGGTTCATGCCCGGAGGCGGCCGCTCTGGCCGTGTCCCCGTTGATCTCGACCCACCCCGTGAGCCGGTAGCCACCGGCCTGTTCCGGCTCGGCATAGGCCCCGACGGGGGCGGTGCAACCCGCTTCCAATCGAGCCAACATGGCCCGCTCGGCACTGACGCAGGCGCGCGTCACCGAATCATCGAGTTGGGCGCACATGGAGTGCACCTGTGCGTCGCGGGCACGTGCGGTGACGTCGGGATCTCGGCATTCGATCGCCAACGCACCCTGACCCGGGGCGGGCAACATCTTCGTCATCTCCAGGGTCTGGCTGATGTCGCCGAGGCGATTCAAGCGGCGAAGGCCGGCAGCGGCCAAGACGACCGCATCGACCTCGCCGGCGCGCACCTTGGCCACACGCCTGTCCACGTTTCCGCGGATGTCGACAACACTGAGGTGTCCGGCGATGGCCGCGAGTTGACCAGCACGACGAGGCGATCCGGTGCCCACCGTGGCACCATCTGGCAGCTCGTGGAGTTGGCGACCGTCTGCGGTGATGACCACGTCGCGAGCATCCTCTCGGCTGGGGATCGCCGCGAGGGTCAGCCCTGGCTCGGCGGCGACGGGCAGGTCCTTCAAAGAGTGCACGGCGATATCGATCTCACCCTCATGCAGCGCGGTGCGCAAGGCAGAGGCGAACACACCAGTGCCGCCGATTTCGGTCAGCGGGGCTGCGCTGAGGTCTCCGTGGGTGCGCACCTCGACGATGTCGACCGACTCCCCCAGGGCGCGCAACTGCGCGGCCACCCAGTGGGCCTGTGTCATTGCCAATGCGCTGGCTCGCGTCCCCAACTTCACGGCGACTCACCCGGCCCGCTCAAGGGGGGCGTAGCGACGGTGACGGTCTCGCGCGGATCCAGATCGAACAATTCGTGGAGCATCTTCGCGTAGTCCCCCGGGCCGTCCATGTCCTGGAGCTCTTTGGCCCGCACGGTCGGTGTATGTAGCAGCTTGTCGACGACCCGCGCCATGGCCTGCCGCACCTCGGCGCTGGCCGGCTCGCCGAGGTCGGGCAGCCGTCGATTCAATCGCTGCATCTCGGACTCCACGACGACACCAGCCCGCGATCGC
>JBGTGC010000263.1:0-21356 GCA_041746935.1 Dermatophilaceae bacterium
TCGCCCTGACGCATCTCGATGAGGATAGCGAATCGAATCTGGTTGACCGCGAAGGGCGCCACGGCTTCGTTCTCCTTCCTATCGACGACGAGCGCCAGGAGAAAGGACTGCGCCGTGAGATCGACGCCCACGGCACCGGGCAGAATGCGAGGCACTTCCTAGGGAAGCCGCTGATTAGCGGCTTAGAGCGAATCCTTGAAAGTTCAGACAACCTGAGGCTTATGCAGCAAACTGCGATTGACACTCGAAGTGTTTCGAGTCGACGGCAAGAAAATGGGATAATAGCAGTAGCAGATATCGCCGGCTACGGCCGAGTTCTGAGTACTGAGTACCGTGGTTTAATGAGCGACGCCGATCATGAGAGAAGGAAGTATCAAGCCAAGGTCCTGAGTGCCCTTGAACGCGCACTGACCGCCACGGGCACTACGCAAGTGCAAACGGCAGGTGACGGCTTCATCGCCGGATACCCAACTGGAGGTGACATTCAAAGTGCCCGCTCCAGGCTTCTGGACGTTATCCAGCAATGGACCTCTACGGTGGAACTGCTCCACAAAGACATTAACGTCGTTCTAGCTTCGGCAAGCAATGAGCATCGACTAGGGTCTCGATTAGCGCTTCACCACGGTCGATATGAATGGGGCAGAATAAATGGCACAGAATCTTTCTCCCCAGCCTTCAATGGGGCCGCTATAGTCGATGCTGCACGCATGGAGCAAGGTTTGAACTCTTACATGACTGATCGTTTTCGGGATCAGGAAAACGGTGGGTTCCACCTATTAGCGATGTCGCCGACGGCCGCTGCGTTCGTTGATGCGGACTGGATGTCTATCAGATTGCAAGGATGGCAGCGAGTCGAATCGATTGACTTGCGGGCAAAGGGAAGGACCATCGAGAAGGCAGTCATCTTGCAGTGGTACTGCGACTAACAAAGAGCGGAGGGCGAGAAGTCTCGAGTAGTGCGGCCCCGACCCAGGCACTCGAGGAACTTGTCTCGAGCGTCGCACGCCTCTCACTGTGCACCGTCGTCGCCCTCGACGCCGTCGGACCTTGCAAACGAACCCCGTACCCGGACACTACATATCCCGGACCATCAACAGATTCTGATCATTGCTCCCGGACGGCCGTCACGACCATCGGATGGCCACCACTCCTGTGGCCAGCGCTGCGAGGAGCGCTGCTGCTCCGATCAAGGTTGCTCGGTTCGCCCATCTGTACTTCCTAGCCGCCACTGCAGAGTTAGCCCAAACCTGTCGAGCGAGCTGAAACACCAACGCATCATGATCGGCAAGCAGTGCCTTGAAGTTCTGAACGTATACAGGCTCACGCTCCGCGAAGTGCTTGGCCACATCCGCGTAGAAGAGCGGGTTGAGATCGCTCCCGTCCTTCTGAGCGCGGAACTTCGGGAGAAGACCGATGGTCGCGCAAACGGCCGAAGCCGTGATGAGAAGCGCCGCGATGAGAGCAAACGTCAGAAGGAGGCCGCTGGGGATCTCGACAACCGTGACTAGCGCGATCAAACCGGCGGCCAGAACACCCACCAGCGCCAAGACCACGCCGAGCTTGGCCTCGGCGTGTTTGATCCAGTCGTTCACGAGAAGCAAGGCAGCCCAGGCGTCCTCGGCGGAGGGAGTGACCGGGGAAAGTCGATTCTGATGGTGAGGCGAACCAAACAAGCAGCGTCCGAGACTGCGGACCATGCGTCTCCTCAATAGTCGATTAAACCCTATGGAGTGCCATACGAGGGTAAGTCCTTGTATGGATAGTCGCGTCGCTAGTGCGGTGACGGTAGCAGGGATACCTCCTGCTTGCTGTCCCATGAGTCGAGAGACCTGCGCTGACACGGGCTCGCCGGCGCTGCCTTCCTCGGGGATGCTAGGTGCCAGCTTGGTCGAATACACCAAACCAGCGACGTCTTACTGACGCCCTTCTGTTTGTCAAGGGGGTATTTGGGGGTACGCGCTAGTGTCCTCAGCAGCGGCTTTCGAGTCCGCGGTAGCTTCGACGCGATTTCCAACAGGTCGGCAGGCTTCCCGCCTCGGCCAAGCCACGTCCGCAGCGCGTCCCGCCCCAACTCATAGCCCAACGAACCGCGTAGCCGGAACGCGTCAGCGATAGACCGCTCCTGGCTATAGAGGCCAATTTTCATGCTCGCGCCCGGGATGGCGATGGTGGTCCGACCCATGCTGAAGGAGTCAGCAGCGAAGAGGTGCCAGGCAATCGGCCTCTCGGTCGCCGGAGTCCGGCTGCCCCTTGGAATGGCAACATCAAGCGCTTGAGGAATTTCGTCAGTCAGGTCGTAATAGGCCAGTGCCGACGTCAAGCAAAGGGTCGCCTTGGCATGCCTGGCGGCCGCCTCCAGCCAGTCCCAGTCGGCCGCATCAGCGTCGGAGGGGAGATAGAGACCGCGTGCAATCTTCTCGTAGGCGCCGGCATTCGCGTGCCGGTAGAACGTGCTGCGGGACGCGGCGCGCCCACCAGCGCGAAAGAGTTTTGCGTTAGACATCGTGTCCTCCTTTCGTTGGAACAAAACGTATACCGATAGCTATACCTGTATACGTTTTGTTTCGCCGTCACCATCTCTCGAGCCTCACCTCGCGGTCCTGGGCCAACGTCGTCCAAAGAACACCAAGTGACTGGCACAACTCATCTTGGGTGACTCAAACGGACAGAAGTGCTCTTCGATGTTGCACGTATGATGCACGAAACGGCTTTTCGGGGGCTACTGGAAGGCAAATGTGCAGGTCAGTGCGGTCTAGCTGGCTGTCTTGTAAACAGGGGTTGAGAGTTCGAGTCACTTCGCCAGCTCTCATCATCAGACATGCTCTGACCAGAAAACAGATCAGGGATGCTCAGCGGGATCGAAGCCAATTTGAGTGCCTGCAGCGTGAACCCTCGCTGGCCGAATCGGGTGGTGTCGTCGAAGGCGAGGACTTAGGCTAGTCGTTTGCAGAACTGCTACTTGTTGAAAGGTTCTCAGGAGGATCGTTCGATGTCGACGCTCGACGACTCGACCTACGGCTGGGGGCTGTCTGTGGTTGCCTCGCCGGTTCGACGCTAGGCACTGGGTCTGCGATACGTGACCGTGCACCAGCGGCGGCAAGCACTGCTGCTGGGCACCAGTCGAGCCTGTTCGAGCGGCTGACCAGTGCCTCAAGAGCGAGACACCAATCACGTAGGGGACCCGGTGGCGGTCCTGCAGCGGTGGGAATCTGCTGGGGGCATCTGGCGACTGATCGGTCGACGCGGCAACGCGATCACTATCAGCCTGTGCCAGTGCGACGGCGGCACCGAAGTAGACCGGTTCACCTCGATCGGGGTCGAGTTGGAGCGATACCTGGATGGCCGCACCGCCAGCGACGATCTGCCCTGACTCAATCCCTGGCGGCGGACTCCGACGAGGCCGCTCTCGCGCAGACACGTCGTGGTGCGGCTGGCCCTGTCCGGTGCGTGCCAAGTGAGCCCAGGGGTCATAGTGTTTGCCGTGATCACGAGTTCACCCGGCCGCCATCCCTTGTGGCCGACTTCGACGGAACGGCTCTGATGGAAGACACACACGCTCCTCGGCACCCCCCAGCAAGCCACCACAGCATCCGACGGGTGCGGCTGGACGGGTGGGGGTCCGTCGCGGACGCGTCTCGTCGCCTCGCCGAGCTGGCCCGATCCTCACGCGTAGGCCGCGAGGAGAAGGCAAAGTTTGACGAACTCCTCGACGAGGTGTCTCCGCTGGAAACCTACTGGGCCAAGCCTGGAGTAGATCGCGTCGAAGATCTGCGCGACCTCGTGAAGTCGAACGACTTCACCCAGCTGGCCGAGGCCACGCAGACGATCGCGCACAGCGTGGTCCAGGACGCCTCATCCACTGGGCGGACGCGGCCAAGCTTCGAGGTGCTGGTCGTCGCAGACAGCCTCTCACCAGACGAGTCGCTCGCGGCCCAGTTGGCTCGACAGCGCCATCACGACGATGCCTTCGACTACGAACTCGTCTTCGTCCCGAGCCTGGAGGACGCGCTGATCGCGGTGGCGGTCAACGCCAACGTGCAGGCCGTGTTGATCCGGCCTTCGTTCGAGGTGCGCTCGCGGCTCCGGGACCAGGTCGACCTGTCCTCGATGGTCCACCTCGTTCCGCCGCTGGACAAAGACTTGGACGGGCTGACCGCCGCCGAGCGCATCGAGCGGCTGACCGACGGCATACACGCTCTGCGCCCCGAGCTCGACCTCTACCTCGTGGGTCACGTGGCGCTGGAGGCCATCGCCAGCGACGCCTTCCAAGGGTTCCGCCGGGTCTTCCTGAGGCAGGACCCGGTGGAGTTGCACGTCTCGATCCTGCGGGGCCTCACCGACCGCTACCAAACCCCGTTCTTCACCGCCCTGCGCACATACAGCCGCCAGCCCACCGGCGTCTTCCACGCCCTACCCATCTCACGCGGCAAGTCCATCGTCGGCTCGCCCTGGGTGGGCGACATGGTCGAGTTCTACGGCCTCAACATCTTCATGGCCGAGACCTCATCCACCTCCGGCGGGTTGGACTCACTCCTGGACCCGGTCGGCCCGATCAAGAAGGCGCAAGAGTTGGCCTCCCGTGCCTTCGGGTCGCACCGCACCTATTTCGTCACCAACGGCACCTCGACGGCCAACAAGATCGTCGTGCAGTCCATCGTCACGCCCGGCGACATCGTCTTGGTGGACCGGGATTGTCATAAATCCCACCACTACGCGCTCATGCTCGCGGGTGCTCTCACGAACTATCTCGACGCCTATCCGCTCGACGAATTCTCGATGTATGGAGCGGTGCCCCTGGAGTCCATCAAGGCACAGTTGCTGGCGTATCGCCGGGCCGGGCGGCTCGATGAAGTCAAGATGCTGGCGCTGACCAACTGCACCTTCGACGGCATCGTGTCCGACGTCGAGCGGATCATGGAGGAGTGCCTGGCCATCAAGCCCGACCTCGTGTTCCTCTGGGACGAGGCGTGGTTCGCCTTCGCGGCCTTCCATCCGACATACCGCAGGCGTACGGCGATGGACACGGCTCGGCGACTGCGACAGCGATACCGCGACCCGGCATACGTGGAGCGCTTTGAGAATCAGCAGGAGGAGTTGGCGGACGCTGACGACGAGACCTGGCTGAAGACTCGACTGCTCGCGAATCCGGACGAGGTGAGGCTGCGGGTGTATGCGACGCAGTCGACCCACAAGACGCTCACCGCGCTGCGGCAGGGCTCGATGATCCACGTCTTCGATGACCAGTTCGGATATCGGAACGAGGAAGCGTTCCGCGAGGCCTACATGACGCACACCTCGACGTCGCCGAACTATCAGATCCTCGCCTCGCTCGACGTCGGGCGGCGGCAGGTCGAGCTCGAAGGTTTCAAACTCGTGCAACAGCAGGTCGAGTCGGCCAAGATGCTCCGGCGCGTCATCTCAAGCCATCCGGTGCTTCGTCGCCGATTCCGGGTGCTCACCGGTGCGGACCTGATCCCCGAGGACTACCGCCAATCCGCGGAGGACAACCCCGATCTCGAGGACTCCACGACGCTCACGCCCCAGCGGTGGGAGCACGACGAGTTCGTCCTGGACCCGAGCCGCGTCACGATCTGCATCGCCGAAACCGGCGTGGACGGCGACACCTTCAAGCACGAATACCTCATGCGCAGGCACGGCATCCAGGTCAACAAGACGTCGCGCAACACCGTGCTCTTCATGACCAACATCGGGACGACCAACAGCTCGGTTGCCTACCTCGTGGAGGTCCTGCTCAAGCTGGCGCAGGAGATCGACGACGAAGTGGACCGGATGGGGCCGATGGACTTGCGCGCCCACCAGCGCAAGGTCGAAGCGGCGCTGGGCCGGCCCTCGCTGCCGGACTTCTCCGCCTTCCACGCCCGCTTTCGAGGCGACCCCGATGGCGAGACCCCAGAGGGCAACTTGCGAGAAGCCTTCTTCATGGCCTACGACGAGCACAAATGCGAATACCTCAGCGGGGCAGCGGCCACGGCCCGGATCAAGGAAGGGCGCGACGTGGTCTCGGCAACCTTCGTCACCCCATACCCGCCGGGCTTCCCGATCTTGGTCCCCGGGCAGGTCGTCAGCCGCGAAATCCTCGACTACGTGAGCGCCCTCGACACCCGAGAGATCCACGGGTATACCGCGGGCTTGGGCTATCGGGTGTTCACCGCGGAGTCCCTGACGTAGCGGGAGCTGGCGATGGACGAAGACAAGCCCTGGCTGGCGCGGCAGTGGGCGCTTGTCGTGCGCCGACTCCGGTTGGAGCAGCCTCCGAAGGTCTTGCTCATGACCACTGCCCGGCTCACCGCCGCTGCGGTGGTGTCCTATCTGATCACGATCGCGCTGATCGACGGCCCGGTCGATCTGACCTGCGCGCTCACCGCCCTTCTGGTCACCCAAACGTCCGCCAGGTCCTCGTTCAAGATGGGCATGGTGCGAGTGGGTGCCGTGGTGACCGGGGTTTTCGTGGCGATTGCCTTCTCCGCGTGGGTGGGCCTGTCGTGGTGGTCCTTGGGCGCGGTGATCGCCGTCTCGCTGATCTTGGCTGCTGTGTTCCGATTGGGCGATCAGGCCTTGGAGACGCCGATCAGCGCGATGCTGATCCTTGCGGTGGGCGGACAGGACATCGCTGCTGGGGTGCGGGTGCTGACGACCCTGATCGGGGCCGGGGTCGGTATGACTTTCAACCTCTTGCTGCCCCCACGGTTGCCCATCGAGAGCGCGGTTCGACGGGTCCAAGACGTGGCGCGAGAAGAAGCCGAGTCGCTGCGGCAGGCCGGCTGGTCGATGGCCCAACGCCCCATCACGCGTGGCGAGGTCGGCACCTGGTTGGACGAGGCGCGGTCGGCATCGGAGACGGCTCGGAAGGCTCACGAGGCGGTGACCTCCTTGGAGGATGTGCGCCGACTCAACCCGCGATCGCTGGGTGCTCCGCGCGTGGAGCCAATCCTGATCTCCGGCCTGGACGCCCTGGATCGATCGCTCTTTGCCGTCCGCGCGCTGTACTTCACGATGCATAAGGAAGCGCCCGAGACGAAGACCAGCAACGACGGATACGGCGAGGACGTTCGCGCTGCGTTCGCTGTGCTTCTCGAGCACGTCGCCGACACGGTCGACGCCTTCGGTGAGCTGGTGAAGGCTGACGCAGACGGCGAAGACGCCGAAGTGGACCGGAAACTAGCCGCGAGTATGCAGGCCGGCGGCGAAGCAAGGGCGATCTTGACCGATCTCCTCATGGTCGACGCGCGGACCGAAACGTCGTTGTGGTTGCTGCGTGGGTCGATCTTGGTCGCGGTCGAGCAGATCGTGGAACCCTTGCGGCTGCAGGATCGGGCACGCCTGCGTCGTCAGCGAAACGTCCGGCGCCTTGGGGTGATGCCGTGGTCCGGGAGCTGATGAGCCCTCACGCGTCGAAGTGTTCACATCACCTTTGACTGGGCACGAAGCAGGGGGTGCTGACGTAGTGTCGTGCATCGTCAGTGACCCGCGTCAGACTAGCGGCGAGGAGGTCAGGGGATGCGTCCAGTCGTCGGAATCGGGGGAGCACACAGGTCTCGAGCCATCGCCACCGATCCTCCAGGCAGGTGATCCGCGGCCAGGCTTGTGCGCGCATGGTGTGAGTTAATCCGCTCCCAAAGGAGTGTACGTAGAACGACGTGAAGTAGCGGACTTCCTGTCTGACCCCACGGACTTCGAACGCCGTCGTTGATCCCATGGAGATCAGCCGGGCGAACATTCGCGAGATGCGATCGAAGTGCGGTTGCACGATGGCGCGCTGCTCGTGGTCAAGGAGGGCGACGTTCCCCTCCCAGATCAGGTCTTCTCCTCGGCGGCGCTCCGAGAGCGAGGTCGCCTCGTCTGCTGCCAACGCGCGGCCCCGGTCGATCGTCTCGAAAGCGGCAAGCACCGACGCGTAGTGGGGCATCGGCTCCAGGAGCAGGCGAAGTCGCTCGAGGCCGCCATCCTCAGCGAGATAGGCCAGGTGGACCCAGAAGATGTCGGAGAAGATGGCGTTGTTGGCCTCGCGGATGGTGTTCGCGTCGTCGGTCAGCCGGCCCCGGCGGCTCAGACTGCGAGGCAGGTCGATGTAGCCGCTGCGGTCGGTGTCTAAGCGCAAGGGAAACAGCACCAGCCGGATGTGGTGCGAGGCGATCGCCGCCATAGCGGCCCACTTGAAGCACTCCGGGTTCTGCCGATAGAGCCAGGCATAGCTGGAGGAGATCTCGACATTTCGGTGAAAGGCGCAACACGGCGGGCTCAACAGCGCGTCGGCTTCGGCTTTCCAACCCTTGACGGTGTCCGGAGTGGGATTCGACCCTGAACCTTTCGCATTCACGGGCGGCACCTCCACACGGTCTGCCTCTGGCGTCGCGAGAGCGCCGCCCTATGAACCTATACCGAGAGGCAGAGGCATCGGCCTAGTCGATCTGCTTCCGGTGGCAGAGACACAACCCGGGAAGACACGAGTACCGGCACACTGGGCGGATGGATCATCTGCCGGTGCCGCCGTTGGCTCAGACGCTAGAGAAGTATCTCGTGGCGGTGCGTCCGCTCCTCACGCCGGAGGCGTGGCGGCTCACCGAAGATGCCGTCGGGCGCACCCTGGAGGGCGATGGGCCGGCGTTTCAGGCTGAGCTGGAGGCTTTCGCCGAGACTGAGAATGCGCAGGGCCGCAGCTGGCTGTCTGCCGCGTGGCTAAGGGGATATCTCGCGGTCCGGACCCCGTTGCCGTTGACCAGCAACGTCGGCTTCCAGATCCGCGTCCCAACGGGCCTGGACGCTCAACCGGGTGCGGTCGACGTGAGCGGGAACCCTCGTGCAGCAGCAGTAATCCACAGGTTGGCCGCAGTGCATCTGGCCTCGCTTCGCGGTGAATTGCCCGCCGAAGAGACGCCTCGGGGCGAGGTCGTATGCAGCGTTCAACGCGAGGTGCTGGCCGGCGGGGTGCGCCACCCGAGGGTCGGAGTCGACGAGGTCCTCCCTGGTCGCCTGGACCCCGAGCGCCGAGAGATCGGGCTGCTCCTCGATGACAACTTCTTCGTCGTGCCGATCAGTGACGACCGCGGTCGCCTCCTGCCGCTGCAGGCGCTTGAGCAGGGCATCGATTCCGCGCTTGAACAGATCCCGGCGGACGGGCCAGCCGCCGTTCCGGGTTTCACAGCCCTGTCCTATCTCGGCAGCGAGGTGGCGTCGGCATACCTCGATCGCCTGCTGGACGACCCTGCCAACAGCCGGGTCTACGACCGGCTTGCGCAGTCGCTCTTCGTCGTCAACCTGGTCCGGACACCAGCCGACGACGCCGAACACGTCAGACGCACTGCCTTTCTGCCTGGTCAGGCGTGGGCCTACACCTCGATTACCTATCAAGTCAGTCTCGGCGATGACTTTGTCGGCATGCACCTCGAGCACAGCGGAGTCGACGCAGCGACCCTGAAGACAGTGCTGAGACACGCTCAGCAGGATGACTGGATCAACGACCCGGGTGTCACCCCCGATGAGGTCACACAGGCTGAACACCTCGAGTGGCAGCTCCCCCAAGGCCTCGCGGAGGACTTGAGTCGCGACATCACCGCCTACCGCGTTCAGGCGCAGGAGCTGCACCTCGACACCGTGCTCGTCCCGAGGCCCGTCCCAGCCGACCTCCCGTTTCGGGTCAGTGACGATGCGCTGTGCCAATGGGTGATGCTCTACGCCCAAGTCGCGACCTATGGGCGGGCGCGCAGCGCCTACGAGGCGGTCGACTTGCGGCACTTCCAGGCGGGGCGGACCGAGTGCCTGCGGTCCGTGACGCCCGAGGCGCTCGCATTGGTGCAAGCGCTGATTGTCGGCCAGGCGGAGGCGGCACAACTGCATGATGCGCTGAGTGCTCACAAAGAGTGGATCAAAGCCTGCAAGACCGGCCGGGGGATCGACCGCCACCTCACGGGCTTGGCGCTCGTGGCGGCCACGACTGGCCGGACGCTGCCGATGGAGACCGACGCCGGATGGAGCCGGCTGAAGACGGACTTTCTGTCGACGACGAGCATCGGGGATCAGGACCAGATCATCGGTATGGCGTTTGCCCCGACCAGCGTGGGTGGCATCGGGATCAACTACACCCCGCTGCAGGAGCACTACGAGTTCGTGGTGAGCTCGCATCAGACGCAGACCGTTGACCTTGCCGCATTCCTGGAGCAACTCGCGCGGGGCACCGATGCGCTGGCCGCGTTGCTGGGGCCGATGGTCACGACGTCGATGGTCGACTAGGCGTCTGCTTCCCAGCTCTCTTGCATCAGCGATAGGGCGGCTCGCACGTCGGGGCGCTGGCCGCTGACGTCGCGATGGACGGCATACAGACGGCGTGTCGGTGCCCCCCGTAGTGGCAGCGCGACCAGCCCGGGCGGCAGGTCGCCTCGTCCCAGCCGGGGGAGGAGGCAGATGCCGAAGCCCTCGAGGACCAGGCGGAGGCGGATGACCAGATGCTCCACCGTGGCTCCGATGCGATAACTCAGCCGGTGCGCATCTAGAGACTGGAGCAGCCAGTCGCTGAACACGCCGGGCGTCTCATCGATCCACACCTGGTGATCCAACTCGGCAAAGTCGACCCCCTCCGGACCCACCGAGAAGCCGTGGTCCTCGCGAACCACGAGGTCCACCGGGTCCAGCCCGATCGGCCAGTCGGCGACGCCGTCCTGAAGCCGAACGTGCCGGTCGGTCCAGTCATGCACGAGCCCCACGTCGACGGCGCCAGCGCGCACGGCGGCTACCGAGGCTTGCGGGCTGAGCTCGTTGAGGGTCACTACCAGGTTGGGGTGACGCTCCCGCAGGCCGATCGCCGCGGGGATCAGCAGGCCCCGGAACCCGGTGGGGAAACTGGACATCGTCAGCGAGCCCGAGACGTGACCGTCCAGCATCTCCAACTCCGAGCGGGTGGCCTCGTCCAGGTCACGCATCTGCTGAGCCAGTCGGACCAGGAGTGCGGCGGCGTCGGTCGGCACGTTCGCTCGTCCCCGACGATGCATGATCGGCTGCGGCACCTCCAGTTGGAGGCGACCCAGCTGTTGGCTGACGGCGGAGGCCGTCATGCCCAAGCGGTCGGCCGCGCCGAGCACTGTGCCCTCCTCGACGACGGCTTGCAGAGTGAGTAGATGATCGGGGTTAAACATGTAGCAACTCTTACATGAATAGGTCGTTTTGCGTGATTTGTACTTACGTTATGAATGGGACAAAGTAGTGCATACACCGCTTCACAGGGGCCGTGAACCACCACTACGTTCTTCAGAAGGAGCACTTCACATGATCGCAGCAATCGCTTTGACCGCCGCTTCCGCCGCCACCCTTTACGGCCTGGGCCGTCTGCGTCAGACCCCGGCCGAGCGCGCCTCGATGGCCATCGTCCCCAACGTCGCCGGTGGCGTCAAAACCGTCGCTGCGACCGGCGCCGGCATGCGTCCGGTGGAGCACCTTCGCGGCTGAACGACCTAGTCCAGCGCGCCCACAGCGCGTCGATCCCGGGTAACGATGATCCTGCTCATCAGGCATTGGCACCCGGGATTCTTGTATGTCGAAACGCGACTTAGTCGCCGGGGCGGACGATCACCTTCATCGAGGTGGGGTCATCGTGGGCGGCAGTCAGAGCGGCTTCGACGTGGTGAAGGGCAAAGTGCCCAGTGACCATGGCGTCCAGATCGACGCGCCCTGAAGCGGCCAACTCAATCGCCGTCGGCCACGTGTTGGCGTAGCGAAAAGCCCCAGTGATGACGAGTTCCCGGTCCTGCACGTAGGACAGGGGTAGTTCGACGGTGTCGCCCCCCATACCGACCAGCACGACGTAGCCGGCTCGGGCCGTGACGGAGACGGCATCCCAGGTGGCGCGAGCGTTGCCGGAGCATTCGAGCAGCACGTTCGGCTCGATATCGGCCTCGGCCAAGGAGGTCTGGCTGACATCGATGCTGCGCAAGCCCAACTGCTCCGCGAGCGCAAGTCGGTGCGGGTTGACGTCCGTGACCGTCACCGAGTCCGCCCCGAACGCCCGGGCTGCCTGCGCCGCGATCAAACCGATGGGCCCAGCCCCGGTGACGAGCACGTTGCTGCCGGGCCGGATGCCAGCGCGTTGACACGCCCATACCCCGACGGAGAGTGGCTCGATCAGCCCGGCGGCGTCGTCGCTGAGACTGTCCGGAATCGCGAAAACGAACGACGCGGGCATCGCGACGTATTCACTGAACGCTCCGTCGTGTGGCGGGGTGGCAAAGAAGCGCACGTCTGGGCAGAGGTTGTAGCGCCCTGAGAGGCATTCCTTGCAGTTGCGACAGGGCACGCCGGGTTCGATCGACACGCGTTGACCTACCGTCAGCGTGCTGACGTTGGCACCCACGGAGGTGACGACCCCACCCGCTTCGTGGCCCAACACCAGGGGGGAGTCAACGACGTAGGGCCCGATCCGGCCGTTCTCGTAGTAGTGGATGTCCGACCCGCATACCCCCACTGACCCGACCTTCACCAAGACCTCGTCTGCGCAAGGCTCTGGCACCTCGCGCTCTTCGATGTCAACGGAGTGAACACCCTTGAGGACACTGACTTTCATCGTTGCCACAGCAATCGCCCTTCGTGATCTCAAATGAGCACGCACCCGGACGCGGCGCTCAAATGATATCTTAGGGCAAGCGTGACGAAGTGGACATCCCGTAAACGAAGATCTGAGGAGGAGACCGTGCCAATCAAGGCGTCACCTCCCGGATTCCGAGGCCCGAACGAGATAGTGAGGGCAGCTCAGATCGCGCGGCTCTTCTACGTTGATCGACACTCCAAAGTGCATATCTCAGGGCTGTTGGGCATTTCGCGCTTCGACGTCGCACGGTTGCTGGACCTCGCTCGAGCCAGCGGGATGGTCCAGATCTCGGTCAACGAACCGGGATCCCTTGACGCGGACCTGAGCGCCGCCCTTCGCGATCGTTTCGGGCTGCAACACGCCGTGGTGGTGCGCTCTCCAGCCGCGGACGACGTGGAATCTCGCGATCAGATCGGTCGGGCGGCCGCAGACCTGCTCAGCGAAATCTGCGTCCCCGAAGACGTCATTGGGATCGGATGGGCGCGGATCGTGCTGGCCATGGCCGAGCATGTGCACGACCTCAAAGCGCGTCGCATCGTCCAGGTCACCGGTGCCCTTACCCGCCCGGATGTCGACGCCAGCGCTCCCGAAGTAGTGCGAAAGGTGGCCCGACGAGTGGGGGCCGATGCGTCGGTCTTCTATGCGCCGATGCTGGTCAGCGATGCCCAGACGGCGCTGGGGCTGTATCGCCAAGAACAGGTCGCCACCGCGGTTGCCCACTTCGGCTCGGTGAGCAAGGCCATCGTCGGCGTCGGCGGTTGGGATCCTCCGCATTCGACGTTATATGACGCGATGACCCATCAAGAGCGTGCCATCATGACGCGCAGCGGGGTGTTCGTCGACCTGGCCGGAGTGCTGTTGGATGTCGATGGGCAGTCCATTGAGACGCCCTTGAGCGACCGCGTGATCGCGATCACCGCCCAGCAGTTGGCCCGAGTTCCCGAGGTCATCGGCCTTGCCTACGGCGTCGACAAGGTCCCGGCGGCGCGCGCGGCGCTGCGCGGTGGATACCTGCAGGGGTTGGTCACCCACACCGCCTTCGCCGAGGGACTACTCAGCGCTTCGTGACGCGGCCCGGAGCACTAAACGCCTTGTGTGTGATGTCCGTCTTTGCGACGCTGAGCACCTGATGGGGCATCTGGAGATCAATGGAGTGAGCTACGTGTTGGCCGACGGCCGACCGTTGCTGGCTGGTGTCTCGCTGCGTGTCGGCGAGGGCGTGAAGGTGGCGCTGATCGGGCCCAACGGCACCGGCAAGACAACGCTGATGCGGCTGCTCTGCGGTGATCTGGACGCCCATCGAGGTTCAGTGTCGGTCACCGGCGGCTGTGGGGTGATGCGGCAGTTCATCGGGACCATGGGCCGAGAGCAGCTCACCGACGCGCTGGGGCGCGCTGCCGACAAGCCGACCGTGCGGGACCTGCTCGTCTCGGTCGCGCCACCTCCTGTCCGCCAGGCCGCCGATGATCTCGCTCGGTCAGAGGTGGCGCTGATCGAGGTCGACGATGAACCCGCTCAAATGGCGTATGCCCAGGCCTTGGTCGATTGGGCCGACGCCGGAGGCTACGACTACGAGGTGTTGTGGGACGTATGCACGGTCGCGGCCCTCGGCATACCGTTCGAAAGGGTGCAGTGGCGCACCACGGACACCCTCTCCGGTGGGGAGCAGAAAAGGCTGGCGCTGGAGGCGCTGCTCCGCGGGCCCGATGAAGTGTTGCTGCTGGATGAGCCGGACAACTACCTGGATGTGCCGGGCAAGCGGTGGCTCGAGGCTCAGCTGGCCGACTCGCCCAAGACTGTCTTGTTGATCAGCCACGACCGCGAGTTGCTGGCTAGTGCAGCCACGCGGGTCGCCACGTTGGAGCCTTCGTCGGCCGGCAGCACACTGTGGGTGCACCCCGGCTCGTTCGCCGGATGGCACGCGGCCCGGGAGGCGCGCAATGCGGCTTTGGCGGCTGACCGTCGCCGCTGGGACGAGGAGCGGCACGCGATGCAGGCTCAAGTGCTGATGTACAAACAGAAGGCCAAATACAACTCCGATATGGCCTCGCGCTATCAGTCGGCGCAGACCAAACTGCGCAAGTTCGAAGAGGCCGGTCCACCCGAGGCCGTCGCCACGGAACGGAAAGTCACCATGCGGCTGCGCGGTGGACGGACAGCCAAACGTGCGGTGATCTGCGAAAACGTGGGACTGACGGGGTTGATGGAGCCGTTCGATCTGCAGGTCTGGCACGGCGAGCGGGTGGCCGTCCTCGGCAGCAACGGCTCGGGCAAGTCGCACTTCCTGCGGCTGCTGGCCCTCGGCGGGAGTGATCCCGACGTCGAGCACCAACCCGTGGGCGACATGCTGCCGCACCTCGTCGCGCATACGGGGCGTGCCCGGCTCGGCTCCCGCGTGCGGCCGGGCTGGTTTGCTCAGACTCACGACCACTCTGTCCTGCTTGGGCGCACTCTGCTGCAGATCCTGCACCGCGGGGATGAGCACCGCGCCGGTATGCCGCAAGAGCAGGCTGCGCGCGCCCTCGACCGCTACGAGTTGGCTCGCTCGGGTGAGCAGACCTACGACTCGCTCTCCGGTGGCCAGCAAGCACGGCTGCAGATCTTGCTGCTGGAGCTGTCCGGGGCGACCCTGCTGTTGCTCGATGAGCCTACCGACAACCTCGACCTGCACTCCGCGCAAGCGCTCGAAGAAGGTCTGGACGCCTTTGAGGGCACCGTGTTGGCCGTGACGCACGACCGTTGGTTCGCCAGGGGGTTCGACCGATTCTTGGTGTTCGGTGCCGATGGTCGGGTGCGGGAGACCGATGGGCCGGTCTGGGACGAAGCGCGGGTGGCTCGGCCGCGCTAACTCAGCGAGCGACTCCGAGGAAGATCCGCCGTGCTGGCCGGTCCTCTTCGGTCTGCTCCAACAGACACGTGACGTCGAATCCGGCCGCCATCAGCGCCTCGGTCCATTCGGCCTCGGCAAACAGCCCGAAGTGGTGGCGCTCCGACTCCGTCGTCATCGTGCCGCCCGCTTCGCGCAGCGCGTAGACGTAGTCCGTGACGACCTGGTGATCGTCGGGATCGGGATCGCGCGTCCACTCCAGATAGCGGATGCCGCTGCCGTCGGGGGCGTCGCTGCCTCCGTGGTCAGTCTCGGCCTCAAAGGTCTCGCTCAGGTGGTCGGGCATCACCACCAGCAGTCCGCCAGGGCTCACGTGGGCACGCGCCGTTGCGAAGGCTGCTTCGAGGTCATCCCTGGTCAGCATGTAGTCGATGGCATCGTGGATGAGCACTGCGTCGAAGGTCCCCTCAAGGCGAAGCGTGCGCATGTCGCCCTCGAGGTGCTCGCACTCAGGGTTGAGGGCGGCCGAGACCGCCAGCATGTCCGGGGAGAGATCGACCAACGTCATCTCGAAATCTGTCTTCAGATGGACGGCGTTGTGCCCGCCCACGCTGCCCAACTCGAGCACGGTGCGAACAGTGCCGATGCTCGTCCCGAGCAGCCCGGCGATCGTGGCCGCTTCTTCGACGTATTCCTCGGGAGGGCTGAGTAGCGGCCACCAACGGGCCAGGTCGGCATACATCCGGGGTGTGTCCACGAGGATATTTTGGCAGGAAGGAGGCGTTCAGGCTGGAGGGAAGATGAAGTGGTCACGGGTTTGATCCTTGCCGGTGCGTTGACTCACTGCCCTGTGCAGTTGTCGAGACAAGGCCCGCGATTCCGCGGCGGCATCGGCGATAAACAGTGCACCTTTCCTCCGCTTGACTACGCCAAAGGCTCGTCCATCGGGACTCTCTAAGACATACCACTGATCTCCGGGTCTAATCCCTACTCTAAGCATGAGTTTCGTCCATAAGGTGGCGATGTGCAGGGCAAAGCCACCAGGGAGTGCGATTGTGAGGGCGACCCACCACGGGAACTGCAGCGCCACCAGGCAGAGCACCGCGATCAGCAGGGCCAGTTCTAGGCACAAATACACGAATGGCAAGGTGAACATCCCAAGGGAGCCGCCTCGGAGCAAGCGGCATACTCGCCGAGTTACCGCCGGGTCCGTGGCATCGAGGACCTCTACAGCAACCTGGGACTGATCCACGTTCTCCTCCTGCTGGGTTTGGCCTACGTCCATTACTCCTTATTCGGAGCCATACTGGAAGTGGATGGCGATATCCATAGATTCTTTTCAAGGCGCAACCGATTTAACATGTAATTAGGCACAGTGGTTGTTCCATAAGCACTGCCGCACTAAAGAATTGGCATCACGCCGATGTTTCGAAGCTTCGGTCGGCAACCGCTTCGGGTCGGGCTCGACCACAAGATGCCTAAGCTTGGTCGGGTGGAGGCCGACGTCCCCGATCGCGCCGAAAACGGAGTCGTATCGGCCCGGCAGTGGCCCCTCCAGGATGTCCTCGGCACCGTCGACGGCTCCGTAGCAATCGCTGATCCACCAGGGCAGCGCGCACTCGGTGATGACGTCGGCATACCCCAGGTCGTTGCCGCCGACCGTCATCGTGACGTGTGCGGTGTCGTCGCCCAGCGCGCCCACCTGGTCGCTGAGCACGCTGGCGGTGTCGGTGCCGTTGCACGCTTGGTAGTCGAACTCGAGCCCCCGTCACTTTGCGATGAGCGCGGGATATCCGTATCCCGAGCGATAGCAATCGTCAGTCGGTGCCCGCGTGCCCACCCCGGCCGAGAATCAGTCGCCGAGGGCGACGTATGCCGTCCCGGCCGCCTGCGAGTGAGCGGGCAGGCCAAGCGCCACCAGAGCCGCTCTGGCGAAAGCGATCAGAGATCGTCGTCGTCCAAAGGCCATCTCCAGAGTCTTCCCAACCGGGGGAGAACGTGCAACGGCAGAAGCGCGACAGATCTGAGGATGGGCCGCCTCGCGCGTGAGTGCCTAGGGTTGGACGAGTGAAGGCCGTTCAACACCACGCGTACGGGGTCCGACCCACCATCGTGGACGTGCCCGAGCCGGTGTGCTCGCCGGGTGGAGTAGTGGTGGCCGTGGGCGCGACCGGGGTGTGCCGCTCGGACTGGCACGCCTGGCGTGGGCACGATCCGGTCAATCTTCCGCACATACCGGGGCATGAGTTTGCCGGTCGGATCGTGGAGGTCGGAGCGGGTGTGACGCGCTGGAAAGTCGGTGACCGGGTGACTGCGCCTTTCGTGTGCGGATGTGGCGAGTGTGAATGCTGTGCTGCGGGGCAGGGCCAGGTGTGTCCGGACCAGACCCAGCCCGGCTTCACCGACCCGGGGTCCTTTGCGGAGCGCGTGGCTTTGCATGCGGCGGACTTCAACCTCGTGGCCCTTCCTGAAGCTCTGGACGACGTGACCGCGGCTTCGTTGGGGTGCCGATTCGCGACTGCATACCGAGCGTTGAGGGTGCACGGACGGCTGCATCCCGGTCAGTGGCTGGCGGTCCATGGATGTGGCGGTGTCGGTTTGTCCGCCGTCATGATCGGGGCCGCTTTGGGGGCTCGCGTGGTTGCGGTCGACGTCAGTCCCGCCGCGCTGGGGCGGGCGCTTGAACTTGGTGCCGAGATGGTCATCGACGGCTCAAGCGATGTCGCGGGCCAGATCCAGGCGATGGGCGGCGCGCATGTCTCGATCGACGCGCTTGGTCGGGCGGAGACGGCGGTGAACTCGGTGTGCAGTCTGCGCCGCAGAGGCCGCCACGTGCAGGTCGGCCTGCTGCTGGGATCCGCTGCCACCCCGCCGTTGCCGATGGACCGAGTGGTGGCTCACGAGTTGGAGATCTACGGCTCGCACGGCATGGCCGCTCACGAATACCCGGCGATGCTGGCCGCGGTGGCTTCGGGACAGCTCGACCCGAGTCGGCTTCTGGGGCGCATCGTCGGCCTCGACAACATCCCTGACGTGCTCTGCGCGATGGATTCCCCCAACGAGTCGATCGGCCTCACCGTCGCACGTCTGCGGCACGTCTGCGGCACGACTGACGTCAGCGAGGGGGCATCCTCAAGGCGCCGTCGAGGCGGATGACCTCGCCGTTCAGCAGCGGGTTGGAGGCGATGTGGGCGACCAGCGCGGCATACTCACTCGGTTTACCGAGTCGGGAGGGGTGGGGGACGAGCGCTTCGAGACTGGCCTTCACCTCGCCGGGGAGTCCGTCCATCATCGGCGTCTCCATGACCCCAGGCGCGATGGTCATCACCCGGATGGCCTTATCAGCCAGGTCGCGAGCGGCGGTGATGTTGAGCGCGACGATGCCGCCCTTGGAGGAGGAGTACGCTGCTTGTCCAATCTGCCCGTCGTAGGCCGCGACCGATGCGGTCATCACGATCAGGCCGCGGTCGCCGTCGAGCGGTTCGTTGGCCATCATCGTTTCGGCGGTCAGGCGCATGACGTTGAACGTGCCGATCAGGTTGATCTCGACCACGTTTCGGTAGTCGTCCAGGCTCAGCGTGCCGCGCTTGGACAAGATCCTCCCGGGGGTAGCGACTCCGGCGCAGTTGACCACGATGCGCAGCGTGCCGAGCTCGTCGGCGACGGCGATGGCCGCCCGGACCTGCTCCTCATCGCGCACATCGGCGGGGGAGAAGCGGGCGCGCCCACCCATATCGGCGGCCACTCCCTCGCCGCGGCCACCGGGCAGGTCGACCAGCACGACTGAACCGCCGTCGGCGAGGATGCGCCGGGCGGTGGCTTCGCCGAGGCCGCTGGCACCCCCGGTGATGAGGGCGACGACATCTGAAGTGATCTGCACGCTGACTCGCTTTCGCTATTGGTCTGGCTGGCTATTTCTTTTGCAGCTGGCGCGCAATGACCAGCCGTTGGATCTGATTGGTGCCCTCGAAGATCTGGGTCACCTTGGCTTCGCGCATGAAGCGCTCGAGCGGGAAGTCCTGGGTGAAGCCGTATCCGCCGAGCACCTGGACCGCGTCCGTGGTGACCTTCATGACGGAGTCGGTCGCGACCAGTTTGGCGATGGACGCCTCAAGACTGTGCGGTTGTCCAGCGTCTCGCAACCGCGCGGCCTGCAGGTATGCCGCCCGCGAGGCGCCAACTGCTGCTGCCATGTCGGCCAGCAGGAAGGCCAAACCCTGATTGGCGATGATCGGCTTGCCGAACTGCTCACGCTCTATGGCGTATGCCGTCGCCTCGTCGAGCGCCCGCTGCGCCAGGCCGGTCGCGGTTGCGGCGATGCCCATCCGGCCAGAGTCCAGAGCGGCAAGGGCGATCGTCATGCCTTGGCCCGGCTCGCCTACCAGCCGGTCTGCCTCGACGAAGACGTTGTCGAACAGCACGTCGGCGACTGGGTCGCAGGCCAAACCCATCTTGCGTTCGGGCTTGCCGAAGGTCAGCCCTTCCGCGTCGGCGGGGATGAGCATCGCTGACAGGCCGCGTGGCCCGTCGTCGCTGGTGCGGACAAAACTCGAATAGAAGTCGGCATGGCCGGCATGGCTGATCCACGACTTGGTGCCGGAGACGGCATACCCGCCATCGGTTGCTACCGCCTTGGTGCGCATGGCCGCTACGTCGGAACCGGCTTGCTGCTCCGAGAGGCAATAGGCCCCGAGCTGATCCCCGGACAACATGCCGGGCAGGTATTTCTCTTGCTGCTCTGGCGTGCCGAACGTCGCCATCGGGAAGCAGGTCAGTGAGTGCACAGAGACCCCGACGCCGACCGACATCCAGGCGTAGGCGATCTCCTCGAGGACCTGAAGATACACCTCATAGGGCTGCGCGCCGCCGCCGAGTTCCTCGGGATAGGGCAGGGAGAGCAGACCGCTTTGGCCGAACATCGCGAAGATCTCGGACGGGAAGCGACCTTCGGCTTCGGCTGCATCCGCAGCAGGCATGAGCTGCTCCGCGGCGATCTCACGCACCAGGGCCATCAAGTCCTCAGCCTCTTCGCTGGGGAGCACACGCTGCACAACCATGCTCGGCACTGTAACGAGTGACGCTGGGGCAATCGCCAACCGGTCTGGAGGAACCTTAGTGGTCGGGCTCGCGGAGCATCTCTGGAGTCAGCCGCCGCTCATCCCTCAAGCCGGGTAGACGACGACTTCGGTTGCTTTAGCTCCGGCATACACCTGTCGTCCGGCGATCAGTCCCAACTCGGCCACTGCGGTGGTGGTGACCTCGGCGATCAATGGCACGGGACCGTCCAGCCCGATCCTGGCTCGCTGCCCGGCGATCGTGACTTCGCGCACGGTGACCGGCCAGATGTTGCGCGGTGAGCCCTCGGTGCGGGTGGGATAGAGGGCGACTGCCGCTGGGTCGATCGTCGCCCACACGCGCGCCCCATCCACGACGTCTGCGGGAGCCTCTGCTGTGACCACGACGCCGCCGGACACTTCGACGACCACTTGACTGCCCACGCGAACCGTTCCGGACAGCAGGTTCAGCCCCACGATCCGGGCAACATAGGGACTCCTTGGCCTGGCGATCACCGCTTCGGGGGTGTCGATCTGGACCACCCGCCCTTCCTCGAAGAACACCAGGCGATCGGCCAGGGTCAGCGCGTCGAGGGGGTCGTGAGTGACGATCACCGTGGCCCCGGCGAACTCGCGGAGCCGGTGGTGCAGGTCCGCGCGGGTCAAGGATCGAGTATGCGGATCGAGCGCCGACAGCGGTTCGTCCAGCAGGAGCAGCCCCGGATCGGTGGCCAACGCCCGCGCCAACGCGGCCCGCTGTGCCTGGCCGGTCGAGATGGCTGCGGGTTTGCGATCGGCGATCTCCGCGAGACCGACCCGGTCGAGCTCGGCCAGCGCCCGGGTGCGAGCAACGGACGTGGATGACCCTCGCGAGCGCGGCCCG
>JBGTGC010000264.1:0-5497 GCA_041746935.1 Dermatophilaceae bacterium
AGGTTTCCCCCAAAATATCGCTGGACGAGTCTGGAGCACTCCACATCGCCCCGGCGAGCGGCCAAGAATCGGTCGACCTTGCCCTGCCAACGTCGGTCGCCGGGCACGAGGTCCTGCGCATCGACCTCCTGACCAGTCCAAAGGTGCCCGAATACGACCTGACCGCCACCATCGGCGTGCTGGTCGACGGCGAAATCCAACCAGCTTCAGACTCCTGGATCGTCGAGGCTCCGGAGGCTCCGGCGCGGGCCAACGTGCCGGAAGACCCCAGCGCCGACGTCCAAACCGACCCCGACGGTGCCTTGCTCCTCACCCGCGAAGGCACGCCCTTCCTCTACGAGCCCGAAGACATTCGCCTGCTGGCCGGACCCCCTGACGAAGCCGCCCTCCCCTTGGCCATCACCCGATCGATCGCCGATGCCAGTGACCTCAAGGTTGGGTCGGTCATCGAGGTCAACGTCTTTGGTGCCACGGTCCCCGCCGAAGTAGCAGCGGTCGGCGTGGTCGTGCCGTGGGTGTTGCTGAGGGCAGTGGATCTGCGCGGGCTGACCGGCGCGTCCCAGCAGCCCGCGCTCGCGGTCGACCCGTGGCTGTTGGGTCCTGTTATCGCAGGCGTGCTGCTCGTGGTGGGTCTGGCTGTGATCACATCGGCGACGTTGGCCTCTCGGGCCGACCTCGCACAACACGTACGGCTCGGTGAGGAAAGGTGATCGGCATGACACACGATGGCGAGCCCGACATCGTCTGCGAAGACGTCGTCCGGATCTTCTCCACCGAAGGCGTCGAAGTGCAGGCGCTACAGGGTCTGAGTCTGCGGGTGGATCGGGCCGACGTGGTGGCGCTGGTCGGCGCATCAGGGTCGGGCAAATCGACCTTGCTCAACATTCTGTCCGGACTCGACACCCCCACGGGCGGCCGCGCCACGGTCGCCGGCACCGACCTGCTGACGATGACCCGGGGCGAGCGCGTGACCTATCAACGCAGCACCGTCGGATTCGTCTGGCAGCAGACCTCGCGCAACCTGTTGCCGTTCCTGACTGCGGCCGAAAACATCGCCTTGCCGTTGGTGATCAGCTCTCGCAAAGACCGCGCCGGGAGAGTGCAGGAGATGTTGGACTTGCTGAGCATCGGTGACTGCCGAGACCGCCGACCAGGCGAACTGTCCGGTGGGCAGCAGCAGCGGGTGGCGATCGCGACGGCGCTGGCCAACCACCCTTCGGTCGTGCTGGCGGACGAGCCGACGGGCGAGTTGGACGAGGCCATGTCGGGCCAGGTGCTGGAGGCGATGCGCGAAGCCGCCCAGGAGTTGGCCGCCACTGTGCTGATCGTGACTCACGACCCGATGATCTCCGAGCACGTCCGGCGCACTGTGCAGATCCGCGACGGTCGGACCTCGACCGAGGTGCTGCGCCGGGTCGAAATCGACGAGGGTGGCGCGGAGCGGACAGTGGCCGCAGAATACACCGTCATCGATCGCGCAGGTCGGCTGCAGTTGCCCGGTGGGTATGTCGAGCAGTTGGCTCTGCGTGATCGGGTGCGCCTCGAGCTGGAAGACGATCACGTCGGTGTGTGGCCCGATGACCACCCATCCAGTGGCATACCGGCACAGGACTTGCAAAGACCGGATCCGCAGCAGCGCGAGGAGGCTACGGATGAGTGAGCACGGATATCTGCTGGCCGGCCGCGACCTGCATCGCACCTTCGACACCGGAGCCGGGCCGGTGTATGCCGTCGCCGGGCCGGTGTATGCCGTCGCTGGCCTCGACATCGACGTGCGGGCCGGGGGGCTCACGGTGGTGCGTGGTCCGTCGGGCTCGGGCAAGACGACGTTGCTCAACCTACTCGGCGGGCTTGATCGGCCCACGTCGGGCGAGGTGTTGTTGGGCGACGGGCGGACGTTGTCACAGATGCCTGAGGACGATGTGTTGGAGGTGCGACGGACGCTGATCGGCTACGTGTTCCAGTCGTTCGGACTGATCCCGGTGCTGTCGGCGGCCGAGAATGTCGAGGTCCCGTTGCGGCTGCTCGACACTCCGGCAGGCGAGCGCTCGACTCGAGTGGCGGAGGCGCTGGACGTGGTCGGCTTGTCACGGCATACCAAGCAGCGGCCCTATGAGTTGTCTGGCGGGCAACAACAACGGGTCGGGATCGCTCGTGCCCTGGTGGCCCGACCGCAGATCCTGCTGGCCGATGAACCCACCGGGCAACTGGACTCCGACACGGCGGCCGCGATCATGGATCTGCTGGTCGGCGTGGTGCACGAGCAAGGTATCGCGGCCGTGGTGTCGACGCACGACCCGTTGCTCGCGGCACGGGCCGACGAGGTAATCGACCTTAGGGACGGTCATCGCGTTGATGCGACCAACTGACCGCGCCTACGCCTCGCCGGCTCTCCCGACTCCCGGTTTAGCCTGAGCAGTTGTGCCGCTATAGCGACATGAACCGCACAGGCTACAGCAAGGGATGTATGCCGAGAAGCCGGTCGTGCGTGCCACACTGCGCGGATGGCAGCTCAGAAGCCCGAGTTCACCCGTGTGGGGCGCTTTCAGCGGGGTTATGACGTCGAGGATGTCGATGCATTCTTGCGGCAATTTGCCAGAGCTCTCGAGCAGGGCAGCGAAGTGCCAGACGTCATGGAAGCCCGGTTTACGTCGCCCTTCGGCGGCTACGACATGGGCGAGGTCGACGAGTTCATGGAGGATCTCTGCTCTCAGGTGGCGCCACCCCAGCGCAGCACGTCGGCGACGGTCAACGACCTGCCAGTCCCTCCCGCCTTCACGACGAGTCGCTTCCGCCGGGGGTTACAACGTCGGGCAGGTCGATGCCTTCTTGGCAGGCGTGACGACCGCAGTCCGCGAAGGGCGAGAGCCGCCGAGCGTGTTCCAGACATCGTTTACCTCAACTCAGTTGAGTCCTGGCTACTCCGAAGAAGAGGTCGACAACTACCTCGACGAACTGGCCAAAGCCCTCGGCCAGTAGCCGCGCGCACCGAGAACCGCCCTGTGGGGCGAGGCTCACGGCATACTTCACGCATGCGCGTATTAGTCACCGGCGGTGCCGGATATATCGGATCCCACACCACCGTTCAGCTTCTCGAAGCTGGGCACGAGGTTGTCGTGGCTGACAACTTCAGCAACTCCAAGCACTCAGTGCTGCCCCGAATCGAAGCCCTCGCCGGGTCCTCCCTGACGCTGCACGAAGTCGATCTCACCGATCGCGCAGCCGTCGACCAACTCTTCGCCGCCGAGTCCATCGACGCGGTCATCCACTTCGCCGGCTCCAAAGCCGTCGGCGAATCGGTGGCCAAACCGGTCCTGTATTACCGCAACAACGTCGGCTCGACCCTGGCCCTCGTCGAGGCGATGGCCAACCACGGCGTCTATCAGTTGGTCTTCTCCTCCTCCGCCACCGTCTACGGCCCCAAAGCCCCGGTGCCGATGACCGAAGACCTGCCGACCTCGGCCACGAATCCTTACGGCTGGACCAAGGTCATGATCGAGCAGATCCTGCAGGACCTCGCGGTCACCGATCCCCAGTGGCGGATTGCGCTGCTGCGCTACTTCAACCCAGTCGGCGCGCACTCCTCGGGCCAACTGGGTGAGGACCCGAGCGACATCCCCAACAACCTGATGCCCTTCATTGCGCAGACCGCCGTGGGCCGGCGCGACAAGCTGTCGGTCTTTGGCGGCGACTACGACACCCCGGACGGCACCGGGGTGCGCGACTACATCCACGTCGAAGACCTCGCGGCCGGTCACCTCGCCGCGCTGGAGTGGATCGGCGAGCACGATCGCGCCGTCTCGACCTGGAACCTCGGCACCGGACACGGCACCAGCGTTCTCGAGCTCGTTGCAGCCTTCGCCGCTGCCAGCGGACGGGAGATCCCGTATGCCGTCGGCCCCCGCCGCCCCGGTGACATCGCCGCCTCGTATGCCGACCCCTCGCGGGCCCACGAAGAACTCGGCTGGAGCGCCACCCGCACCGTCGAAGACATGTGTGCCGACACGTGGCGCTGGCAGCAAGGCAACCCACACGGCTACCCCGACGAATAGTCACGTCTGTACTGTTTGTACAGCTACACCACTGCAAGTACTGTTAGTACATGTCAACACAAACGTCGTATGCCGTGTCAGAGGCTCGTCAGCACCTCGCCGAGATCATTGACCGCGCCCGCGATGAGCATGCGCCGATGTATCTTGCGCGCAGGGGGCAGCGTGTTGCTGCGGTCATCGCTGCTGACGACTTGAGTGAGCTTCTTGAATTGGCAGAGGACATGGCAGACATTCGCGCCGCCGAGGCCGTACGCGCCGAGATGCTGGCAACCACGCAGGAGCCCATCCCCTGGGAACAGGTGAAAGTTGATCTCGGTCTCGTATGACCTACCGCATCGTGCTCGTCCCGTCCGCCGAGCGACAACTACGCAAGTTGGACCCCATGGGTCGCCGCAGAGTGCAGGCGGCAATCGACCTTTTGGGCACTAACCCTCGACCTCCTGCCGCAACGCGGCTCGTGGGTGGCGGCGGCGAGTGGCGGGTGCGGACGGGCGACTACCGCATCATTTATGAGATCGCGGACGAAAGACTCCTCGTCTTGGTGCTTCGCGCCGGCCACCGGGGGGAGGTCTATCGCTCTCGATGATCCGAGTGACCCAACGGGGTGCTCTACCTGTCGCCTCAACGAGTCGCGAACCTGAAAGCGCTCGCCAGGCGGAGGCGTATCATGCCCCTTGTGCCCAAGAAATTCAGCGGTCTAGGCGATCTCGAACGCGCTGTCATGACTGTTTTGTGGGAGCAGGACGGCGACCAGAGCGTGCGCCAGGTCTTGACTCACCTCAACGGCTCCCGCGATTTGGCCTACACGACCGTCATGACCGTGCTGGATCGCCTCGCCAAAAAGGACTTGGCCAACCGCACTCGCGATGGCCGCGCCTGGATGTATTCAGCTGCCGCATCCCGCGAGGAGCTGACTGCCGCCTCTATGCGCGTGGGCCTCGACACCCTTGACTCCGGTGACCGGCAAGCCGCGATGCTGCACTTCCTCGGCCAGGCTGATGCCGCCGAACTGGACGACCTACGGGCTGCGCTGGCCGAAGTCGAGCGACGCCACAGCTAGGCAGAGGCCGCCTGTATGGACACGCTCGCCGTGCTGCTGCTCGGCCTGGTCGCGCTTACGTTTTCGGTGATTGCGCCACGGATCATGGCCCCGCAGACCACCTTTCGCGTCTGCCCCGGCCCCGCCCTTCTCGTATGGCAGTGTGTCGCCCTCTCCGGCATCCTCGCGGCGTTGCTCTCTGCCCCGGTCGCGGCCTGGTCGCTCACTGATCGCAACATGACCCTGCTGTGGGCCGCCGTCGCACTCAGCACCCTGATGCTGGCCCGACTGCTGCTCAGCGGTCACCGCGTCGGCACCGGCCTGCGCACCCTGCGGCAGCGACACCGCGAACTCGTCGACCTGCTCGGCGACGTCGACCCGAACACCAGCGTGACCGTGCTCCAGC
>JBGTGC010000265.1:0-4085 GCA_041746935.1 Dermatophilaceae bacterium
ACGCAGGACATCCCGCAGGCACTGGCCTCGACCCCCCTGATCGTCAGCCATCAGGTCGACGGCGAGGGTTGGGGCGAGATGGGCGAAATGAAGGTTACGTAGCTGGCACAGCCAGATCGGCGACCCGCCAGATCTCGAACATGCTGTGTCCTTCGGTCCGGTACGCGTAGTTGCCCGTGAGCGGAGGCCGGGCCTCGATCGTGCTTTCGTCAGCGGGGTCCCAGACCATCGCCACGTGCCCGATCTCATCCGGTCCGAGATAGTCGTCCCAAAAGACGAGGTCCCCGGGCTGCTCCTGCCCCGGGGTCACGGCGACGCCGTTGCCATCCGCCAGCCAGTCACGCTGGGCCCGCGCGGTCCGCGGCATACCGATACCGACCTCGGAGTATGCATGACGCACGAAACTGGAGCAGTCCCAGACAGTGGGGCCATCGGCACCCCACTCGTAAGGTTCGCCGAGTTCTTCGCGCGCCTCGGTGAGTAGCACCTCCAGACGCTGCTTCACCGAGTCGCCGCTGTTCGCGCTTTGTGCGTACTGAGCGACAACAGCGATAGCCGCGGGGTCCGGCTCGACAGCCTTCCACGAGTCGTTGGCGCACCCGGACAGACCCAGCACCACCACCACGGCTACGGTGTCGCGGGTCCAGCGAGACATGTCGATCCTTCCCCCGTGCGCTCTGTGAACATCGTGTTCAGTATGGTGCCTCACCCTGACCCCGCGCTGGGCATCGTCAAGAACGGTGGGTGTGCCAGGCGGCGGCGGGACCAGCCACACCTTTTGTGGCGCTGTAGGCACCGGGGTGCTCAGCAAGACTTCACGGACGCCTTGCCCGCAGATCTCGGTGCCCTTACTGACGGGAAGATCAGTTTTTCGAGCATCGAACAGGGACGGGATCGGTATGACGGTAGACCAGAGGGCCAAGCAGACGGCACACACAACGACGGTCTGGAGTGGGTGGGCTCGCAGGTTGACGTCGCTCGGGCAGCCTTTGGCACCGGGCGAACACGAGCGATCGAGAGCGTCCCTTTGGTCCGATCTGCGCAAGAACGACGTCGAGACTCAGATGACGGAGATCCTGCCAATCCTCGGTGTGGGCGATCTCGACGCGACCATTGAATTCATCAACGCTCAACCAAGATCTCGACCCAAGCCGTTGGCCGTGTACGCCTCCACCAAGGATGCCGGGGTGCGGAACCAGATAGCTGAACGCACCTCATCGGGCGGCCTCGGGTTCAACCTGATGATCGCTCAATTGGCTGTCGCGACCCTGCCATTCGGTTGGCGGCCGGCAGCGGCATCGGGTCGCTAGCACAGTGAGTTCGGAGTGCAGACGTTCACTCACGAAAAACCGACCCTCCGCAACTCCGGGCACCAGATCCTTTCGCTATTCCCAACGGGGTGGAGTCGGCGCGATGCGTTCAGCAGGCTGAAGGTCCGGGAGTGCGTGCGTTTTGTCGGCGATCCATGTAGGTGACGATCGCGATGTGTGGAACCGTGAGGGCTGAGATGAGGACTAGGTAGGGCCCGAGCCTACTTTCCGCCGACCCGACAGCGGTGGGGAGCATGAAGTAACTAGCGCCCAACACCACGATAGCGATCGCGGTGATCGGTGCGGCGTCGACGGCGAAGCGTCGGGCTGCCTTCCAGAGCCTGCCTCGGCTCAAGAGAGCCGCTCCACGGGGGTCCAACAACTCGAGGCGAATGATGTGTCGAAGGGCATGCCACAGGCAAAAGTAGACACCAATGGTGAGCACAGGGGGACCGAGGGCGAAAAAGAGCGCCAGCACTGCAATCTCGACCTGGTCTCGCGCCCAGGCGATCCTTTGAAGGTGAGTGCACGCTGTGCGCCAGGTCGCCAGCGCCATAGCCAGCACAACGATGCCGAACGCCGATCCGACCGAAAGTCGGCTCACCGGACCCAACGCCCACGAAGTTGTGGCGTTCGAAGAGCCAGCAAAGAGGTCTATCGTCCCCAGCCGCACCTTTTCGTACACAGCAGGATGGAATAGCAGCGGCAGAAGAAGGGGAATCCCGCCGCGGACAAAAACGGTTCCCGCCCGCAGAATCGGCCCAGGCAACCGATCCACGTGCCCCGCCGCGAGGTCGATCCACAGATCCCCCTGCCCCCAGTGGAACCACGTGAGCATGATGAAACCGGCGAAAGCGATCAGTGGGGCGCTGTTCCACACCGCGAGGACGCCGCCGCCCACCACGACGTACAGCGCAGCAACAACCGCAACCGAGGCGACAGAGGCCCGCTTTCCCGCCAGTCGCGCAGGGACAAGATGATCCAAGGCTCCGTGCGGGAGTCCGAAAAGCAGCACGCTGGCGGCCAAGGGCGCGAAGATAACCCACGTAGGCAGTTCGGGACCTACCGCAAAGAACACGGCCAAGACAAGAAAGGCCGCGGTGATGGGCGTCAAGACTCGGGCCCTGACAAGGTGCAAAACTGTTGTTGCCCTTGGTGGACACAATCCGGCGTCGCCTCGCACACGACGCGCGGATAAATTCTGATCATTCACCATCACGACATGCCGCCTCTTTCCGGATGGTCGAACCGCCATAGTCGTGAGCGCCGCCTTCCATGCCCACAAACGGTGACAGCATTGTTTGCATCAGACCTCTCGCAATGCGAAGTGGATCGGTGCGCTGACCGCATACACCGTGCCCTGAACCACCAACCTCAGGGGCGACGACTCGTCGACCCCACCCTGGCAACGTTGCGCGGATCCGGTAGATCAGACCTGCGCAACGTTGCACAGTTACGCAGCGCGTGTCAGTGCGCAACCGGCTGAGCCATAGCGTCGGATCCTTCGCGGTCCGCAGGCTCGAGTTGTGACTTCTTCTTGGCGATCAAGAAGATGATCAGTCCGTAACCAACCTTGGCGGTCAGGTCCGCAACGGCGTAGCCGACGTTTTCCAACGCCAACGCCGTTCCGGTATTGCCCAGCACGATCGGGAACAGGTAGGCGATCGGGTAGAAGATCCAACTGACGACCAGGGCAAGGCGGACCATCTGGAACAGCGGCTGCACTTCCTTGGGCTGACTCGTGATGACCTCGCTGACCTCACTGAACAGGACAAACAGGATGTACACGAACGGGATCATCGCCAGGCCCCACCACAACCACTGGGTTCCGGCGTTGCTCGACAACTCACCGGGGTAGCCGAGGATGATCATGAGGAAAGATGCGGGCACGAGCCTGAGGAGAAGACTGCGGCGCTTGTCGCCGAGTAAGCCCATGACCAGGATCAACTCGACCACCAGCAGAGGAACGGTGATGAGCCAGTCCATGTATCGGTAAGCCTCGTTGAAGACCGACCCGGTGACCGTCGCAATTTCCCCGTCGCTGTCGTACGCCCCAGCGAAGGACTCGAAAAGGCGGAAGTAGTGGTAGGCGGCAATGGCCACGACAACCGCACAGACCGTCACCGAAGCTCGGTAGGCCAAGGCGACGTCGCGTCGACAGGCTAAGAAGAACAGCGCAGCACCCGCGAAGGTCGCGAAGGCCAACGAGAAGGCCCCCTCAATCACGAGGAAGGTAGTAGCGGAGAGTTCTGGCAGATCACCCATGTGGAAACCCTTTCTGGAACAAGCAATTGTTGATTGAACATTCGACGGCCAACATTGGTTACAGCTGCAGCAGCGACCGCAAGGTCCGTGGCTCTAAGCGTGACACGCTCGGCTCCAAAGCACCTCGCGGGGGCGCCGCGCAAGGAGCCAACTAAGAGGCGTATGGTGACGAGTCGTTCTGCGCTGAATAGGGAGCCCCGGCGAGGTACTTCGACACTCGAAAGTCACGAGAAGCGGCACCTTCACCTACATGGTCAACTCCGACGAGGAGATCATCTGCTACGACATCACCATCTCTGGTGTGGACCCCGCAGTACGAGAGCCCCGCCAAGACGGCTACCCACCTGCACGAAGCGCCGGCCGGAACGGCGGGCCCCGCGCGGATCGCCTTCCCCAACCCCTCGGGCGAGGGTGACACGCTGACCAGCAGCGGTTGTCTGCAAGGACCGTTCAACACCGGGCTCGACGGTGACGACGGCGTCGACACCGGCGAGGGCTTCTCGCTGACCG
>JBGTGC010000266.1:0-4077 GCA_041746935.1 Dermatophilaceae bacterium
GCGCTCGCCGAAGCGGTCGCCAGCACGTCGATGCCCGGTTTCCTCGTGCCGTTCGTCATTGCGACGTTCGTCCGGGTGGCCCAAGGCTCCGGCACGGTGGCCATGGTCACGGCCGCTTCGGTGACCGCCCCCCTGGTCGGCAGCCTCGGCATCGATCCCGTGGTGGCAGCGATCGCCTGCACGTCAGGTTCGATGGTCTTCAGTTACTTCAATGACTCCTACTTCTGGGTCGTGACGCGCTTCACCGGCCTGGAGGGCACGGCCGCGCTGAAGGGTTGGTCCGGGATCACGACCGCAGTCTGGGTCGGATCGATCCCCCTCCTGGTGATCCTCAACCTGATCCTGGGCTAGCCCGTGACCTATGACGAGTATGCCGACCTGGAGATGTCCGTGTCTGGCGGCACAGAAGAAGACCACCGCACAGCGGGCGAGCACCTTGCACAGTTGGCTCAGCACGTGCAGCCCGACGATGAGGCCACTACGGCGGACCTCCTCGCCGCTGCAGCACGCAGTTTCGCTTCGCGGGCGAGCCGCAGCGGCACTCAGCGCTCTCTGGCGCGCTCATGAATGCGGCGAGCGGCACAACCTTGACCCCCGGGCCACCATCGTCGACCTGCTGCTCAGCGAGGGAGAGCAAGACGAAGCGCAAAGCGTTTCCGAGCAGATCCGCAAGAGTCGGCCGCAGGACGGCCGGACCTATCACAATCTCGCCGACGTGTGGGATGACCAGGGCGAAACTCAGCGAGCCCTCGGGTCGCTGATGCGGGGCATCATGCTGCACGAGCGTCAAGGCTTGCCCGAGCACGTCCTGCGCATGTTGTGTCTGGCCCGGTGGCGTATACGCGACCGCGAAGGGCAGGATCCGGATGACTGCGACGTGCTGGCCCTAGATTTGCAGGAGCGCCTGAGCCAACGGGCCAATTCCTGACATCCACCCGGCCACGGCTAGCGGACGGCATAGCGACGAGGCGTCCATCGACTGGCAGGAAATTCACCGTTCAAGGCCCGTATGCGGTGAACTTCCTGCGACTCGATGGCGATCGGCTGTCAGTCGTCGTGCTTAGGGTGGAGCCGACCGATCAGGAGGGAGCACCGTGCTGACCTACGACGAACTGAGCGAGCTGCGCGAGCGACACGCGGCCTGGCGATTGCTGCGCGCCCAGCACGCCCCGCTGGTCCTGGCTTTCCTGGGGCGCGTCTTCGTCGAGGACAACACGCGCACCCTCCCCCTGTCGGACCTGGCCAGCCTGCTGGACGACGAGTTATATGCGCTGCGGCACGTCCACGGCGACGACGCGCTGCCCCAGGCGCCGACGGCATACCTCAGCGACTGGACCGCCGCCGGGTGGCTGCGGATGTACTACCCCGCAGACTCCGACGACCCGCACGTCGAGGCCACCCCTGCTCTGGAGCGCGGCGTCGCCTGGGTCGAGGGACTGGCTGAGCGGGCGTTCATCGGCACCGAGTCGCGCCTGGCCACCCTGGTCGACCTGCTCACGCAGATCGTCTACGGCTCAGAGACCGACCCGCAGCGACGCCTGAAGCAGTTGCACGCCGAACGAGCCCGACTCGATGAGGAGATCACCCGAGCCGAGCAAGGACAGCTCGACGTGCTCGGCGAGACGGCCCAACGCGAGCGCTACCAACAGTTCTCCGCACTGGCCCGAGAGTTGTTGGCCGATTTCCGCGAGGTCGAGGCCAAGTTCCGGGGACTGGACCGGGGCATGCGCGGGCGGATCGCCGCGTGGGACGGCTCCAAGGGCGAGTTGTTGGACGAGGTGCTCGGCGACCGCAACTCGATCACCGAGTCCGACCAGGGCCGCAGCTTTCACGCCTTCTACGACTTCTTGCTCTCCTCCCAGCGGCAGGACGAGCTCGCCGACCTGCTGGCCCACGTGCACCGTATGCCGGCGCTCGACCCCGACCCGCGGGTGCGCCGGGTGCATCACGATTGGCTGGTGGCCGCCGATCGCACCCAGGCCACCGTGCGACAACTCTCGGACCAACTGCGCCGATTCCTCGATGACCGCGTCTGGCTGGAGAACCGGCGGGTGATGGACCTGCTGCGTAGCATCGAGACGACGTCCCTATCGTTGCCGCCGGGTGAGCACTCAGTGGTCAGCGACGTCGACGCGCTGGCTCCTCGCCTGAGCCTGCCGTTGGAGCGGCCACTGTATTCCCGGCCCGAGCAGAGCCGGCTGGACAGCGCCGTCGATGACCTCGATGACCTCGACAACCTGGTGGACACCTCCGCGCTCTTCGCGCAGCAGTACGTCGATCAGCAGCGGCTCGCCACTCAGGTCCGCGAGGCCCTCGCCGGGCGCAGCCAAGTCGAACTCGACACCATCCTGGCCGACTATCCCCTGGAGCAAGGGCTGGCCGAGGTGGTGGCCTACCTCGGCCTCGCGGAGGTCGGCATCGACGTGATCCTGGACGACGAGGCACGAGCGCACGTCGACTGGCAGCCCGATGAGGGGCCGGGTCGCACCGCCGATATGCCCGCAGTGAGCTATGTCCGGCATGGCGGCGACCATCACCCTCGGGGTATGCCATGAGCTCGCAACCGCGCGTCCCGACCGGCGAGCGGCTGGAGTTGACCCAGGTGGTCGTGCCGCTGCTCAAGGGCGTCGTCTATCAGGATGACAACACCGTCCTGTGGCAGGAGGTGCACCGGCAGCGCACCCAGGTCACCGATCACATGGCCGCGATGGGTTTGGACCTGGTGATCGATGAGGCCGAAGGCTTCGCGTTCCTGCGCCAGATGGAGCACGACGACATCGACATCCCGCGTCTGGTGCCCCGGCATCGGCTCTCGCTGCGGGTATCTCTGCTGCTGGCGTTGCTGCGCAAACGCCTGGCCGAGTTCGACTCATCCAGCTCCGATCCCCGGCTGATCCTGACCCGCGACGACATCGTGGGACTGTTGCAGTTGCACCTGCCCTCGACCGACAACGTGGTCCGGCTCGTTGCCGACGTCGACGCCCTCATCAACAAGGTCATCGACCTCGGCTTCATGCGCAAAGTTCGCGGCCAGGAGCATACGTATGAGGTGCGCCGCATTATCAAGGCCTACATCGACGCGCAGTGGCTGGCTGGTTTGGACGCCCGGCTCACCGACTACGCAGAGGCACTGGAGGGCCAGCGATGACGTTTGCGCTCAATCTCGACTTCGCCGACAACACCCTGCCCGGGTTCCGGCTGCAGCGCCTGGAGGTGCTCGGCTGGGGCACGTTCGACCGGTCAATCTGGCGGTTCGGCCTGGACGGACGCACCACCTTGCTCACCGGCGACATAGGCTCCGGCAAGTCCACGTTGGTTGATGCCCTCACCACCTTGCTGATGCCGGCCCAGCGGATCTCCTACAACAAGGCTGCCGGTGCCGACACCCGCGAGCGCAGCCTGCGCTCCTACGTGCTCGGTCACTACAAGTCCGAGCGCAACGAAACCACCGGTCAGTCCCGGCCGGTGGCCCTTCGCGATCACCGCTCCCACTCAGTGCTGCTGGCCTCTTTCCGGCACGAATACCTCGACCAGACGGTCACCCTGGCCCAGGTGTTCTGGGTGCCGGCCGAGTCGACGGGCCAGCCGCGCCGCTTCCACATCGTGGCCCCGGATGACCTCACGATCTCGGGCGACTTCACCGACTTCGGGACCGACATCGCCGACCTGCGCCGCCGGTTTCGCCGCCGAGGCCTGACCCCGATGGACCACTTCCCCGAATACGAGCGTGCCTTCCGCCGTGCCCTAGGCATCCCGAGCCGCCAAGCCATGGAGCTCTTCCACCAAACGGTGTCGCTGAAGTCCGTCGGCAACCTGACGGACTTCGTACGCTCGCACATGCTGGAGCCGTTCGACTCCCGCGCAGGAGTCCAGTCCCTGATCGAGCACTTCGAGGACCTCCGCGCAGCCCACGACTCGGTGTTGCGCGCCCGGGATCAGTTGCGGTTGTTGGAGCCCATCGCTGCCCTCGGTGATGACATCGCAGAGCTCGAACGGGACCTCACGGCGCTGGCGCAGACCCGCGATGCGGTGCTGTTTGCCGCCGCGCACCTGCGCCACGGCCTGCTCAACACCGAC
>JBGTGC010000267.1:0-31104 GCA_041746935.1 Dermatophilaceae bacterium
GGCCCACGCAGGAGCGGCGTCAGCTCCAGAGAGCGCAGCGCGCGCCGAGCGACCGGCAGCAAACAGGTGTGGCACTTGGGGGCCGACGACGATCGGGTCGACGCCGAAGTGGGCGGAGAGTTTGGCGGCGTCGGACAACGGGTCGGCCGTCCTGCCCAACACGCAGATGAGCCGCCGTCCCTGCACAGCGGTCAGAGCTTCGAGCTCGATCCGGTGCGCGGCTTCGCGCAACGATCCGGTGATGTTGGCGGAGTCGGCCGATTCGGCATACTCCGGGGCTGATCCGACGACGACGGCCACCTGGGTCACGTCTGACCACCCGAGCTCGGTGACCCGAGTGCGGAAGGTTTCGTCGGCTTCGCCGCGCACAATGGCGTGCACCACCAACGCTTCGAGGCGGGCGTCCCAGGCCCCGCGGGATTCCGCCGCCGACGCGTAGATCTGGGCGGTGGCGAAGGCGACCTCGCGTGAATAGCGCAAGACCCCCTCGCGCAGGGCTGCCTCGTCGCCGTCGACAGCCAGGGAGGGGATGTGCTCTTCGACCACGTCGACGGTGGTGCGGACCAGGTCGAGGGTCTGACGCAACGTGATCTTTTGGGCCAGTTCGCGTGGGGCGGTGCCGAAAATGTCGGCAGTGATGGTCTTAGGGTTCTCGCCGCTGCGATACCACGCGAGGAACGCACCGATGCCAGCTTGGGCGACCAGAGAGACCCACGAGCGGTCCTCGGCGGACAGGTCCCGGAACCACTCCAGGTCGCGCTCCATGGCGCGGGTCGCGGCGGTGGCTACCGCTCCGGTATGCCGTGCCGAGATGTCTCGGGGCTGCTCGCTGACCACCGGGCCACACTAATCGTTGGCTGTCGGTCCGCTGCGGGATCGGCCCGTCCTTGTGATGCCGATGGTGAGATGGGGTCATGCCCACCCGACTCCTTACCGGTTCCCGTCCTCTGGTCATTGCCCACCGGGGTGCCAGCGGCTACCGACCCGAGCACACGCTGGCCGCATATGCGCTAGGTGCGCGGATGGGGGCCGATTGCATCGAGCCGGACCTCGTCGCTACGCGCGATGGCGTTTTGGTGGCCCGCCACGAGAACGAGATCTCCGGCACGACCGACGTGTCGCGGCGGCCTGAGTTCGCCGACCTCGAGACGACCAAAGATGTTGTTGATGGCCGATCTATGTCCGGATGGTTCGTCGAAGACTTCACGCTGGCCGAACTCGGCACCCTGCGGGCAACCGAGCGCCTGCCCGCCGTTCGCCCGCACAACACGACGAGCGACGGGGTATGGGGCATCCCCACCTTCGCGCAGATCCTGCAGTTGCGAGCGTCGCTGTCTGCGGAGCTGGGGCGCGAGATCATCGTCTATCCGGAGCTGAAGCACCCCCGCTATCTGCGCTCATGCGGTCAGGCGACCGAGGAGATGATCGCCGAAGAGCTGGCCGCTCACGACCTGGTGGGCCCTGACGCGCCGGTCTATATCCAGTGCTTCGAGCCAGCCACGCTGACGCACCTACGGCAGACGTGTGGGGTCGAGTCGCCGCTGTTGCACCTGATGGCCAGTGGACAGACGTGGACTGACAACGAGTTGAGCGCCTGGGCTGTGGACGCCGACGGGATCGGCCCGGACAAGACTTCGATCATCGACCGCACTGCTGAGGGCGATCTCGGCGGGTCCACGGGGTTGGTGGAGGCGGCCCATGCGGCGGGGCTCTTCGTGCACCCCTACACCTTCCGCGCGGAGAACCAGTTCTTGCCGCGTGACCTCCGCGATGGTGCTGATCCAGCCTCTCATGGCCGCCTCGCAGCCGAGATCACGGCATACCTGGATGCCGGAATCGATGGCTTTTTCACCGACCACGCCGACCTCGGCGTCGCCGCCCGAGACGCAGCACTCTGACGCCACCGCATCACTGACGCGCCCGGCCCCGTCACCTCGCTCGCTTTCGGGTGCTGCGCTTCTCGTCTGGTGCTGCGCTGCACCGCAGCACCAGACAGGCAATGCAGCACCCGACCGGTGGGGTGGGGGTGCTTCGGGCTAGGCGTCGCCGCCAGCGGTGCCTGAAGTGCCAGCCGTGACGTCGTTGATCTTGTATTTCTCGGCCGCCTCGGTGACCTTCTCGCCCTCGATCTCTCCGCGATCGGCCAACATCTGCAGCGCCTTGACTGCCATCGATGGGCCATCGATGTGGAAGAACCGACGCGCCGCGGCGCGGGTGTCGGAGAAGCCGAAACCATCGGCCCCGAGAGCGAAATAGTCTTCAGGCACCCACGGTGCAATCTGGTCTTGGACTTGGCGCATCCAGTCGCTGGTGGCGATGACGGGTCCTTCGCCCTCGGACAGCCGACGGGTGACGTAGGGGATCGCCCGCTCGCCGGTGGTGCCGAACGCCTCCTCATCGCAGCGCATCGCCTCGCGGCGCAACTCCGTCCACGACGTCACCGACCACACTTCGGCACTGACGCCCCAGTCGTTGGCCAGCAATTCTTGAGTGTTCAATGCCCACGGCACACCCACGCCGGAAGCCAGCAGTCGCACTTTCGGACCGTCGTCGCCACCGGCAGAGATCCGGTGCATGCCCTTCAAGATGCCCTCGACATCCACATCATCGGGCTCCGGTGGCTGCACCATCGGTTCGTTGTAGACCGCGATGTTGTAGAGGACGTTCTCCGGCTCGTCGCCATACATCCGACGCAGCCCGTCGTGCATGATGTGCGCGATCTCGTAGCCGTAGGCAGGGTCGTAGGTGATGACCGCAGGGTTGGTCGAGGCGAGCAGCAGGGAGTGACCGTCAGCGTGCTGCAAACCCTCACCCGTCAGCGTCGTGCGTCCGGCGGTGGCGCTGATCATGAAGCCCCTGGCCATCTGGTCGGTGGCTGCCCAGATGAAGTCGCCGGTGCGCTGGAAGCCGAACATGGAGTAGAAAACGTAGAACGGCACCATCGGTATGCCGTGGGTGTCGTAGGAGGAACCGGCAGCGGTCATCGCGGCGACGGACCCAGCTTCGTTGATCCCGACGTGCAGTATCTGACCCGATGTGGACTCCTTGTAGGCCAACATCAGATCGGCATCGACCGAGGTGTAGTTCTGCCCGTGGACGTTGTAGATCTTGGCCGTCGGGAAGAAGCTGTCCATCCCGAAGGTGCGGGCCTCGTCGGGAATGATCGGCACCATGTGCTTGCCGAACTCCTTGTCGCGCATCAGGTCCTTGAAGATCCGCACGAAGGCCATCGTCGTGGCGACCTGCTGCTTCCCTGAGCCCTTCTTGGCAACGGCATACAACTTTTCGTCCGGAAGTTTGAGCTTCTTCCCGGCATCCGGGCGACGACCCGGTAGGTGCCCACCGAGGTCCTCGCGCTTCTTCTTCATGTAGACGAGGGCTTCGTGGTCCTCACCCGGGTGGTAGTACGGCGGGGCCCAGGGGTCCGCGTCGAGTTGCTCATCCGTGATCGGGATCTTCAGGTTGTCCCGGAAGGCCTTGAGGTCCTCGGTCTTCATTTTTTTCATCTGATGAGTGGAGTTGCGACCGGCGAAGTGTGACCCCAGGCTGTAGCCCTTAATGGTGTGCGCCAGGATCACGGTCGGCTGGCCCGAGTGGTTCATGGCCGCCGCGTAGGCCGCATACATCTTGCGGTAGTCGTGCCCGCCCCGCTTCAACTTCCACCAAATGTCCTCATCCGACCATCCGGAAACCATCTCCTTGGTCGCCGGATCGCGGCCGAAGAACTCGTCGCGGATATAACCGCCGTCGTTGGCGCGGAAGGTTTGGAAGTCCCCGTCGTTGGTGGTGTTCATCAAGTGGAGCAGCGACCCGGTCTCATCGCCCTCGATCAGCGGGTCCCAGCCCCGTCCCCACAAGACCTTGATGACGTTCCATCCGGCACCGCGGAAGTACGCCTCGAGCTCTTGGACGATTTTGCCGTTGCCGCGGACCGGGCCGTCCAGGCGTTGCAGGTTGCAGTTGACGACGAAGGTGAGGTTGTCGAGCTCGTCGTTCGCGGCCACCTGAAGCAGGCCGCGGGACTCAGGCTCATCCATCTCCCCGTCGCCCAAGAAGGCCCAGACGTGTTGCTGAGAGGTGTCCTTCAAGCCGCGGTTCTGCAGGTACTTGTTGAACTGCGCTTGGTAGATGGCGTTCATCGGGCCGATCCCCATCGAAACGGTGGGGAATTGCCAGAACGACGGCAGACTGCGGGGGTGGGGATAGGAGGGAAGCGCACGAACTTCGCCGTCCACCACATGCGAATGTTCTTGACGGAAGCCGTTCAGGTCTTCTTCGTCCAGGCGGCCCTCCAGGAAGGCCCGGGCGTAGATGCCGGGGGAAGCGTGTCCCTGGAAGAAGATCTGGTCACCGCCGCCTTCGTGATCGCGGCCCTTCCAGAAGTGGTTGAAGCCGACTTCATAGAGCGTCGCGGCCGAGGCATAACTCGAAATGTGTCCGCCAACGGAGATGTCGGGGTGCTGTGCCCGGTGCACCATGACGGCGGCATTCCAGCGAATCCAGCCGCGATACTGCCGCTCCATGTCCTCATCGCCTGGGAACTGCGGCTCAGCGGTCGGGCTGATCGTGTTGATGTAGTCAGTCGTGGTGAGCGACGGTATGCCGACGTGGCTGGCCCGAGCCCGTTCCAGCATCTTCAGCATCAAGTAGCGAGCCCGCTCGCGACCCCCTTGCTCGATCGCTCCGTCGAGGGAGTCCAGCCATTCCTGAGTCTCATCCGGATCCGAATCGGGAATTTGGCTCGGAATGCCGTTCAGGATGGGTCCGGGGCTCTGCGCGTCGGTCGCCACGTCACACCTCTCTGTCGCTGATTGAGCAGGGTTTGCTCAGTCTGCCACGCGTGGCCGAGCCCGGCATCAGGCCCATCGCGACCAGGCAAATGGCTCCTCCGATAGCCTTGACCCGTCTCAATGCCGCTCACCGGTGGCTGATGCAGCAGACTATGGGGACGTTGACATTGAACGCAGTGCCCACATGACCTTTAGGAATAGCGGACTTCGACCATGAAAGGCAGGATCGAGCACGTGGCAGGCACCGAAAGCAGCTCTGGCGTCACACCCGTCGACAAGTTGGGTTTCAAATCAGGACAAATTGTCATTGAGTTTGGCTACGACGACGACGTTGACGACGACTTCCGGCAATCGGTCGAGACCTCGGTCGCTTCGCCGCTGGAGGACGAGGACTACGACGGCGTCGTAGACGCAGTGCTGCTGTGGTGGCGAGACGGCGAAGGCGACTTGACCGACGAACTCGTTGACGCGCTGACCCTGCTCGAAGACGGCGGATTCATTGCGCTGGTCACCCCGGGCCGCGGACGCTCGGACCGGGTCGAGGCCCACGACGTCGCCGAAGCCTGCACGACCTCGGGATTGACCGCGACCGGTGCGGTGCCCTTGAGCCCCGACTGGCACGCCCAGCGTCTCGTCGGCCGCAAGTGACTCAATCCGTTTTTGGCGTCACCGCAGCGGCCGTCGGGTCGTCTGCGCCAGACTTCACTCTTCGCGACCAGTACGGCGTTGCTCACACACTCTCTGAGACGGTGGCCGGCAAGAGCGCACTCTTGGTCTTCTTCCCCTTTGCTTTCTCCGGCATCTGCACTGGGGAACTGTTGGAGATTCAGTTGAACATCGACCGGTTCGTGAATGACTCGGTCCAGGTCATCGGCATCTCCTGCGATGCTTCACCAGCGCTGAAATCCTGGGCCTCAATCGAGGGCTACCGATTTCCGTTGCTTTCCGACTTCTGGCCGCACGGTCAGGTCGCCCAAGACTATGGAGTGTTCTTCGAGGAGGCGGGAATGGCTCTTCGGGGGACTTTCCTCGTCGACGCGTCGATGACGGTCCGGTGGTCGCTCATTCAAGGCCCCGGAGAAAACCGCGACATTGCCCTCCTGGACGCAGCAGTCCAGAAGTTCACGGCTCGATAACCGCCCAATGATCAGTCGTCACTCGGTGACCTGACCTCATCTGGTGACACAATGTGGCTCGCGCCGTCAGCGGCGTTGATCCTCAGGGGCCTGTAGCTCAGTTGGTAGAGCACCGCGTTTACACCGCGGTTGTCGTCGGTTCGAGCCCGGCCGGGCCCACGTGCAAGACCCAACATCGGGCGTCGCTCTCAGGGACGTCATCGCTGCCTTGGAGCGGCTCTATCCGCCACAGACGGCACAGTCTTGGGATCAGGTCGGCCTGGTCACCGGAGATCCCGAACAGCCGGTTCACCGGATTCTCGTGGCAGTAGATCCGACCGCGGAGGTCATTGGTCAGGGCCAGGAGTGGGGCTGCGATCTGATCATCACGCATCATCCGTTGTTGCTGCGAGGCGTGCATTCGATCGCGGCAAGCACGGCTAAGGGCAGCGCCCTGCAGCGACTGATCCTCGGCGACATCGCTCTCTATTGCGCGCACACCAACGCCGACGTTGCCGAGGCCGGAGTCGGATACGCACTGGCGGCGGCCTGTGGGTTAACCACCACGCAGTCGCTGACGATTGAGGACGGCCAAGAGTTGGGGCGGGTTGGTGACCTACCCGTGTCCATGTCCCTCCACGACTTCGCCGCCGGGCTAGGTCGGGCCTTGCCGCATACTCCCGTCGGTATGCGGATCAGCGGACCTCGCGAGGCGATGGTGCAGCGGATCGCGGTGCTGGGTGGGGCAGGGGATGGCGCGTTCGAGGCCGTGGTCGACAGCGGCGCCGACGTCTACGTCACCGCAGACTTGCGACACCACCCGGCCTCGGAGGCCCGAGAGCAGGCCGCGCTCGGCGACGGCACGCCATACCTGATCGACGCTGGCCACTACGCCAGCGAAGCCGTCTGGCTACCCGTGCTGGCCGAGCGCCTGATCGTTGAACTGGGTGCGGCTGGTGAGCTGTTGAGTGTTGACATCTCAACCGTCTGCACGGACCCCTGGATTTTTTGCCTACCGACAGGACTGTGATGGCGGACTCTGGACCGCCCACGCGTACGCCTGTGATCACCGGCTTGGCTGGCTTGCATCACATCCGGCTCACCGTCGTGGACATCGCACGCTCCCGAGCCTTCTACGTCCGCCTGCTGGGGATGGAACCGGCCATCGACTTCACCGATCAGCACCACGACCCCCAGGTCCGGCGTGATCCAGATCGCTTCTTTGGGGGCTGCACGTTTGCTTTCGGGGGCCACCTCCTCGGGCTACGCCCAGCGGCCGACCCGCAGGACAGTTTCGATTCGACGCGGGTCGGGCTCGATCACCTGAGCCTTGAGGTGAGCGATATTTCTGATCTGCACGCCGCTGCAACCGCTTTGGCGCAATGGGGCCTCACGCACGGCGACGTTCGCGAACTCCCGGAGTTGGGCATCGCGATCCTGTCCTTTCAGGACCCGGATGACATCAACCTCGAACTGGTCTGCGCTCTGGCTGCCCCGTCGACCTAGCGGTTGGAGTTGCTCAGGCGCAGCGCCTAAGTTGGTCGCAGTCGGGCGGTCGGTGAGCGCCCACGTATCGCAGCGACAGCAGCGACCATCCCACACCTGAGCGAGGTAGCCAGTGAAAGCAGACCCGAGCAGGCAGCGCGCCCTGTTGGAAGTGCAGGCCCTGGACACCACCTCGGCCCAACTGGAGCATCGTCGGGCGACGTTGCCTGAGCACGCGCGGCTGCGTGAGTTGGCGGTGGAGCTAGAGGCTGCTCAGTCCGAGGTCGTGCGCACCGCGACGGCTCACGAAGATGTGCAGCGCGAACTGCGCAAGGCCGACTCAGACGTGCAGATGGTCCGCGACCGGGTGGCTCGAGATCAGAGGCGGCTGGACGTCGGGGTAGGCAGCGCCAAGGATCTGCAGGGCATCCAACACGAACTGGAGTCGCTGGCCCGGCGTCAATCCATCCTCGAAGACGAAGAACTCGAGGTGATGGAGAGGGCCGAGAGCGCCGAGCAGGCCGTCGGCACGGCACGCGAGCACGAACGTGCCTTGACGGAGCAGATTGAGATCGTGACGTCGCAGCGCGACGACAAAGAAGCCGACATCGCGATGGAACGTGACCGGGTCAGCGCTGCCCGTGGCGGGGTCGTCGAGACCGTGGGAGTTGACCTCGTCGCGCTGTACGACAAGATCCGGGCCCGCAGCGGCTCCGGTGCCGCTCCGCTGGTCTCCCGGAGGTGCAACGGCTGCAATATGGAGTTGCACAACACCGATCTGAGTCGTATCCGCGAAGCCGCAGAAGATGAGGTGCTGCGCTGCGAAGAGTGTGGTCGGATCCTGGTGCGCACCGGGGAATCCGGGATCTGAGTATGCCGAGAAGGCTCGTGATCGAGGCCGATGGAGGTTCACGGGGCAATCCGGGGGTTGCTGGGTATGGCGCGTTGGTGCGTGACCCTGTATCCGGAGTGCTGCTGGCACAGCGGGCAGCCCCGTTGGGGAAAGAGTCCAATAACGTCGCCGAGTATTCGGGGCTGATCGCGGGTTTGCAGGCAGTGCTGGACCTGTCCCTGGAAACTGATGCAAGTATCCAGGTCCTGATGGACTCGAAGTTGGTCGTGGAACAAATGGCTGGCCGCTGGAAGATCAAGCACGCCGATATGCGGCGTCTGGCTCTGGAGGCTCGTGACCTAGTCCGGCAGATCGAATGGGCCGGAGGGACCGTCGACTACCAGTGGATTCCTCGGGAGCGGAACGGGGCAGCTGATGCCCTCTCCAATCAGGGCATGGACGGCGAGCACGTTCGCATCGATGGTGCCGAGGTGGCGGCACCGGTGTTCGGAGACGCTCGGACGCCGGAGTCAACGGCGCAGAGAGCGATGAAGGCTCGTCCGCCCGCAATGGGTGACCCCGTGCGCCTTGTGTTGGTGCGCCACGGCGTCACGGACTTCACGCTGGCCAGCAAGCTCGATGGCCGTGGCGGTGCCGATCCGGAGTTGCACGATCGGGGACTGGCGCAGGCGCAGGCGGTCGCCGGGGCTGTCGCTCGCTACGTCGAGGAGTTAAACGAGGACGTGGTGAGCCGCGGGGATGCGGACACGGGCCGAGAGGCGTCGACCACGGTCATCACCTCGTCGCTGCGCCGAGCCCAGCAGACCGGTGCCGCGATCGCCGAGGCGCTGGGCGTCACGCCGCAGGTCGATGCGGATTGGGACGAGCAGAACTTCGGGGACTGGGACGGGCGGTCGATGAAGGACCTGGCCGAGACGGCATACGACGATCTGTTGTTGCTTCGGGCGGATGCCGACTATGGGCGCCCTGGCGGTGAGAGCCACCGCCAGTTGGCGCAGCGGGTCAATGAGGCCTGGATGCGGGCCATCGAAGTCGGCGGCACGGTCGTCATCGCCAGTCACCGCAAGCCGCTGATGTGCGTGCTGGCCCACATCCTCGGCATCGATCACGAACGCATCTGGTCGATCGCGACCGCCCCGTGCTCGTTGACGGCCATCGACGTCTGGCCCGACGGGGGAGTTTCGGTGGCTTTCGTCAACGACACGCACCATCTCAGAGATGTGACATGAGCGACGCGAGCGACGTGAACGCGCAGTTTGGCGCGATCGAAGAGGTCGACGTCGATCTCGATCTGGCACTCACGGCCAACCGGGCGAATTGGGACGACCGCGCCGCAGTTCACGGCACCAGTCAGCACTACGACCTCGCGGGAATGATCGCCGACTCCGAGCGTGTCTCCGGCGTCATCGCTGCCGACCTGCCGGTGCTGACGAGGCACCTGCCACGCAGGTCGTTGCGTGGACTCGATCTGGTCCATTTGCAGTGCCATATCGGCACCGACACGCTGTCCCTGTCGCGCTGTGGTGCTCGGGTGACCGGCGTCGACTTTTCCTCGGCCAGCATCCAGATCGCTCAGCAGTTAGCCGCAGACGCGGGGCACCACATCCGGTATGTCGAGTCCGACGTCATGCAAGCCGCTGCGGCCGTGGGCGAGCAAGTCGACGTGGTCTACACGTCCATCGGCACCATCTGTTGGCTGCCCGATCTTGGGGCCTGGGCGCACAACATTGCTGCGCTCCTGCGCCCGGGTGGGGTCTTCTACTTCCGGGACGCCCACCCCATGCTGGCTGTGCTCGACGACATGGGCGAGACGCCGTTCACCGTGCGCACCCGCTACTTCGCGGACCTGGGGACGCAGACGTATGAGAACAGTGCGACCTACACCGACGGCGATCAGTCGACCATTCAGCACACGCGCAACTACGAATGGCCGCACCCGATCTCCGAGACCATCCAAGCCCTGCTGGATGCCGGGCTGCGGCTGCGTTTCATCGACGAAGGGCGCTCTCTCGACTGGCAGGCCCTGCCCGAAATGGTGCCGGCACAGGGCGAGAGCAACGTCGAAAGTGCCACGTTCGTGCTTCCCCCTCCCTGGGACGAACGCATCCCGTTGACCTACACCCTCATCGCCTCCAAGGACTGAACTGATGCGCTACGCAGAATCGATCATCGACATCGTGGGCAACACGCCGTTGGTGAAGTTGAACCACGTCACCGACGGTATCCAGGCCACGGTGCTCGCCAAGGTGGAATACCTCAATCCAGGCGGGTCGATCAAAGATCGGATCGCGACCAAGATGATCGATGCCGCCGAGGAGCAGGGGCTGCTCAAGCCCGGTGGCACCATCATCGAGCCGACCAGCGGCAACACCGGCGTCGGCTTGGCGATGGTCGCTCAGCAACGCGGATACAAGTGCATCTTCGTCTGCCCGGACAAGGTCGGCCTCGACAAGCAGAACGTGCTGAAGGCCTACGGCGCGCAGGTCGTGGTCACCCCGACGTCCGTCGCTCCGGATCACCCGGATTCCTACTACAGCGTCAGCGACCGGCTCGCCGCTGAGACGCCGGGTGGCTACAAGCCCAACCAATACGAAAACCTGAACGGCCCGCTGAGTCACTACGAGACCACCGGGCCGGAGATCTGGGCCGACACCGAGGGCAAGATCACCCACCTGGTGGCTGGCGTCGGCACGGGCGGAACGATCTCGGGCACCGGCCGCTATCTCAAGGAAGCGAGCGCCGCCGCGGTCTCCGAGGGCACGGGCACGCGGGTTCGCATCATCGGCGCCGACCCCGAAGGTTCGGTGTATTCCGGCGGGACCGGTCGGCCATACCTGGTCGAGGGAGTCGGCGAGGACATCTGGCCGGGGGCTTACGACCCGTCCGTGCCGGACGAGATCATCGCGGTCTCTGACGTCGACGCCTTTGCGATGACGCGTCGGCTAGCCCGTGAAGAGGGCTTGTTGGTCGGTGGTTCCTGTGGGATGGCCGTGGTCGCCGCTCTGCGTGCCGCCCGTGAGCTGGGCACGGACGATGTGGTGGTGGTGATCCTGCCCGACAGTGGGCGCGGCTATCTGGCCAAGATCTTCAACGACCGGTGGATGCGCAGTTATGGCTTCTTGCCTGACACCGAAGAGGCCACGGTGCGCGAGGTGATCAGCAGCAAGAGCGGTGACGTGCCGGCGTTGGTGCACGCACACCCCAGCGACACGGTGCGCGATGCGGTCGCGATGATGTCGGAGTATGCCGTCTCGCAGCTCGTCGTTCTCGGCGCGGAGCCGCCGGTGGTCATGGGTGAGGTCGTCGGTGCCGTCAACGAGAAGGAACTGCTCGATGCCGTGTTCCGCGGCGACGTACATATGAACGACGCCGTCTCGAACGTGATCGGCGCGCGGATGCCGTTGATCGGAGCGGGCGACTCGGTGCACGCCGCTCGGGAAGCGTTTGCGGACTGTGATGCGTTGTTGGTGACGCAGGACGGCAAGCCGTTGGCTGTCCTGACCCGTCCTGACCTGCTGACCTTCCTCTCGGAGTGATTCACTGATGACCGGATTCGCCACGCGCGCCATCCACGCCGGACAAGCCTTCGACCCCACCACGGGGGCGGTGATCCCGCCGGTCTATCAGACCTCGACGTTTGTGCAGACCCACGTCGGCGGGCTGCGCAACGGCTACGAATACACCCGCGGCACCAACCCGACCCGCGATGCGCTCCAGGAACTCATTGCCGATCTGGAGGGCGGCACGCACGGGTTGTCGTTTGCCTCCGGCTTGGCCGCCGAGGACGCCGTGCTACGCGGACTGTTGCGACCCGGCGACCACGTGCTGATGGGCAACGACGTCTACGGAGGCACGCATCGGTTGGTCAATCAGATCTTGGCCGCGTGGGGTGTGCAGTTGAGCACGCTCGACATGAGCGATCTCGACGCGCTGCGTGCCGGCATACGTCCCGAGACGCGGATGCTGTGGGTGGAGACGCCGAGCAACCCGATGATGAAGATCACCGATATCCACACGGTGGCGCAGATCGGCCACCAACACGACTGCATCGTGGTGGTCGACAACACGTTCGCCACCCCGGCGTTGCAGCAGCCGCTGGCCCTGGGTGCAGACCTGGTCGTGCACTCGGCCACGAAGTATCTCGGCGGTCACTCTGACGTGCTGGGCGGGCTGGTCGCCACCAGCGATGACCGTATCGCCGAGCAGGTGGGCTTCATCCAGTATGCAGCGGGCGCGGTCTCCGCCCCGTGGGAGGTGTTCTTGACGATCCGCGGCATCAAGACTCTGGCAATCAGGATGGACCAGCACAGCACGAATGCTGAGGTGCTTGCGCAGTCGCTGGTCGGACACCCCGCCATCGAGACCGTCTATTACCCGGGCTTGAGCGATCACCCCGGGCATGAGGTGGCTGCCCGACAGATGAAGCGGTTCAGCGGGATGGTGTCGTTCGCGTTGAAGGGCGGGGCCCCGGCGGCGCACGCCTTTGCCGAGTCCACGTCGGTGTTCCAACTCGCCGAATCCCTGGGCGGCGTCGAGTCGCTGGTGAACTATCCGGCGCAGATGACGCACGCCTCGGTTCGCGGCACCGAGCTCGAAGTGCCGGACAACGTCATCCGACTGTCGGTCGGCATCGAGGACACCGATGACCTTGTCGCCGACGTGCACGCCGCCTTGGAGCGAGTCGAAAACGAATAGCGAGCATGGCCGCTTGCGTACGGTGTTCTGTACGCGAGCGAAGGAGAGTGTCATGCGAACCATGACCTACACCGAGTCCCGGGCTAGGTATGCCGAGACGTTGAACGCGGTGGTGGACGACCGCGAGGAAGTGGCCATCACGCGGGCCGGCCACGATCCGGTGGTGATGGTCTCGCTGGATGACTACGAGTCACTCAAGGAGACGGCATACCTGCTGCGCAGTCCCGCCAACGCCCAGAGGCTCCTCGCCTCCATTGACCGTCTTGAGCTCGGCGAAGGTCGTGCGCGCGAACTCAGCGAGTGACTCGTACTTGGGATGAGTCGGCGTGGGAGGACTACATCCACTGGCAGAGTCAAGAGAGACCGCAAAGTCCTCAACGGATCAATCTGCTCCTGAGGGATGTCCAGCGCAATGGCAACGAAGGCATCGGTAAGCCAGAGCGGCTCAAGCACGGATTTCATGGCTACTGGTCACGTCGAATCACCGACGAGCACAGGTTGATCTACAAGATCGTGGACGATCAGGTGCGGATTGCGTCGTGCCGCTATCACTACGAAGAATGAGCGGCGATGGCCCCTTGGCTAGCGGGCCGTTGCGGACAACACCCAGGGTTTGCCCGGGCGGTGGGGTCCACGCAAGTCCAAGACGAACTGTGGCTCAAAGACGTCCAGAAGCCCGTGAGGGGACGAGGGATCTACAGTGCTCTCACACAGTGCCCGAGCGACCAGCCCCCTGGTGTGTTTGGCCATATGGGTCGCTCCCGGGACGTGGATCTGGACCCAACGACGGGCCGCGGGTGAGCCCGGCACCGGGGTCCAGGCTGCCGCATACGTGCTGGAACGGCAGTCCACGATCAACCCTTTGCCGATAACCGCGTTCATTGCCTCATCCAGCGGCGCGCGCCAGTGGGCGGCCAGCGGTCCGACACCAGGCAGGTTGACCGCCATCGAGAGTCGGTATGCCGGCACGCGGTCACCCAGACGCAGGGCACCGAAGAGGGCCGAACTGATGATGACGCGTCGCGTGGCACGGCTCCGGGACGCTGAGGCCAGGCTAGGTAGGTCGAGTGCGTCGTAGAGGACGCCCGTGTAGACCTGTCCGGCAGGCAACGTCGGTGAGGTGGTCAGTGCGAGATTGCGGGCGATCTCGACGGTCAGGTTGGGCGATACCCCGAGGATCTCGGCCGCATCCGGACGGGCGCTGACCCGGGCCAACGCGGTCAAGACCTGCTCGCGGTGACCGGTCAGCGAGGGCAATGACAACGTGCCAAGGTCCAAGCGTGCCCCCCGCGATCGGGTGGCTTTTGTCTCCGAGGGCGGAAGCAGGATGAGCATCCGAGGGAGCCTAACCGTGAACCGCCGCGTTCGACGGTGCTGCCCAGCGGCCTAAGGTACGGACCATGGCTGAACGATCAACGACGCTGCACACCCCGCCCGACTCGGACGCCACGACGCGACTGGAGGCGGCTTTTGCGGCGGTCCGCGAAGAGTTCTCTGTCCGAGAGGGATTCCCGGACAAGGTGATCGCGCGGGCCCGAGCGGCCGCCGCGAATCCCGACCTGCCCGAGCGGGACGAAACGGCCATTGAGTTCATCACCATCGACCCGCCCGGATCGATGGACCTCGATCAGGCGATGCACATCGAGCTCGCCACAGGCGAAGGCGCGCATTACCGCGTCCGCTACGCGATCGCAGATGTGCCTGCGTTTGTGGCCGCCGGGGGAGCCACCGACGCTGAGGTGCGGCTGCGCGGCCAGACGATCTATTGCCCAGATACGCGGGTGCCCCTGCACCCCACGGTGATCAGCGAAGAGGCCGCGAGCCTGCTGCCCGACGCGACCCGGCCGGCATACATCTGGGACATGCTGTTGGCCGAGGACGGACGTCGCGTCAGTGCGTCGTTGTATCGCGCGATGGTCCGGAGTCGGCGCCGATATACGTATGCGGAGGTCCAGGCGCAGGTGGACGATGGCAGTGCCGAGGCGACATTGATGCTGCTGCAGGAGGTGGGACGGCTGCGGGTGGCCCGTGAATCGGTCCGCGGCGGTGCCAGTCTTCCGATGCCCGAGCAAGAGGTGCACGTCGAGGACGCACGCTATTTCGTGCGGTTCCGTCCGGTGTTGCAGGCCGAGGAGTGGAATGCCCAGATCTCTTTGCTGACCGGGGTTGTCGCGGCTTCGATGATGCTCGAGGGGGAGGTCGGCATACTACGGACGATGCCTCCGGCGGACGACCGCAGCATCGCGCGCTTCCGGCGGCAAGCTACCGCGCTGGGCGTGGAATGGCCGGCGGGGATGGCCTACGGCGACTTTTTGCGGACGTTGGACCGCACCAAACCCGCCCACCTGGCGGTCATTCACGACGCCACTGCCTTGTTCCGAGGAGCGGGCTACACCCCGTTCAACGGTGAGGTCCCGGAGCTGATACTGCAGTCCGCCATCGCCGCTCCGTATGCGCACGTCACCGCCCCCCTCCGACGCCTGGTTGACCGCTTCGCTTTGGCCGTCTGTGCTGCGTTGAGCGCCGGCGAAGGGGTGCCCGAGTGGGCTATCGAGGCGTTGGCGGAACTGCCCGACCTGATGAGCGCCAGTGGTCAGCAGGCGCGGTCGGTCGAGCGGGGATGCCTGGACGCGGTGGAGGCCGCGGTCTTGGAGACACGGGTCGGTGAGGTATTTGCGGCGGTTGTCGTCGACCAGACCTCCGGTGGAAAGCCGATCATCCAGATTGCCGACCCGGCGATCGCCGCCGTCGCCGAGGGCCAAGCCGAGTTGGGCAGCGCTATTGAGGTCAGGCTCACCACCGCCGACGTTGAAGGACGGACTGTCACATTCGCCGTGGTCTGACATTGGTGGTCTGGCAGCGGGGCGTATGCGGCGCTATCCTGTCCGGCGTGGATGAGTTGGCTAGGCGGTCGCGTCGAGGGTGTCCTCCTGGGACATCACTCGCCGAGGAACGTCCGGGCTCCATAGGGCAAGGTGGTGGCTAACAGCCACCCGGGGCAACCCGCGGGACAGTGCCACAGAAAGCAAACCGCCCCCGGGCAACCGGAGGTAAGGGTGAAACGGTGGTGTAAGAGACCACCAGCACGCCAGGCGACTGGCGTGGCTTGGTAAACCCCACCTGGAGCAAGACCAGACAGCACACGCTCGAGGGCTGCCCGCCCGAGTGTGCGGGTAGGTCGCTAGAGGTGCCTGGCAACAGTCGCCCAAGATGGATGGCCGCCCACGTCGTAATGCCAGTAATGGTGCGACGTCGACAGGACCCGGCGTATCGGCTGACTCATCCACACCCTGCCCTAATCTTGGCTGGTCGCCGAAGGCGGTGGCCGACGCCACACCGAGGGTCGCGCGTCTGCCGGAGCGCCCCGAAGTGACAAGAAATTAGCGGCCTCGATGCGGGAGCCATAGAAGAACCGTTCGCGCACGTGCCTGATCTCGCCATCGTCCACGGCCCATCAATCAGCCAACCGTCGACGACAAAGTTGCACGTTCTCGGACCGTATAGGGATGTCTCCACAGATGCCCTCCCCGCTGGCCGCGGCGCAGTACGTCCGGAAATGCCCTTTTCAATTCGTCCTTCGTGGTGTCTACGAGGTCAAAGAGGTTACGCAAGTCAGGTGGTTTGATGACGATCACGCCGGAGACTGGTTGACGCACTTCGCTCTCCCGGACCGGCCAGAAGTTCTCGTAGTAGCCGCTCGCCAGACCGTTCGCCGCAGAAAGATCCAGCAGCGGTGCCCTGTCAAAATCAGTAAAGGGATTGGGCGAGTCGAACCGCTTGGGATCAGCAGGCCATGACTGTGCGACGTGGCATCGCGGTCCCAGATCAGCTCCAGCTGCCTCAGCGTGCTGGCGTACTCGAAGGCATCCGCGTCAGAGCCGACATAGCGAGCCAGCCAAACGAGGGAGTCTGCGTGGCGACCTAGCACCAGGCACGCCTCCGCCGCAGTTGCGAATTGCCACAGGCTCGGGGTAGCCGTCATCTCAATGGAGGCCAAGATGGCTTGAGCCATGTCGCCTGCCTCTGTGCGGGGGGCCGGATGCCCCGGCACGGTCATACCGTCTCTGTCGGCCCGATGAGCAACGCAGCAGCGTTGATGCCGGGGTAGTAGTTCCCCTCAGGATCCAGACGATACGCATCCCCGTATGCGGCAATCGCCGCGCCCAGGTCCTGCTGCCGGCGGCTCCGGACCGCGTGGCCGCGAACACGTACCGCGGCTTGTGGACGCGCCCGATGGCACCAGCAACCTCCACGTTAGAAGCACGGTCCGACGTCGCAAGGCTGCCAAGCAGAGCCTCGGCAGCAGCAAGGCAATTCTGATCCATCAGGGCAAGCGCATACACGTGGACAACCTCAACCGTATTCATGCCGTTGGCGAGCAGCACCTCCGCCAACGTATGCCCATGAACGACGTAGCGCTTTCGCTGCAGGAGTTTCAGCGTCTTCAGCATGGCGTATGCCGGTAGTGGGGTCTCCCTGGCCCCGATGCTTGCTACCAGCTTGCGGCACAGCTCGCCGACTTCAGTATGGATTCCGTTGCGCACGGCTCGATCAAGATGGACGAGGATGGCTTCGCTCGACTCCGTTGCTCCGGACTTCATACGAAAGCGCAGTAGCCCCCTAGCGACCGGTGAGCGGGTCTTCCATTCATACGCATGGTGTCCCGGTCGTGGTCTGATGGTGGGTATGTCGATCGCCGATGAGAAGTACGTTGCTTTCACCACCTTCAGACGCACAGGAGAAGGGGTCAGTACTCCCGTATGGATTGCGCCGATGGATGGTGGTCGGGCGGGCTTCACCACCGGCGCGAATTCGGGAAAGGCTAAGCGCCTTGCGCACACCGCTGACGTCACATTGCAGCCCTGCGACCAGCGAGGACGAGTGAAGACGGGCAGCTCAGTGGTCCAGGGGTCCGCGCGGATCGCTATGCCAGGAGCTCCCGAATTCGACGAGGTCCTGGCGGCGATCAAGTCCAAATACGGGTGGGTAGTAACCGCCATATCCGTGGCAGGAAAGATCGCAAGCGCAGTGCGGCGCAAAAGGACAGGGATGGTGCCCGATGCGGTCGTCGTGATCGAGTTCGCGCGCTAAAGCCCCTCCCGTATGTCGGCCCGCAGACCTACTCTGTGGAACATGTCGATCGCAGATGGGAAGTACATCGCCTTCGCTACCTTCCGCAAGTGTGAGGCCGTGACCTCGCCGTCTGGATCGCTCGCTTGGACGACGACCTATCCGGATTCCGGACGAGTTCAGGCTCGGGCATGGCCAAGTGGCTGGCACACGCAGATCGCGTCACCGTGCAAACCATCGACGCCGTGGACGAGTCACGCCCGGCTCCGCCTACAGAGGCGCAAGCGGTGCTTGGCCAAATCGGGGGAATTCTAAAGCGAAACCGCATTCCGTATGCCGACCGGGAGTTCTGATCACCGTCCCGCCTTCTGATGAGTGAGGGCAGCCTGCGCTTGGTGGCGAGTGGTCGAGGTTGGCCTTAGTTTCGATCCATGAGCACTGATCTGCGTTCAGGTCCCGACGTCAAACGATGGAGGCGACACCTCGCCGACGAGCGCGGAACCGCCGAGGTGATGCGCGTTATAGCCACCAAGACCGCAGACCCGCACGAGCGAGATATCTTGCTCGAGTTGGCGCAGGCCGAGGAGCGGCATGCCCAGCATTGGATCGAGCTGTTGGGTGAGCAGGCACAGCCCCAACCCACCCCGAGATTGCCGTTGCGGGCGCTGGCCGCAGTGAGCGTCCACGTCGACCCCATGTGGGGTCTGATGTTGTTGCAGCGCGCCGAGGGCGAGTCCGCGTATGCAGCCGATGACGACGCGGCGAGGCATATGGCCGCCGACGAAGTCGTCCACGAGGAGGTCCTTCGGGGCCTTGCGGCCAGGGGGCGGGAACGGCTCTCCGGCAACTTCCGAGCCGCCGTCTTCGGGGCCAACGACGGACTTGTCTCGAACCTGGCTTTGGTTGTGGGTATGAGCGCCACGGGGGTGTCTTCCGGGGTGGTCCTGGCCGCTGGGGTTGCCGGGCTCTTGGCCGGTGCCTTGTCGATGGGTGCCGGGGAGTACATCTCTGTGCGCTCAGCGCGCGAACTGCTCGACGCCTCCTCGCCTGGTCCCGAAGCAGCTGGTGCCATTGCTGCCCTCGATGTCGACGTCAACGAGTTGGCCCTGGTCTATCGGGCACGGGGGATGAGGGTTGACGAGGCGCGCGGCGCTGCGGAGGCGGTGCTGAAGGCTCGGGAACGCGGAACTGATGGGTCCGGCGACCGGGTGCTGGCCCCCAGCCTTGCTGTCCCAGCCCCGGCTGCGGAGTCAAACCATGAAGCGGTCGGCAGCGCGTGGGGAGCAGCCATCTCGAGCTTCTGCTTCTTCGCCAGCGGCGCTTTGATCCCGATCCTGCCCTATCTGTTTGGGCTTTCCGGCGTGATGGCCCTGGTGGTGGCCGCAGTGTTGGTGGGCCTAGCGCTGATCACCACGGGAGCCGTGGTCGGCCTGCTCTCGGGGGCGTCGACGTGGCGGAGAGCTCTGCGGCAACTCGCCATTGGATACGGAGCAGCAACGGTGACGTATCTGTTGGGCTTGGCCTTCGGCGCCGCCGGGGTGGGCTAACGCCCCACACTCAGCGGCTGGGAACCTCGACGGCACCCTCGCCCTTGATATCGAGCACGTCAACGCCGCCGTCGGCACCGAACTTCTCGATATGCCCCACATACATCTTGCGTCCGGCGTCGTTGAGCAGCCCATCGTGGATCGGCACCACGAGACGGGGAGCCAGTCGTCGCACGAACGCCACGGTGTCGGCCACTTTCGCCCACGGCGCGTTGATCGGCACGCACAGCACGTCGAGGTCTTCTAGCGTTGGGTCCTCGGCGTCGAGCGCGTCCCCGGGGTGAAGGATCGACGGCTCACCCTCGGCAGCGATCACCAATCCGAGGTTCTCCGGGCGGGGTGCGTACTCGTGGATGAGGGCATGCTGCTTGCCCACGGGCGTAACCGTGACGGGTCCGAACGTCAGGACCCGGCCGGTCTGCATACGGCTGATGTGGTTTTTGAGTTGTGGTTCGCTGCTCACCAGGCGGTCCGCAGCCTCCGACTCCAGCCACAACTGAGTGTTCGCGTTGTCTCGACGCAGTGCGGGGATCGCTGGGGGGTTGAGGTGATCGGGGTGCGTGTGCGTGACCAGGATGGCGCTGAGGTCGCGCACCCCCTCGACGTCGGAGAACCCGCCGGGATCAATCAGCAAGCGCTCGCCTGCGACGTCGACGAGGACACAGGAATGGCCGAGGTGAGTCAGGTGCATGGCGAATACCGTATGCCGAAGGTCGGCTCGCCGCCATGATCCAAGCGGCCCTGCGTAATATGACCGCTCGTGGAATTCCTCAACGGCATGCAGCCTGCGCACGACCTGACCTACAACGACGTCTTCATGGTGCCGTCACGGTCGGCGGTGACCTCGCGACTCGACGTTGATCTGAGCACCCACGACGGAGTCGGCACCACGATTCCGTTGGTGGTGGCCAACATGACGGCGGTTGCGGGTCGCCGGATGGCTGAGACGGTCGCGCGCCGTGGTGGGGTGGCGATCCTGCCGCAGGACATCCCGGTGCCGATGATCGAGCGCAGTGTTAGCGCCGTCAAAGGGTGTCACCCGGTCTACGAAACGGCCATCACGATTGCACCCGAGGCGCCGGTCGCGGAGTTGCTCGCGATCATTGGCAAGCGTGCCCACCACGCAGCTGTAGTGGTGGACGGTCGGCGGCCTTTGGGCATGATCACTGAGCGTGACTGCGCCGAGGTCGACCGGTTTGCGCAGGTCAAGGATGTGATGACTGACCTGGCCGTGACGATCGAGCCGGGCACCGATGTGCGCGATGCCTTCACTGCGTTGGAGGCGGCTCACGTGGATCTCGCCCCCGTGGTTGGCAATGACGAACTGCTGGGGGTTCTGACGCGCACGGGTCTGGTCCGCTCGGCGATCTACGCCCCGGCCCTGGATGCCTCGGGGCGTCTGCTGGTTGGTGCCGCCGTGGGCATCAACGGCGACGTGGTGGCCAAGACGGCTGCGGTGTTGGCTGCGGGTGTCGACGTGCTGGTCGTCGACACCGCACACGGTCACCAGGAAAAGATGATCGAAATGCTTCCCCTAGTGGTGCAGGCCCGGGACGCCCACGAGGTTTCGACGGGTGTCAGGGTGCCGATGGCCGCAGGCAACGTGGTCTCGGCCGCTGGCGCTCGCGATCTGGCGCAGGCGGGTGCCGACATCATCAAGGTCGGCGTCGGTCCGGGTGCCATGTGCACCACTCGGATGATGACCGGTGTCGGGCGACCTCAGTTCTCGGCGGTTCTGGAGTGTGCGGACGCGGCGCGCGAGGTCGGCGCTGCTGTGTGGGCCGACGGGGGAGTGAAGTATCCGCGCGATGTGGCGCTGGCGCTGGCCGCTGGAGCCGGGTCGGTCCTGATCGGCTCGTGGTTTGCCGGGACGTACGAGTCGCCCGGCGACCTGATGCGCGATGCCGACGGGCGGCTCTACAAGGAGAGCTTCGGGATGGCCTCGGCGCGGGCCGTGCTCAATCGGACCCGGAACCGCTCGGCGTTCGATCGTGCTCGCTCGGCACTTTTTGAGGAGGGGATCTCCTCGTCCAAGATGTATCTCGATCCGCAGCGAAGTGGTGTCGAGGACGTCGTCGATCAGATCATCTCGGGTGTCCGAAGTGCCTTCACGTATGCCGGAGCCCCCGACATCGAGGCGTTCCGCCAGCGCGTCGTGGTCGGCATACAGGGGGCAGCAGGCTACGACGAGGGCCGCCCCCGCCACACCTCCTGGTAGCCCACCCCCAGCCACTTGGTTCCACTTCTAGCGCTTTATAAAGCGCCCGAGGTGGCTTTGGTGGCTGTGGGTGCACCCTCACGCGGTTTGACGCCTGAAGTCGCCCGCCGCAGACGCTATCCATCGCAGGATGCTCTGCGGATTGCTGAGGTCTGGCCAGATCACTCGGACCACCCCATAGCCCAATCGCCGGATGTCGTCCTCTCGGCGCTTCTCAGCGAACAGCGAGTCAGGGCCGCCGGTAGCGTCGGCATACTTCGTTGCGCCATCGAACTCGACCACTAGGTTGAGGTCGGGAAGAAAGAAGTCGACCCGGGCTACAAATTGACCTCCTGGACCTCGAACCGTGAACTGAGGGATGACGGAGTGTCCCGCTGTGGTCATGATCAACCGAAGCAACGACTCACCCGGTGATTCGGCGCTCGGGCTCGATGCCGATACTGCGGCACGAGCAGCAGCCATTCCTGGGGTGCGCTCGAGTGCAGCCATCCAGAGCTCCAACTCATCGCGGGAAGTGACCTGCTGGCGAAGCGCAGCATCTGCGGCGACGATTCCAGGTTTTACGCCCCCGACGAACGCTGTGCCCAGGACTGCGACAGCAGCACAGACTGCCGGTATGCCGTTCGGGTTGGTTGACGCCGCAGGCGAGTAGCCCTCGTGCAAGGTGTGGTTCGTGTATCTGCGGGTGGTGCCTCGTGCTTGCCGTCGCGCGACGTGGACTCGGTCGAGATAGGCGTACGAGACTGGCAGGTCCCACAGCAACGCTGCGCTGGTGTGAGTGGCAATCAGTCTGTCGGGTTGCGAGCGCAGGACAGCGTCAAGTCTCACTCTGTGCCGGGCCTCGGGGTCCGCGGAGGCACTTGCGTGCGCGCCGACGTAGGCACCACGGCGTACCCGATCCAAGACGTCCCCGCGCACGGCCGATTGGAGGTTGGCAGGCGTGAGTCCAATGGCCCGAGCCTCCGAGGAGGTGATCACTTCAGAGTTCTCCTCGAGCCAACCACGGAGTATGCCGATATCCATCGGGTCAGCATGCCTGGCACCCAGGCTGGGACGTCTGACTTGTCCACAGGGGCGGAACTTCTCGCGACCCCCAGCCAGTTAAGTGACTTCGAGCGCCCAGTAAGGCGCTGGGAGTGACAACAAGTGGCTGGGGGTGGGGTTAGGAGCGGTGGTGGCTGGCGAGCCAGGCGGCGCCGATGATGCCGGCGTCGTTGCGCAGCTGAGCCGGCACGATCGGCGCTCGCAAGTGAAGCAACGGCAGGAAGTTCTCGGACTTCTTGGACACTCCGCCGCCGACGATGATCAGGTCGGGCCACAGCAGGTCCTCGACGTGGGCGTAGTAACGCTGCAGCCGCGCGGCCCAGTCTTCCCAGGAAAGGTCTTCGCTTTCGCGGATGCTGCTCGCGGCCCGGGTCTCCGCGTCGTGGCCATCCAGCTCCAGGTGGCCGAACTCGGTGTTCGGGATCAACTCTCCGCCCAAGAACAGCGCGGTCCCGATGCCGGTGCCCAGTGTGGTCAGCAGCACCGTGCCGTCGTTGCCTTGCCCGGCCCCGAAGTGCATCTCGGCAGCCCCGGCCGCGTCGGCGTCGTTGACCACGAGCGCCTGCCTCCCCAGCACGTCGCTGAACAGTTCCTCGGCGTTGGTGCCGATCCAGGCCTGGTCGATGTTGGCCGCGCTGCGCACCGTTCCGTGGTGGACGACCGCAGGCACCGTGACTCCGATGGGCGTCTTCTTGCCGATGTCGTCGGAGAACTCGTCGGCGATCTCGGCGACGACCTTGGCGACCGCCTCGGGAGTAGCGCCTTCAGGGGTGTCGATCCGCTCACGCTTGGTGGCGAACTCGCCCGCCTCGAGGTCCACCGGGGCACCCTTGATGCCGCTGCCGCCAATGTCGATGCCTAGTACGTGGTCTTTGGACATGACTCGCTCCTCGGGGTGGTCGCCTTACGGCAGGGTCAGGATCTCGGCACCATCATGGGTGATCAGCAGGGTGTGCTCGAACTGGGCGGACCGCTTGCCGTCGGCAGTCACGATCGTCCACCCATCGTCCCATTCATCCCAGTCCGCGGTGCCGAGATTGAGCATGGGTTCGATCGTGAAGGTCATGCCCTCTTCGATGAGGATGTCGTGCTCGGGAGCGTCGTAGTGCGGGATGATCAGGCCCGAGTGGAAGGTCTGGCCGACACCGTGACCCGTGTAGTCACGTACGACGCCGTAGCTGAACCGTTTGGCGTAGGACTCGATCACCCGGCCGATGACGTTGACGGCGCGACCCGGCTTGGCGGCCTTGATCGCCCGTCGAAGCGCCTCCTCGGTGCGCTCTACCAGCAAACGGGACTCTTCGTCGACGTCGCCCACCAGGAAGGTCGCGTTGTTGTCGCCGTGCACCCCGTGGATGTATGCCGTGATGTCCACGTTGCAGATGTCGCCACCTTCCAGTCGCCGGTCATCCGGGATGCCGTGGCAGATGACCTCGTTGACGGAAGTGCATAGGGATTTGCTGAAGCCGCGATAGCCCAAGGTCGAAGGGTAGGCATGGTGGTCCAGCAGGAACTCGTGGCCTATCCGGTCGATCTCATCCGTGGTGACGCCTGGCGCAATGGCCTTGCCGCATTCGGCGAGAGCCCCCGCAGCGATCCGTCCGGCGACGCGCATCGCTTCGATGGTTTCGGCGTCTTTGACCTCGGACCCGGTGAATGGCGCGGGCGCGAGCGCTCCTACATACTCCGGACGCGGTATGCCGACCGGCACCGCGCGCAAGGGGCTGACGCGGCCTGGAAGCACGGGCGGGAAAAGAGAGGTGCCGTTGCTCAGCACGGAAGTGGGCGACGGCATACCCTGAAGTCTAGGTGCCGAGCCGATGTGGTTCGAGCGGAGCGCAACTGATCTGGAGGGCCCTGTGCAGTACTGGTTCAACGTCGATTCCAAAGCGGTCGAAGCGCACGATGACCCCGAGCGAGCGCGCAGCGCCAATCTGCTGGGGCCGTACGAGAGCGAAGCGGAGGCTCAGTCGGCGCTGGAGAAGGCCGCTGAGCGCAACCAAGACTGGGATGACGCCGACGAGGCGTGGGACAAGGGCGACTCGGACAACGCGTAGCCCCTAGGAAAGCCGGGTCACTCAGCGCTTCAACGCCGGCAGCACGTCGGCTGCGAACACGTCGATCCACTCACGCTGATTGCGGCCCACGTTGTGCAGGTAGATGCGGTCGAAGCCGAGGTCGACATATTTCTGCAGGTGGGCGCGGTGCACATCCGGGTCCGACGAGATCACCATCCGAGCCTCGAAGTCCTCGGGGCGGACGAGTTTGGCCATGGCCGCGAAGTCGTGGGGCGACCGGATGTCGGCCTTGGCGAACTTCATCCCACCGTTCGGCCACTGCGTCATCGCGTTGGACAGGGCTTCCTCGTCGGTCGGTGCCCACGACATGTGGACTTGCAGCACCTTTGGCATGGTGTCTGGATCTTTGCCGACCTCACGCGCCCCCTCGGCGAAGCGGTCGAACAACCCGGAGATCTTCTCCAGCGGTGCCCCCACCGTGATGATCCCGTCGGCGAACGTGCCGGTCTTCCTTGCGTTGATCGGGCCTGCGGTGGCGACCAGGATCGGCGGTGCCTGCGCGGGCATGGTCCACATGCGGGCGGTCTCCATCGTGAAGAACTCGCCCTGATGCTTGGTGTCCTTGCCCTGCGCGCTCGCGGCGTAGAGCTTGTTGATGATCTCGATCGCTTCGAACATTCGCCGCGAACGCGCCCCCGCTTCAGGCCAGTATCCGCCGATGACGTGCTCGTTCAACGCCTCGCCGGCACCCACCCCGAGCCACGAACGGCCCGGATTCATCGCCTCGAGGGTGGCGGCGGCTTGAGCCACCAAGGCGGGGTGCATCCGGAAACTGGGGCAGACCACCCCTGGGCCGAGGTCTCCGGTGGTGCGCTCACCGACGGCCGCAAGCACGTTCCACACGAACGCTGACTGTCCCTGCACGGGCACCCAAGGCTGGAAATGATCGGCCGCCATGCACCCCGAGAAGCCCTTGGACTCGGCATACTCCGTCAGGTCGACCGCGTCGCTGGGATGGAACTGCTCGAGCATCGCCGCGTAGCCGATCGTGAGTGCGCTCATCCGCTCACACTATGTTGTCTCGCGTGGATGACCTGATGGCCGAGAAGGTCTTGATCGTGGTCGAGCACATCCCGCCAGGGGCCGTGGCGTCCTACGGGGACATCGGCGGCATCGTGGGGATCGGCCCGCGACTCGTCGGCAATGTCTTGGCGACGTTCGGCTCGGGCGTGCCGTGGTGGCGGGTGGTGAATGCCCAAGGTGATCCTGGGGGCGGTCTCATCACTCGGGCGCGCGAGCACTGGGCGACCGAAGGCATCGAGGTCAAACCGAACGGCAAGGGCTGCCGGATCGCCGAGTACCGCGCTGACCTTGTGTCTCTCGCCGCCGCATACGACCAAGCATCAGCGCACCTCGCGGCTAGCGTCGAGCAGGACTAGTCAGCCGGGACGGTGGCGTCGAGCTCGGCAAGCCAGGCCTTGGCGCTGCCATCCGACGGCGCGCGCCAGTCGCCCCGAGGAGACACTGCACCACCAGTGGAGACTTTCGGCCCGTTCGGCAGAGCCGATCTCTTGAACTGGCTAAAACCGAAGAAGCGCTTCACAAACAACTCCAGCCACCCCCGGATCTCCACCAACGAATACGCACGGCGCTCATCGGTCGGGAATCCCGGCGGCCACGCCCCAGCCTCGGCGTCATGCCAAGCGTGCCATGCCAAGAAGGCGATCTTGCTCGGCCGGAAGCCATGCCGAAGCACGTAGTGCAGATGGAAGTCCTGCAACTCGTACGGCCCGATCTGTGCCTGCGTGCTCTGGTGCTCGTCGCCATCGGCCGGCACCAACTCAGGCGTGATCTCGGTGTCCAGGATCGACTGCAACACCACCCCCACATCCTCGGTGAACATCGAGGATGAGATCACCCACCGGATCAGGTGCTGGATCAACGTCTTCGGCACTCCGGAGTTCACCGTGTAGTGCGACATGTGGTCGCCGACCCCGTAGGTGCACCAGCCCAGCGCCAATTCCGAAAGGTCGCCAGTGCCGAGCACGATCCCGCCCCGTTGATTGGCCAGCCGGAAGAGGTAGTCCGTCCGCAGCCCCGCCTGCACGTTCTCGAACGTCACGTCGTAGACCGGCTCACCGTCGGCGAACGGGTGGCCCATGTCCGCCAACATCTGCCGGGCGGCCGGCGTGATGTCGATCTCCTCGAAGCTCACGCCCAGCGCATGGGCCAGCGAGGTCGCGTTCGATTTGGTGTGCTCCGACGTGGCGAACCCGGGCAACGTGTAGGCCAAGATGTCGCTGCGTGGACGCCCCAGCTGGTCCATCGCCCGCGCCGCCACGATGAGGGCGTGGGTGGAGTCCAACCCGCCCGAGACTCCGATCACAATTTTGGGGCCACCGATGGCGGAGAGTCGCCGCTCCAGCCCGGAGACCTGGATGCTGTAGGCCTCGTAGCAGTCCTGGGCCAAGGCCTTGGGGTCGTCCGGGACGAACGGGAAGCGGTCGACGGCACGGCGCAAACCGATGTCGGTATGTGGGGGAGCCAGGGTGAAGTTGATCGTGCGGATGGCGTCAACCCGGTCGGCATACGCGCGCCGGTTGTCGTCGAACGATCCGTTGCGCAGGCGGTCCTGCCGGATCCGGTCCAGATCGATGTCGGCCACACTGGCGCTGGCGATCTTGGTGAAGCGCTCCGATTCGGCCAGCAGGACGCCGAGCTCGTAGATCATCGTCTGCCCGTCCCAGGCCAGATCCGTGGTCGACTCCCCCTCCCCAGCAGCGGCGTAGAGATACGCACAGATCTGGCGGGAACTGGCCTGCACACACAGGGTATGCCGTTCTTGCGCCTTGCCGATGTTGATCGGGCTCCCGGACAGGTTGGCGACCACGGTCGCCCCAGCCAGTGCAGCCGGTGCGCTCGGCGGGATCGGCACCCAGAGGTCCTCGCAGATCTCGACGTGCAGGACCAGCCCAGGCACGTCGATCGCCGCAAAGGTCAGATCCGGCCCGAACGGCACGCGCTCGCCGAGGAGGTCGATGGATTGGCCGTGCTGGTCGGCACCGCTGGCGAAGTGCCGCTTCTCGTAGAACTCGCGGTAGTTGGGCAGGTACGACTTCGGCGCAACCCCGAGCACGACCCCGCGGTGCACGATGACCGCACAGTTGTAGAGCCGGTTGCCATTGAGCAGCGGCATTCCCACCACGAGCACCGGCATCAGGTCCACGCTGGCGGCCACCACCGAGTCCAGGGCCTGCAGGGCCGCGTCGAGCAGGGGGTCCTGCAACAGCAGGTCATCGATGGCGTAGCCCGTCAGGCCCAGCTCGGGGAAGATCGCCACCGCCGCGTTGTCCTGCGCGCAGCGCTGGGCTTGCTCGATGGTCCGGGCAGCGTTGGTGGCCGGGTCGGCGATGGCCACCGGGACGGTGCAGGTCGCCACCCGCGCAAACCCTTGGTCGTAGGCACTGAAGAACTCCACTCGGTCAGTCTGTCAGGCCCCACTGACGGCATACGGCAGGATGAGCGCATGGATCGTCAGCAGGAGTACGTGCTCCGCACCATCGAGGAACGGGACATCCGCTTCGTGCGGCTCTGGTTCACCGACATCTTGGGGGCGCTGAAGTCCGTCGCCGTCGCGCCCGCCGAGTTGGAGCAGGCCTTCAGCGGCGGCATCGGCTTCGACGGCAGCGCCATCGAGGGCTTTACCCGCGTCTACGAGGCCGACATGGTCGTCCAGCCCGACGCCAGCACGTTCCAGGTGCTGCCGTGGCGCGGGGACAACCCCGGCACGGCACGGATGTTTGCCGACATCCGGATGCCCGACGGCAGCCCGGCCATGACTGATTCGCGCTACGTGCTGAAGCGCACGCTCGACAAGGCCGCCGACCAGGGCTTTACCTTCTACACCCACCCGGAGATCGAGTTCTACCTGTTCAAGGAGCCGTACGAGTCGGGCACGATCCCGGTGCCGGTCGACAACGCCGGGTACTTCGACCACGTGGCCCGCGGCGACGGGCACGACTTCCGCCGCTCGGCCATCACCATGCTGGAGCAGATGGGGATCTCGGTGGAGTTCAGCCACCACGAGGGCGGCCCAGGCCAGAACGAGATCGACCTGAGGTATGCCGACGCGCTGTCGATGGCGGACAACATCATGACCTTCCGCACGGTCGTTCGTGAGGTCGCCCTGCAGCACGGCTCGCTGGCCAGCTTCATGCCCAAGCCGCTGGCTGATCAGCCGGGGTCGGGGATGCATACCCACATCTCGCTGTTCGAGGGCGACACCAACGCGTTTTACGAGCCGTCTGCGGACTACGAGCTGTCGCTGACCGGTCGCCGCTTCATGGCCGGGCTCTTGGTGCACGCTCGCGAGATCTGCGCAGTGACCAACCAATGGGTGAACTCCTACAAGCGCCTGTGGGGCGGCGGCGAGGCCCCGGCATACGTCTGCTGGGGGCACAACAATCGCAGCGCCATGGTGCGGGTGCCGATGTATTCGATCGGCAAGGGACACTCCCGGCGCGTTGAAATCCGCTCGATCGACTCGGCCTGCAACCCCTATTTGACGTATGCGGTGGTGCTGGCGGCCGGGCTCAAGGGCATCAAAGAGGAGTATGAGTTGCCGGACGAGGCCGAGGACGACGTGTGGAGCCTGACCGATGGTGAGCGTCGGGCCATGGGCATCGACCCGCTGCCGCAATCCCTCGGTGAGGCGGTGGCGATCATGGAGGAAAGTGAGTTGCTCGCAGAAGTGCTCGGCGAGCAGGTGTTCGACTTCTTCCTGCGCAACAAGTGGCAGGAGTGGGCGGACTACCGCTCTCAGGTCACCGCCTTCGAGCTCGACCGATACCTGGTGCGTCTGTGACCGATCGCCTGGACCTACCCGTGGCTGACTTGGCCCGCGCCGGATTCACCCGGACCAAGAACTCGGCTGCGGTGATCAGCGCAATCGTCGCCCAACTGCCAGGCAAGGTCGATGTCGATCAACTCGTCTCTGATTTGGGATCGGTCGCCGATCCTGATCAGGCGGCGCTTGCCATGGTGCGGTTGGTCGAAGGGGATGCTGCGGTGGCAAGCGTGCTGGCCCACCCCGGCGACGCGCGATCCCGCGTGCTGCGAGTGCTCGGTGCATCGAGCGCCCTGGCTGATCACTTGGTCAAACACCCCGAGCACGTCGGCGACGCTGCGGACGGGGAGTCGTCCGAGCCCAACGAGGTCGTCGAAACGGTCCATGAACTCACCGGGCGGGCGGGTGCCGAAGCGTTGCGCGTGGCCTACCGCAAGCAGATGGTGCGGATCGCCGCCACGGACTTGAGCGCAGAAGACCCCCTGGACATTTTGCCGCAGGTCGCGCAGGCGCTGGCCGACTTGGCCTCAGCGGCCGTCCAAGCCGCCTTGGTCTTGGCCCAAACCCAGGTTGTTGATTCCGAGCAGGCCAGAGTCACGGTCATCGGGATGGGCAAGTGCGGCGGTCGCGAGCTTAATTACATCTCGGACGTGGACGTCATCTTCCTCGCTGCACCGGTCGAAGGGGCCGACGAAGCGGCGGCGATGAAAGTCGCCACTCATGTGGCCAGCGCGGTCATGCGGATCTGCGGGGAAGCCACAGCCGAGGGATCTTTGTGGCCCGTCGACGCGGCGTTGCGACCCGAGGGCAAGAACGGACCGTTGGTACGCAGCCTGGCCAGTCACCGGGAGTACTACCAACGATGGGCTAAAAACTGGGAGTTCCAGGCCCTGCTCAAGGCCAGGGTCATCGCTGGGGATGAAGACCTCGGCGAGGAGTGGTTGGGCATCGTGCGGCCACTGGTGTGGGACGCGGGTAGCCGCGAAGGGTTCGTCGATGACGTTCAGGCAATGCGCCGCCGGGTCGAGGAGAATGTGCCGGCGGCCAGCTCAGATCATCAGATCAAGCTTGGCCCAGGTGGGCTTCGTGACATCGAGTTCAGCGTGCAGTTGCTTCAGATGGTCCATGGTCGGGCCGACGACACGCTGCACTCAGGCACCACGCTTGAAGCGCTACGGGCATTGCGCGATGGGGGGTATGTCGGGCGCGACGACGCGGCCGCCTTGGACCGTGCATACCGGCTGCTTCGGTGTCTGGAGCACCGCATCCAACTGGCCAAACTCCGCCGCAGCCATATGATGCCGACCGATGAGCGCGAGCTGCGCCGGTTGGGCAGATCTCTGGGGGAGCGTGGGGAGGCCGAGCGCAGCATCGTGCAGCGGTGGCGGGCCGAGCAACGCGAAGTCCGACGGTTGCATGAGCG
>JBGTGC010000268.1:0-3758 GCA_041746935.1 Dermatophilaceae bacterium
CCCCGAGACGCATAAGAACCAGGCAGTCGCGACCCCGGCGACGTGCAAGCTCTCCGGCCCTGCCGGCAGACGCTCGACAAGCCAGGCCAGGGCACTAGCGGGCAGGAGCCACGGCGGCCCCTGCCCCACCTCCCCGAGGCCGGCACCGGCAAACGGGTGAGCCCATGCGTTCCAGAGTGAAGGCGAATCCGCCGAAACAGCATTGATTTCCGGGCCCGCGACTCCCCATCCCGCGGGAGCCAACCCGGCCCCGAGATCCCGCCAGCGTGCGGCAGTGGTGGCGACCACAAGCAGAAGCGCCGTCACCAACGGCCAGTTCCACCATCGTCGGGTCGCGGATCGCTCCTCATCGGTCAGCGAGTGAGTATCCTCGGAGACCGGCCCTGCCTCGATAGCGCCGATCGAGCGACCTCGCGGGACCTCGTCGCCGACGCGCGACCGGCTCCCGTCCGCCTCAAAACTGTCACCGTGATGCACCGAGCGCATTGCCGTGCGCCGAGCAGACTCCGACTCGAACAACCCGCGCAGGTCGCGTTCGCCGACCACCGCCTTACCCCGAAATCCCCATCGCGCACGGTGCGCACGACCCGGCCACAGCACCGCGCTCGCCTCGGACCACGCGCGGCGAGCAGCACGCGGGCGACGTAGGGCCAGGAGCAGCACGAGAGAACCCAGCGAGGTGATCAACATGGCGACGGAACGGGCTGGCAGTCGCCACCACGAGCCCCTGGCCAGGGCTAGCAACGCCCGATCTCGATTTCCTGTGCCCGACTGCGCTGGCCGTGGCGCAGCGACGACGGCTTGCGGAGCCACCAGCACTCGGTGACCGAGAAGGTGAGCCCTCCAGCAGACATCCAGTCCTGCGGTAGCCGCATCGAATTCGGACTCCGCCCCACCGAGCTGAGCCAACACGTCGCCGCGGATCAGCATCCCCTCCAGTGGCACACCGATGACGTCACGCCGCTCGTCGAATTGCCCCTGGTCCCAGGATCCACGATCCAGATCGTCCAACGACCGTCCCCACGAGGTGATGCGGTGCCCAACACCGAGCACAGCACGCGGCTCGTCCAGCACCACCAACTTCGGTCCGACGACGCCCACACGGCTCGACCCCTGCACCACCGCCCGCATCTGCGGTAGCGCGTCCGGGTGCGGCCGACTCTGTGCATTCAACAACCACAGCCACTGCGCGGGTTCCCCCGACACCGCCAGTGCCTCATCGGCAAGTGACCCAGACCCAGACCCAGCAGCCAATGGCACCCACGCGATCCCATGCTCGGAGAACAGCGGGTGCTGGGCAGCTCCAGGTTTGTCCCCCGCGCACATGACTCGCGCACACCACTGAGCCTGCGGAATCAACGCGTCGAGCAGCCCCCCTAGCGAATCTTCGTCGGCGTCGCCGTGCACGACGACCGTGACACCCTCGACCGCCCGGTTCTGCGCTGACACGGCACCTGCTCGTGGTCGGAGCGCGCGCTCAGACTGCTCTCTTCTTCAACTTGCGGCGCTCGCGCTCGGACAACCCACCCCAGATGCCGAAGCGCTCATCGTGGGCAAGTGCATACTCCAGGCATTCAGACGTCACCTCGCACCCGACGCAGACCTTTTTGGCCTCTCGTGTGGAGCCGCCCTTCTCGGGAAAAAACGCTTCGGGGTCGGTTTGGGCGCACAAGGCCCGCTCCTGCCACGACGCTTCTTCGCCACCTTCGGCCACGCTCAGCAACGTCAACACATCAAAATCGTGCACGGCTCCTCCTCGACCCTCGCCAGCACTGGGTGTCGCAGCGTTTCTCCGGTGAGAACCACGCGACAGGTCTAAATTACACGCGTGTCATCCCCCTTCGTCAACCCCAAATCTGCTAGAAGACTGTTCTGTTGGACGCTCGGGCCCTCGCACCTGCTCGGCGGCAGGCGTTCTGCCGCCAGTGGGGACCAAGCACAATGACTTCATGCACATCACTATCTTGGCTGGAGGAGTTGGGGGCGCTCGCTTCATTCGGGGCCTTCGGCACCACCTCGACACGGCCGGGTTGGCCTGGGACCCAGACACCGGCTCAGGCGCCCGGATCACCGTCATCGGCAACACCGGCGACGACATCACGCTGTACGGACTGCGGGTCTGTCCGGACCTCGACACGCTTCTCTACACCCTGGGCGGAGCCGTCCACGAGGGGCAGGGGTGGGGCCGCGCGCACGAGTCGTTCCTCGCGCAGGGCGAGCTGCGCGAATTGGGGGTGCAACCGACCTGGTTTGGCCTAGGTGACCGCGACATGGGAACTCACCTTGCGCGCAGCCATTGGCTGGCGCAGGGACTCTCGTTGAGCGAGGTCACGTGCAGACTGGCTACGCGATGGGGACTGGACGCGCGCGGGATCACGCTCCTACCCGCGACCGACGAGCCTATCGAAACCCACGTCGTCATCGCCGACAATGCCCCTGGAGCCGACCCAGGGGCCGAGCGCGCGGTGCACTTCCAACAATGGTGGGTGCAGATGCGGGCAGCGGTGCCAGCCATCAGGTTCGTCGTCGCTGGGCTGAGTGGGGCAACCGCGCCACCGGGGGTGCTGCAGGCGATCCGCGAGGCCGATGTGGTGCTCCTCCCGCCCAGCAACCCGGTGGTCTCCATCGGCATCATCACCGGTGTGCCGGGAGTCCGCGACGCCCTACGCGGCACTCGCGCTCCCGTGGTCGGAGTGTCTCCGATCATCGCCGGGGCACCCGTGCGCGGACACGCCGACGCCTGTTTGGCTCCTCTTGGGGTGCCGGTGACCGCTGCGGGCGTGGCCGGCCTCTATCGGGACTTCCTCGACGGCTGGCTCGTCGATGACGCCGACGCCGACGCGGGGGGCGAATACGAAGGCGTGCGGACGCGGTCTCGCGACCTGCAGATGCGCGATGTCGATCAGGCCGGGGCCATCGCCGCCGACGCGCTCGCCTTGGCCCAAGACCTCGCCGAATGAGCGTTCCTGGTGAGGTGCGGATCCTGCCGCTGCTCGGCATACCCGAGGTATTGCCGAACCATGACGTGGCGCGGTTGCTGCGGGAGGCCCTGGACGCCGCCGAACTCGAGCTGCGCGACGGGGATGTGCTCGTCGTCTCGAGCAAGATCGTGTCCAAGGCCCAAGGCCTGCGCGTGCAGAGTGGTTCTGAGCAATCGACTGATCGAGGCGGGGTCCCTACGTTGGACGACCTCGTGCTCTCACAGAGCGACCGAGTCGTCGCCGAACGTCGCACCCCCGCGGGAACGACCCGGATCGTCGCCTCGACCGCGGGCCCGGTCATGGCGGCGGCAGGCGTGGACAACTCCAACACCGGGCCGCACGGGGGGTCCCTGGTCTTGCCGGCAGATCCCGACCTGTCCGCGCGCAGCCTGTATGCCGGTCTGCTCGGTGCCTATGCTCCTGCACCGTTGCCTCGGATCGCAGTCGTGATCAGCGACACGGCCGGACGGCCCTGGCGCGAGGGCCAGGTGGACTTCGCGCTGGGCACGTGTGCGGTGCAGGTGCTGGATGACCTGCGCGGCGGCGATCACACCGACGCGGACGGACGCCCTCTGCAGGTCACGGCCCGGGCGATCGCCGACGAAATTGCCGCCGCGGCTGACCTGGTGAAGGGCAAGACGCACCAGATCCCAGCCGCGCTGATCAGGGGATTGCCGCTGAGCGTGATCGGCAACCCCGGCGCGGCGGGCGCTCGTTCAATGCTGCGCTCGGGCCCAGGCGATTGGTTTGCCTTGGGCGCCGTTGAGGCCGTCCGGA
>JBGTGC010000269.1:0-2508 GCA_041746935.1 Dermatophilaceae bacterium
CAAGATCATGCGCAGCGCCGCGGCCTATTGGCGGAGCAGTGAGAAGAACCCCCAGCTCCAGCGCATCTACGGCACGGCCTGGCCTTCCAAAGCCGAGCTGACGGCATACCTCGATCGCCTGGCCGAGGCCGAGCGGCGCGATCACCGCAAACTCGGCACCGAGCTCGACCTGTACTCCTTTCCCGAAGAGCTGGGCTCGGGCCTGCCGGTCTTCCACCCCAAGGGTGGAGTGCTCCGACGCGAGATGGAGGATTACGTCCGCCGCCGGCACATCGAAGAAGGCTTCGACTACATCAGCACCCCACACATTTCTAAAGAGAATCTGTTTCACACCTCCGGGCACCTGCCCTACTACAAAGACACGATGTTTCCGCCGATGGCCCTTGAAGGCAGTGACTACTACCTCAAGGCCATGAACTGCCCGATGCACAACCTGATCTATCGGTCCCGGGGACGGTCCTATCGGGAGCTGCCGCTGCGCTTGTTCGAATTCGGGGCGTGCTACCGCTACGAGAAGTCAGGTGTGGTGCATGGCTTGACCCGGGTACGTGGGTTGACGATGGACGACTCGCACTCCTACGTCACGCGTGAACAAGCACCCGCAGAGATCCGTCACCTGCTGCAGTTCATGCTCGGTCTGCTGTGCGACTTCGGTCTGACCGACTACTACTTGGAACTGTCCACCCGGGGAACTGGTGACAAATTCATCGGGAGTGACGAGGACTGGGCCGCAGCCACCGACATGCTGGAGCAGGTGGCGGTCGAGTCCGGCCTTGAGCTCGTCGCGGACCCGGGCGGTGCGGCGTTCTACGGCCCCAAGATCTCGGTGCAGGCCCGTGACGCGATCGGTCGGACGTGGCAGATGTCGACGGTGCAGGTCGACTTCAACCAGCCTGAGCGGTTCGAGTTGGAATACCAAGCCGCCGACGGCTCACGCCAGCGCCCCGTGATGATCCACTCGGCGAAGTTCGGCTCCGTCGAACGGTTCATCGGGGTGCTGGTCGAGCACTATGCCGGAGCGTTCCCTCCGTGGCTCTCACCTGTCCAGGTCACCGCCATCCCGGTGGCCGAGGCCTTCGAGAATCACCTTTACGAGGTGGCCACGCTGCTGCGGGCGCAGGGTATCCGAGTCGAGGTCGACAGTTCGGACGACCGATTCGCCAAGAAGATTCGCACGGCGCAGAAGTCCAAGGTGCCGTTCATGCTGATCGCCGGCGAAGTGGACCAGGCGGCGGGGGCAGTGTCGTTCCGCTATCGAGATGGCACGCAAAAGAACGGAGTGCCGGTGGCCGAGGCCATCAGCGAGATCGTCGAGGCCGTGCGGGAGCGCCGCCAAATTTGAGGCTCAGCGGTGCCGTGGGATCAGTAGCCTGGATCGTAGGCGGCGAACGCGATCACACAGACGCCCGCAAAGATCACCAGGGCCACAGCGAGGCCGACGCAGAAGCCGATCAACAGCCCGCCAGCCCACCGTCGGGTCTTGCCCGGGATCAGCATCATCAGGCAGGCGACGAAGCCGACGGTGAGCAGGATTCCGCTGGCTGACCCGATCCAGTAAAGGCTCTCATTCCCGAAGATGCCCAACAGAATGCTGGCGGTGAGCAGGATGACGGTGGCGATGCAACCCACGATCGCGGGCCGCCATAGGCCCTTGCGCGGCTGCTGACCCTCATCGGGTGGCGGCGGTTGCCACTGTGGCCATCCCTGCGTCGGTGGCCCTTGCGTGGGGGGTCCACCGAGCGCCGGGTAGCCCGCCGGTGGCGGAGCCGGTGGCTGCTGAGGTGGTTGTGGTGGGGGGGGCTTCCCGGTGTAGGCGTAGGGGTTCTCCGGGTCTGAGTCGGGTGGATCTACGTCAGCCATGAATGCACCTCCAGGGTGATTCCGAGGTCAGCGACAAGTGCGAGAGCGGCCAGGTAGGCCAAAACGGTGCGTGTGTCGCCGAGCAGGCACTTCGAGCGCATCAAACCGGCTCGCCTGGCCTTCGCGTATCCGGTGAAGCCCAGGACGGCGAAGACCAACAACGCCAGCGGCCCGAGCAGCCAGCCGAGTGCGGCCACGGTCGCGAAAATGCAGAGCCGCAGCGGATCGGGGCCCGGCTCAGCCTCGGTCGCAGAGAGGTCAGGAGCGCCGGGCACGCCGGTGCCGGTCACCGAAGCAGGTCGATCGGTCATGGTCACACCACCTCAATCGGTATGCGGCGTCGGGAGGTTGTCGAGTTCGACGCGGCTGGCGAAGCTGGCGCGGCACGCGCTGAGGTCGCCGTTGAGATGCGGGTGCGAGCCAGAGGTGCCTACGCCTGGACGGCGCAGAACGGCGCGCACTGATGTGAGCCGTCGCTCTCATTCACGGTGGCGACGTGCACACAACATTGCGTCAGCCGCTCTTCGATCATGGTGTTGATGTCCATGAACGGTTTGACGGTGATCCGCATGACCCGTTCGGCGAGCATCGACCGGAGTCTCTCGTGCTGACCCGGCAGTTTCGAGGTCGCCAGCGTGCTCAGCGTCC
>JBGTGC010000270.1:0-3285 GCA_041746935.1 Dermatophilaceae bacterium
CATGAACTGGACGGCTTGGAAGTCGGTCTGCGCGAAGGCCGAGACCAGCAGACCCAAAGCCGTGCCGAGCACCGAATTCAACACCGCGATCACCATCAAACTGAGCACGCTGCCAGCCACCCGCAGATCCAACACCCAGACAGCCAGAGCGGTCGTCAGAGCAGACTGCACCACAGCCACGAGGGCAAAGGCCAAGGCATACCCCAGCAGGAAGTCGACCTTGTTCATCGGCATCGCCAGCAATCGCTCCAACGTGCCCGAGGTGCGCTCGGCGAGCGTCGTGACCGAGGTGATCAGGAACATGATGACGAACGGGAAAACCACGAGCAGTGGCCCGCCGACACGGTCGAAGATCTGGTCGTTGTCGATGTAGATCCACCACAGCAGCGTCATCAGCAGACACGGCACCAGCAGCAGCAATGCGACGGTGCGCCGGTCGTGGCGCAACTGCTGCAACACCCGTAAGGCGATAGCCAGGGTGATCCGGGGGCTCATGCGGCGCTCCCTTCCCCGGCGCGCACTAGGTGCAAGAACGCATCGCCGACGTTGGCCGAGCCGGTCGAGGCGCACAGGCCCTCAGGAGTGTCCGAAGCCAAGATGTCCCCGTTGCGCATCAAGAGCAGTTGGTCGCACAACACTGCTTCGTCCATCACGTGGCTCGAGATCAGCAACGTCGAGCCCTCCTCGGCGAGCCGTCGGAACATCTCCCACAAGTCCACGCGCAGCACGGGGTCCAGGCCGACTGTGGGCTCATCGAGCAGCAAGACGGGCGGATTGCCGAGCAGCGCCACTGCTAAGGATGCGCGACTCAGTTGGCCACCGGACAGGTTCCCGGCCAGAGCATCACGGTGCTCACGCAGCCCGACCCGATCGATGACCTCGATGACCTCGGCTCGTGGGGCGTTCAGCACCCGGGCGAAAAACGCCACGTTGTCGGTCACCGAGAGGTTGGCGTAGACGCTCGGCGCTTGCGTCACGTAGCCGACGCGATGCCGCAAACCAGCAGAACCGGCCGCCGCACCCAACACGGTCACGGTTCCGGACGCCACTTTTTGCACTCCCACAATGGAGCGGATCAGCGTGGATTTACCGCATCCAGAGGGACCGAGCAGGCCGGTGATCTGCCCACGCGTCATCGAGCAGGCCAGGCCCGAGAGCACATGGCGGCCGCCCCTGGTGACGTGTAGATCGTCCACGTCGACTGCCAGCTGGTTATTCACCATGTGATGAATATTACTCAGGCACCCGCGGCTGTCAACCCCGATCGCCGTCCAGAAAGCCCTGGACTATCGGCCCGTAGATAGCGATCAATTCAGCGGCGGGCATCGACGCGATCGGTTCGAGGCGCAGGATGTAGCGAGCCAGAATGATGCCGCCGGTCTGCGTCGCGATGAGCGGCAGTTGCCGGGTGGGATCGTCCATCGGCACCCGCGCGGCCACCTCGGACATGACGGTCCGCAACAGCCCGTCCCTGATGAGTTGGGTGCCCTCGGCCGTGGTGAACGAGGAGCGCATCAAGGTCAAGAACAGCTCTTGCCGCTCAGGGTCGTCCCACAGCCATAGCACCAGGCCGATCAGATTCGCCCCCATCTCCTCGCGAGGACCTATTAGGACGCGAGCCAGCTCGGGGCGAGGGTCGAACGGCACTTCGAGGGCGGCGAGGAACAGCCCCTCCTTGCCCTGGAAGTAGTGGTGGATCAGCGCCGGGTCGACGCCTGCGGCGCGGGCGACGGCTCTCATCGACGTCCCGTCGTACCCCTTGCTGGCAAATTCTGATCGCGCAGCGGACACGATCTGGGCCTTGGTGTCCGGCGCGCCCACCCGTCTTCCGGCTGCCATCAACGCCTCCGGTATGCCGTCAGCAGAGTCGCCAGCGGCCATCGAGAGGGGCGGGTGGCGAGATGCACGCAAGGCATACAAGCACCGTAACCGGACGCCACGGCATACCGACCGTTGTCGACGCCAGGAATCGGTTATCTGATCGTGACCGTCCTGCTGTGGTCACGGCTGCATCCATCACTAAGGATGGGGTCATGTCGCAGAACGGATCGCCGGGCACCCAGCCCCTCGCGACCGAATCCGCTGCGCCGGAAACGATTTTCCGAGTCGACGGCCCGGTGGACGACGAGGAGTTGACTGCCTTGCACGCGTTGGCTTTCAAGGCCGATGGTAGCGGTTTCGTGCCGTGGTCGAGACGGCTGCAGCGGCACAGCATCTGCTGGATCACCGCCCATCAAGGCGAGCGGCTTGTCGGCTTTGTGAATGTCATCGGCGACGGGGGAGCGCACGCCGTGCTACTCGACACGGTGGTGGCCCCCGCGCACCAACGCCGGGGGATTGGCCGCGCCCTGGTGACGCGGGCCATCGACGAAGCGCGCACGTTGGGGTGCCATTGGCTGCATGTGGACTACGAACCCCGTATCGCGGACTTCTACGAACGGGTATGCGGGTTCAAAGGCACCGGCGCGGGCACCGTCCACCTGGCGTGAGATCTTGATCACCCTCTGAGCACGCCCGCGGCGTGTTGTGTTTTGCCGCCCTGATTCGAGGGCGGATAGTCGACAGAGTGAATACGCAAGAACGTCTGGAAATCAACTGGTTCAACGTGGTGGGGGCATCTTTAGGGGCCGTGTCTTCGGCCGTGGTGCTGTCAACCTTGGGGGCAGCTGGCACGCTTCTGGGTGCGGCTCTGGGAAGCCTCTGCATCACGGTGGGCGGTGCTGTCTACGCCCACTCGATGAGACTGACCAAGGACCGAGTCGCCGCCGCAAAGAGCCTCGCCGAGGCGCGTAGGGCCCGCCCTCGAGAGCGTGTGATGGCCGGAGGCCCGGCGGTGGGTCCACGAGCCGAGGAACCGGCACCTCTGGATGGGGCACCTCCGGAAGCAGACGATGCTGTCGAGACCAGCCCAGACCGCCTAAGGCCCTTGCTGCACGGGCTGCCGTGGAAGCGCATCGCAGTGCTGGCCGGAGCCCTGTTCGCCATCACGATAGGCGTCATCCTGGCCTTTGAGTTGTCGACCGGTCGCGCCGTGTCCACCTACACGGGCGGCACGAGTGACACCTCGGTCGGAAGTTCGTTCTCCGGGGTCGTGGGATCGAGCAGTGGCTCTGGCGAAAACGACACCGACCAGAAGCCGCAGCAGGAGCAGGCCCCGGCTCGGGACGGGCAATCCGATGAGGCTCCGGCGCAAGACGAGCAGCAGGACGATGCCCCGGCACGAGATAGGGGAGACGTCCCGGAGGGCCAGCAGGACGAGGTGCCCGCCCAGAACGAGCAGCAAGA
>JBGTGC010000271.1:0-3747 GCA_041746935.1 Dermatophilaceae bacterium
GCCGGCATACGCGTGACGGTGTTGTGTCTGACCCACGGTGAGCACGGTGCACGGCCGGATGCCGACATCTCGAAGATGTCCGAGTTGCGTGAGCGGGAGCAGCGGGCCGCGAGCGGCGAGTTGGGCGTCACCGACGTGCGCTTCCTCGACGGCTATCGCGACGGGTGGCTGGAGCCGAGCTTCGACTTGCAGCGTGACATCGTGCAGGTCATCCGCGACGTCCGGCCGCAGCGCGTGTTGTGCCAGTCCCCCGAGCGGTGGTACGACCGGATCATGGCTTCCCATCCAGACCACCTGGCGGCCGGCGAGGCCACCGTGCGGGCCTGCTATCCGGCGGCGGAGAACCCCTTTGCCTGGCCCGAGTTGGGTTCGGATTTCTGGCACGTCGGCGAGATCTGGCTGATGGCACACCCCGCAGCCGATCACCCGGTCGACGTCACCGACACGTTCGACGCAAAGGTCAGCGCGCTGCGACAGCACTCCAGCCAGACTGGGCATAGGGCCGAGTTGGAGACGTTTTTGGGCGAGTGGATGGCCGCGACCGCGCAACGGTTCGACCTACCCGAGGGCCGGCTGGCCGAAGCCTTCAAGTTCGTCCCGCTGAACTAGGCAGCCCCATGGTGCAGTCCGTCGAACTCCTGCTCGATGATGCCGCCGATGCTGCGGTGCGCGCGCAGTGGGCGGTCTTGGCCGAGGCAGGCTTACCTAGCCAGGCCGATCACGCCTCGCCCAGCAACGCGCCACACGTCACGGTCGGAGTGGCCGATGAGATCGATGAAACCGCTGAGACACGGCTGGCCGGGAAGATCCCTGCCGTGCCGATGCTGCTGCGGCTGGGCCCGATTGTGCTGTTGGGTGGGCGGCGCGTGGTGTTGGCGCGAATGGTCGTGGTGACCGAGCCCCTCCTGTCGCTCCACGCGGCGGTCTCGCAGGCGTTGGTGGACTGCCCCGGCCAATCCGCATACCTCACGCCTGGTCAATGGGTTCCGCACGTGACTTTGGCTGCACGACTAGAACCGGAGATGCTGGCCGAGGCGGTCAGCCTCGTGCAGGAGCACATTCAATCGGAACAAGGCGACCCGATTGCTGCGGTGTCGTTAAGTCGATGGGACAGCGTGGCGCGCCGAACGTGGATCATAGGGACATGAGCGATATTCGCGAGCACCTCGAGTCCACGATGGACAGCACCGAAGCCATTCTTCGCGGCGTCGGTGCCGATGACTGGACGAAGCCGTCCGTGTGCGACGACTGGACCGTCCGGCAACTCGTAGAGCACCTCGCCGGCAGTTGCGCCCTGACCGCAGAAGTGTTGTCGGCCCAGGAATCACCGAGCCGCCCGGAGCATGCGGACACTCCGGATGGGGAGTTAGCCGCGACGTATGCCGAGGCTGCGCGAGTCGTTGTCCACGCCTCGGCCGATCCCGCCGTGTTGACCCAAACGGTCACGGTCGGCTTCGGGCCAGTGCCCGGAGCAGTCGCAGCACGCCTGTGCCTCGTCGAGACGATCGTGCACGGGTGGGATGTCGCACGGTCAACGGGTCAAGACGTCGCCTTCAGTGAGGCCGCTGCCGCCGAGGCGTTACAGTTCAGCCGCGGAATGATGAGCCAGTTGCCGCCAGACCGCTCCCCCTTCGACACTTCCCAACCCGTCGATGACCATGCCACAGCGGTGGATCGTTTGGTTGCGCTCCTAGGACGCACCCCCTCAGCGACGTCGCGCTAGGTGCTCCGCGCCGGTTTGTTGGCTCCTGCCCTCAGTCGAGGTCGGACCGAGCGCTGGACTCCACGGTGATGGTGACCGAGCCACCGAAGGCTCCGATCGCCCGGCTGATCACCGGAATGGCGGCTTGTCCCTGCACGCGGACAAGGGCCGTGCGACCATCAGGGGTCCCGGTGCCGGAAGCGACCGCCCACGAGGTGATGCGGGCCGGACGCTGCCGACCGCCCAGATGTTCGGTTGCCGCGGCAGCAACTCCTTGACTGGTGAGCGGCACCCCATCGTCGACACCACCGCCGTAGACGGATTCTTCGGCCACTGAATCGGCAGCGTCCAGAGCCGCGGCATCCGCGGCATCCAGGAGCTGGATCCGACTGAGTTGGATCGACGTAGCGGCGATGACACCCACGATCAGCAGCAAAGCGATCGACATCATGCCAATCACGAGCACGCTGATTCCGCCTTCGTCACCCTCTCCCATCGCCTCATGCATCCTCATCCCTCCCGGAAGGCATCGACGGACTCGATGTGCGAGGACGTCATCGACACCGATGTCGGCACCGCTCCCGCCATGAAGTCCGGAATGAGCGGTATGGCTACCTGGACCACCGAGGTGACCGCGATCTGCCCACCGGGCGTCAAACACGGCACCGAACTGCACGAAATGGACACGGTGCCCTCCCCGGCATCGAATCCATGCGCGTCAAAGACGAGATTCGCTGCCGCGCTGCCTCGGTCCGGGGCAGCGCCCCCGTCCTGCGCCGTCACGTAGGCCCGCCCCGCCTCACGAGCCGAGGCTGACGCGGCATACGCCCCTGCCTGAAGGCGGCCCAAGGTCCCCACGAGATAGAACAGCGGAAGCATCAACAAGACCATGAGGAACAGCACCTCGATCAGCATCGAGCCCCGCTCTGAGCGCCAGTCCATCACTGATCCTCCGCAAAGGCCTGGCCGGTCACGGTCATCACTCCCGGTGGCCCCAGTGGCCCTAGGAGTGGCACGGGCAGCGTTGCGGTGACCACGACCACCTCCACCCCACCAACCGTCGTGCGAGTCCCAGTCACGGCTGTGCCGTACCGCCCCGGCAGAGTGCTGGTCAACAGTTCCCGAGCGCGCGCAGCACCCTGCTCAGTCGTGTTGCCCAAACGGGCCCCCTCGCGCGCACCTTCGATGACATGAGCCGTGGCGGTGTTATGCACGTGGAGCGCATAACCCAACTGGAGTACGGACGCGAACAACAGCGAAACCAGGGCGGCAACCATGGCGAACTCGGCCACTGCGGACCCGCGCTCAGGGGCCAAGGCCCCCATGCTCACGTACCGACGACCGAGTTCACTGCGTCACTGAAGACGCTCTCCAAGAGCGGACGAGCCACCAAAGTGAGGGCGATCACGAGTCCAGCAGTCATCACGGTAATCATCACCCAGCCCGGGACATCCCCTCGCTCACGGTCATCAGCCCATGTCGAGACTCGGGACTGCATGGCGGTCACTGCTTCCAGCAACTGGCGCTGTGCTCGTTCGAGGTGTTTCATGTTTCTCTCCTGTAGTAGTGCGGATAGTAGTGCGGATCTCACGGGACAATTGGGGGTCACACGGCGAACTTGAGCAGGGCAAGACCTGGGTAGGCGGCGAAAACAACGGTGATCGGCAGCACGAGGAAGACGACGGGGATCATCATGGCGATCTCCCGCTTCCCGCCCTCTTCGATCAGCGCCTGGCGAGCGGACTCGCGGGCATCCTGGGCTTGAGCGCGAAGCACTTCGCCTAGCGGCGTGCCGCGTTGAATGGCGACGACGACTCCGTCGACGAACCGCGACAAGGGTGCGAGACCCGTGCGCTCGCTGATGCCTTCGAGTGCTGCAGGCAGCGAAGTGCCCGTGCGTGCTGAGGACAGTGCGATGTCCAATTCGGTCGACAGCTCGCCTTTGGACAGCCGGCTCACCCGCTCCAGCGCTTGGGTCGTGCCCTCCCCCGCGGTCACGGACAACGCGAGCAGCTCGGCCAGCGCTGGAAACTCGGCCATGATCC
>JBGTGC010000272.1:0-3388 GCA_041746935.1 Dermatophilaceae bacterium
GCCGGCATACCGCTGACGCATCGCGGGGTGGCGCGGGGATTCACGGTGGTGACCGGTCACGATGAGATCGCTGATCTGCCGACCACCGGCGACCACACCGTCGTGGTGCTGATGGGCGTGGCCCGGCTGCTCGACACGACGCAGACGATGATGGCTGCCGGTCGCAGAGCGGACACTCCGGTCGCCATCATCGAGCGCGGCCTCGTGCCGGGGCAACGCACCACCGTTGGCAGGTTGGATGAGATCGTCGGGCACGCGATCCGGGTCGGAGTCCGCTCCCCTGCGGTCATCGTGATCGGTGATGTCGTCCGGCTCAGTCCCGCCTGGCGGGACTTGACTGAGGGCGCGGTTGCCGTGCCGATGCACGCGTGACTTCCACCGCACCTGCGCTGGTGCTTTTGGCGCACGGCACGGCCAATCCGAAGGGCCAGGACGTGGTGTATGCCGTGGGCAGGGCAGTGGCGGCGCGTCTGCCTGAGGTCGATGTCAGCGTGGGGTTCGTCGACGTATGCGGCCCCAGCGCCAGCGAGGTGTTGGCTGCCCATCCAGGCGCGGTGGTTGTCCCGTATCTGCTGACCAGCGGCTATCACGTGCGCCACGACATACCGGAAGCGATCCGCGATGCCGACAACGGAGCCACAGCCACTAAGGCTCTGGGGGTGGCTCCAGAGGTGGTGGACGCGCTGCTTGATCGCCTGCGTGATGAGATCGACGGAGTGGACGGGACCGAGGGCGACAAACGCTCCGTGGACGCACTGATGCTCACCGCGGCTGGATCTTCGGACGCGCGTGCGCGGCAAGAGGTGTTGTGCACGGGTGCCGTCCTCGCAGCGTGCTCGGGGATGCCGGTGCGGGTCGGCTTCATGACCGGTCCAGGCCCGGCCGCGCGAGAGGTGCTCGATGATCTTCACGCTCACGGCGCGCAGCACGTGGCGGCCGTCAGCTACCTGCTGGCACCAGGGTTCTTCCACTCGCGTGCAGCGGGGCTGGGAGCAGCGATGACGACAGCTCCCTTGGGGGTCCATCCCCGATTGGTCGACGCGGTGGTCCATCGTTACCACTCTGGGATTTCCGTCGCTTCGACTGCCTGACTCACCCCAGTGCGCAACTCAACCCAGTGCGCACTCATTCAAAATCTGACGCTTCCACAGCCGCTGTTTGTCCTGAGCCCGTCAAATGTCACTCTTCTGCAGCCTCGTCCCACTGCGTGGCGATGACGTCAACTGCGCGGCGATAATCTCCTCGGCCTCTTGGTTGGTCAGCAGATACACCTCGCTTGCGTCACGGCATACCGCGAGACGACTTTCGCGCTCCCCTCGCAGGGTCGTCGGGCGTTGTCGAACCTTCGGCGCATCAGGTCGGCCAGGTCGTAGTAGGTGGCGTAGCGCCCCATCATCTCGTCGAGACCGAGCATGGCCAGAGCCGAGACCAATAGGCGGCGCTCACCATCGATAGGGGTCCTGTCGAAGCGCTCGACCGACAACACGTCGCGACCCAGGGATGACGTGACCTCAGCCGGTGCCACGTTCAGATTGCAAACGACGAGCCTCGAGGAGGACCTTCGGACGCGCACCACCGATTGAGGTGCCGCGCAGCAGCGCTTCCGCCAGTCGCGGAGGGAGTTCGGCCACCGGACTGCACTGTCCGCCGACTCTTGCATCTGAGCCAAGGAGGCATCGCTGAGTCGTGGGATGTAATCCGTGGCTCTGGCCTGAAAGTCCAGAGCGCCGATGCGGTCTGATCCTGATTCGAGCAAGTACGTCAACAGGCTCAGGTCCCCGGTGTCGCTGTCACGATCTCGGTGGCCGAAGTGGCGAGCCAGAATGATGCGCTGCCCCCACGAGTTCGGGCCAGCGTCCTGAATGCCACCAGGTGCTCTCAAGCCCGAACCGGGCCGGATCACCCCGGGCCGAACCGCTGCTCTGGTATCTCCCGTTCTTCGTCGCAGGACAGGTAGCTCCGCCAGGTGCAACGCGAGAGCACCGGCTCGCGCTAGGTAACTCCGACCGTACGCGAAAGTGACGATTTCACTCTGTTGATCCAAGCTTCCAGCAACAACAGGACTTGACTGAGCTGGCAGTCAGACCCACACGAAAACGGTCGTATGGCGTTCCCCTGACACATGCATGGACGTCTGGCTGACGCTGGGGCTCTCAGAAGTCATCATCGATGTCTGTCTGTCCCTGTCGCACGCTAGCTGGCAGGAGGGCAAGGCGGTCGCGTCCACACGCGATCAGTTGCTTAGGTTCATCGGGTGTGCCGCGTAGATTCCGACCTTGTCCACATCTAGGGGTCGGCGCTGCCCTTTATGCACAGGGCGGTCGGGGTGTGTCAGCCAGCCCTGGCATAGTGGACGCATGTTCGATTCCGAGTCTCGTGACACGCCACCCTCAGACGATGAGTCCCGCGATGGGCCTGCGGGTTCGGTGTGGCAGTCCCCGGGTGAGGTAGTCGCGGGGCATGTCGCTAATGCGTCGATCTCAGCGAGGTCAGCCGCTGCGGTCTCACCGGTGTTCCCTCGGCTCAGCGGCGATGAAGTCAAGGCTGAGCTCGCGCACGTGGACACCCTCCGCGCACAGACCGAGACCCTGACCCTGCACCTGGTGATGGAAGCCCTCGACCGTGGTTTGCCTTCTGACAAAGGACTCAGCGCCCACAACTGGTTGACCCGCCGCTGCCCGTGGCTGGCACCAGCGGCGGTCAGCGATCTCGTGACCCTCGCCCACGGTCTGCGCCACCCGTTGCACGCTCACCTGCGCGAACAGGTGATGTCCACCGGGCTGCCGGTGCGGCGTGCGGCGACGATTCTGCGCGCGTTGGCGCGGGTCAAACCGTTTGTGTCCACCACCCCAGAGCCGGCCGCCGAGGACGACACCCAGCCCGACACCGGCGCTGATGATGCGGATGCCATTGCCAATGAAGATGCTGGAGCGCCGGTGAGTGAGTACGAGGGGTGGGTCGCGTCGTTGACCGGTATCGCCGCCAACCCGGCCGTCCCCGATCAGCACCTGCGGGTCGCGACTGAACACATGATGTCCACACTCGTCCCCGACAAAGACCACGAAGCCCGGCAGAAAGCGGCCCACGAAGTGCGCGGAGTCAACGAATCCTCGCTGGCCGACGGGTCACTGATCCGATTCATCGTGACCACAGGCACCGAAGGTGCCGCCCTGTTCCACGCCCTGTTCCACTCCCCGTTGGCCGCGCCCTGCCCCGACGAAACCGGCCCAGACCCCCGCACCGCGAACCAACGCCGACACGACGCCCTGTTCACCGTCCTACGACGCGGCCTCGCCGGCGGCGACAGTGCCCCCACCAGCCCCAAAGCCACCATCAACGTCACCATCACCTACGACCCCCTCACCCGCGCCCTGACCGGTGCTGGTGT
>JBGTGC010000273.1:0-9813 GCA_041746935.1 Dermatophilaceae bacterium
GATCGCGTCTGGTTCAATGTCAAGACCAGCGACCATCGCGCTGCCGTGACGGAGCTCCACGGCACTGATCTCCCGGAATGGGTGCGCCCGAGCCGAGGGGCATGGTGGATCGGCGCTGCTGGCCGGTGCCAAGCGGACAGCGCCCAGCGCGACTTCTACGCCACGCTGCAGCGAGAGTGCACGACGGGGAAGACAGTGTCCTCGGATCACCTGCTCCCCGCCGATTGGGACTGGAGGCGCCTCACTGCAGAACAGGCCGCCGCGTGGCGGCGCGAGATGAAGAGCATGGTCATCCGGCTCGTCGTGGTGTCGCTGAAGAACGGCCATCTCGCCGTCGCCGAGTTCCGGAACCATCGGATCAAGGCGCTCGTCAGGGCGGAGAACGGGCACGAGGCCTACCTCTCGATCATCGCCGAGGGAGTGCCGGACCAGCAGATGTTCGCGTTGCCGCTCGACTGTGTCCCTGGCGTCGCGCCCGACGACTGGCAGCCCGAGCCGTCGCCGCTCGCCGAGATGAACCCTGGCTCGGGTGACATCATCTGGTCGACGCTGTTTCCGTCCGAGGTCGCCAATGCGATCCTCGACTTGGGCCTCGATGGCTGAGGTCAGCGGTCCGCAAGAAGTCCGGCTGAGACCGATGATCGCCGTCGACGCCCCACGGACCGGTGACTGCGTTTGAGCAGGTCAGACGACGTTTCCGGCGTCAGTCGGCGATGACCAACGACCATCGAAACCCCACGAGATCGTTTGGCTTCAACCTTTGAACCAGTACGTTTCCGCAGCTCAGAGGTTGGTCAATGCTGTCAGTCCGCACAGAGTCCGCGGGCGGTTATGGCGGATGTGTTCGATTGACCGTCGGATGGCCTCTCCCGACTCCAACACTCGTTCTTGGGGTCGAGTTGGCCCGCGACGGTCCGGACGCCCGTCGACGCTCCGGCTCTTCGCTCAGGCGCTACTCCGTTCACTCGGTGGCACGCTGGTGTTGTGGCACTTCCCGAGACTGATCTGTACCGCATCCGTCTCTGGGCGCGTGAGCGAGTACCCAAGCACCTCTGGGACCAGGTTATGGTCGAGGCCGACATCTCGGACCGTCACGTCGACATCGTCGAGGTGCGGCCACCGTGGGACGGTGCCGGCGAGCACACCCGGTTCCCGATCGCACGGTTGCGCTATACGAAGTCGACAGGCCCGTGGGCGATCTATTGGCGCGACCGCAACTTGCAGTTTCACGAGTACAAGCGCAAGCGCCCGACCAAGACCCAGTTGCGGCCGTTGCGTGGACCCGCAGTGAGGAACGCTTCCCCGATCAACGCGACCATGATCCCAAAGCCCGACGCGACGCGGCGGCGTCGAGCGCGGGGCATCTGATCCATGCGAGCCATGTGACCCCCTTTCCTTGGTGCCCAGATGGTGCGGCAACTCCCGTGTACATAACTCCGCACGTTGACGGGGCCTGACCCCAGGTTTTGGACATGCTGAATCCAGCATCTGCCTGGGAATGAGAAAACCAGAATATGGGCAGGAGAACTACGCCGACCCCTTCCTGTCCGCAGGCGTCGACTCATCCGGGTCCACCCAGCAGGGCCGATGCTCAGTATCACCATTCCCGGCGCACTGGACCCTCCGCCGACAGAGATTGGCGAGTTCATGCTGTTGGACGACAGCAGACCCGCTTTCATCTACGAGAACGGGAACGGGGACTATCTGACGGTGGATTCGCCGACTCTGGGTTCGCCCTACGAGGATCTGGTCGGAGATCTCGACCGACAATATTGAGGCGGGGGCCGGTTCTTACTATGACCGCCAACGCTGATCTCCTAGACGTCCTAGCCCAGTTCGCCAGCGAGTACGCCATAGCCGCGAGTTCTTGACCTGCCCTCAGCCCGTCACCGACACCCGCCACGATCGAGGTGGCCATCCTCCTCGATTCTGGATCCCGGATCGGAAACGCCAGCCTAGCGGCGAACGCTAGAGGCAACGGGGGCGGCGACCCCTACGCCAGGCGCTCGAAGGACACGACTTCCAATTTGAAGCCGTGAGGATCGAGCCAGAAGGTGGCGTAGTGATCCGGGTGGTACTTCGGGAAGGTCCGTGGCTCGTGGATGACGTCGCCCGGCCGTCCGCGAGACCAGGAGTGCGCGGCATTGACCTCTGCGCGCGAATCCACCCGGAAGCAGAGGTGCTGTAGACCCGGCTCTACCCGTGAGTAGTGAGCGTTTGCCTCGGACGCGGTATACAGGAAGAGTTGTGTTCCTTCGCCGCTGGCGGGGCCGTAGGCCACCCAGCCGTCACCTGCGAACCAGGTCCTGAAGCCGACCAGTGGCATCAGGCAGTCGTAGCACTCTCTAGCGCTGGCCATGTCGGGGACATTGATGCCGATGTGATCGAGCGGCATGTTGCCACCCGAGCGTCAAGTTAGCCCGGATCTCGGGCTCGAACTGCTTCGCACGCTCATCAGCTGACCGTGCAGTCCAGGACCCCATTGGCGACCGCAAGCCGATCCCGCTCGGGGATAAGCCTCGCCACATGGCGCTCGGGCCTGGGCGATCGAGCTGTCCGTTGCGTTACAGGTCAAGCACCAAGCAAAGGCTTTCGTCAACTCGTTGCATCTCCTCAAGGGTGAGGAATCCTGCGCGATCGGCGAGGCGGTTCAGGTCAACGGTAGCGATCTGATCGCACATCACCCGGGTGCGGTTACCGGCGACTTCGACATCGGGTCGGAAGGTGGTCTTTCGAGCGCTGGTGCTGGTGAAGGCGACGACCCAGGTGCTGAGGGTAAGCCAATCCGGTTGCAGGACCACGGCATACCGGCGACCCTGCTGCTCGTGCCCCTCCCCGCGGGCGGGCAGCCTGAAGACCTCTCCCCTCACGACGTCCCTTGTAGCGCGGCCAGGTCCTCCTGGATCGCCTCGATCGCCGCTCGATCCTCGGGATCATCCTTGATCTCACGGGCCTCGGCCGCCGCGATGGCGCGGCGTTCGTCGCGCTTCATCGCCGCCAGTGCCGCGCGGATAATTTGGTCGGCGCTCTCGCGCCGGGCTGCCCCGAGCTCGAGGAGAAGGTCTCGGGTGCTGGTGTGGACCTTGACGGTAGTGGTTTCAGCCATGAACTCAGTCTACTCTTGGTAGACCGGCAGAACGAGTCAAAGTCGGCTGGCGTTGGTACCCGGCGGCGTGATGACCAATACTGTGTGGATTCCTCAGGCCCGACGGCGCGTTCGCAGGCCGATACGCTCGCGATCATCGTGCCGACAACGACAAGTGACCGGGGATGGCCGAACCAGGTGATGTTGAGGGGGGCGGGCCTGGCTCTTGAACAGCCGACATTCGCCATGACAGAGCAACCGCGGGGCAGTCCCCCGCAAACACCTCTTTGGGGTCAAAGGAACCGTCGATGCAGAGACCATGCGCGAAGTCGACAGACGGCCTCGTGACTTCCTCTCGCTGCCGTGAATAACGCACGAGACGCGGCGTAGAGTTACTTGGCGTCGACCTCGAAGGCCTCATCGGCTAACTGCTTACCGGCGCCGCTGTAGAGCTGCAAGACGATGTCGGCACCGAGCGCCCGTACTTCCTCGACCTCGTCGTCGTACTGCGCCATCACCGCAACGGTGCCGTCGTAGTTGGCTGCCTTGAGGCGCCGCAGCGCTACCAAATTGGACCCGTGGAAGGGCATCGCCAACACCACGAGCTCCACGTGGCCGGTGCTGGTGGTCCGCTCCCAGAAAGCGGCATCTGTCGCGTCGGCCTCCTGCACGTCCAGGCCCTCTTTGGTAAGGCGTTCGACACGGGACAGGTCGATCTCGACCCCCACGACGGACATCCCATATTCACGCTCGAGTTGCTCGTATGCCGACCGTCCGATGCGCCCCATCCCAAACACCACGGCGGTGGCGCGGCTGAGGTCGATCGGTCGATCCTCAAGGTGGAGCCGCTCGGTGTCTTGCGCCGGCAGACGCTTCATCAGCTTGGGGACCATGGCGGCCTCGTAGCGGTTCACCACCGCCGAGATGACAAAACTCATCGCCACCGCGACCGACAGCACGACCAGCCATTCCTCATCCAACAACCCGGCTTCGACTCCGACGGCGGTCACGATCAAGGCAAACTCGGAGTAGTTGCCTAGCACGAGGCTAGCCAGAATCGACGAGCGGTGGCCGAGGCGACGCCACCACAGCAGGAGGAAGAACAAACCGGTCTTCAGCGGCAACAGCAGCAGGAAGGCGCTGGCCAGTGCCATCGTCGACAGGGTGGGCATCGTGCCCATGCCGATCGAGATGAAGAATCCGACGAGCAGCAGTTCCTTCAGGGTGAACAGGCTCTTCGACAACTCGCCGGCGGCCGGGTGACTGGCCAGTAGCGCACCCAGCACCAGCGCGCCGAGATCCCCCTTGATCCCGACCAACTCAAACGCCGCATACCCCGGCACGAGCGCCATCACGATGCCAAACAGCGCCTGCATCTCACCGTGCGGCACCATGTCCCAGACACGACGAATAGCCCACGCACCGGGCACGAGCAGGATCAGGGTCAGCGCCCACAGGCTGGGTGGATCCCCCTTGGCGCTGGTCAAGAACAGCACGGCCGCGATGTCTTGGATGATCAGCACGCCGATCGCCACCCGGCCGTAGTGCGACTGCGACTCACTGCGATCCGAGAGCAACTTCACGACGAACACCGTGCTGGAGAAGGACAGTGCGAAGGCGACCAGGATGATGATCGTCCAGTCCGCTTGCCCAGCAAGACCGAAGCCCAGCGCGCTCAGCGACCACAAGAAGCCAGCCGCGATGACCACGTTGATCAGCATGTGCGCGGTCGAGGTCACCCACACCTCGGCCCGTAGCAGGCTGCGGACGTCGAGCTTCAGTCCGATGCCGAAGAGCAGCAGTGTGACGCCGAGGTCAGCAATGGTCTGCAACGCCGGGAACTCCTCCACCCCCATGGCGTTGAGCGCGAATCCGGCAGCCAAGAACCCGACGAGCGGGGGCAATCGGATTAGCACCGCCAGTAGGGCCGCGCCGAACGTCACGGCAAGGTAGATCGACACCGTTTCCACGGCCTACCTCCGAAACTCGATGGATGCTGGGCGCTCAGTCTCTCCTACCGGGAGCCGGGGGGTCAGCACTCAGGTGTGCGCAAGCGTGTCGGTGCCCGGCGCACCTTGCTCGGCGTTTTCGTGGAGGATGTCGGCGAAGCGCTGGGCGAGCGGCTCCCACGCGCGAGCAACCTCGGCTTCACGCTCAGAGAACTCATCCGCAGCGGTATGCAGAGCCTCGATTGGCCAGGAAGCATCCGTGGCGCGATGGGCCGCCCAACTTCGGAAGATCTCCGGCGTTGCCTCGGGGTGGAACTGTACGCCCCACGCCTGCGGGCCGAAGCGGGCGGCCTGCACCGACCCGTCGGGTGCGCTGGCCAACACGACGCACTGCTCGGGCAGGCCGCTCACGACGTCGTCGTTCCACTGCAATCCCAACGAGCCGGGCTGGGCACTCGACAACAGCGGGTCGTCCGCACCTTCGGCGTTCGGGGCAAAGGCGGTCAATCCGCGCGCCTTGCCCTGCGGATTAGGGGCACTCGTTCCCCCCACCGCGGTGGCCATCAGTTGATGCCCGAGGCAGACGCCGAGTGCAGGCTTGAGGGTGCTCAGCGTGTCGGCGATCAAGGCTTTGACTGGCCGCAACCACGGGCAGGCGGTGTCGTCGTTGGCCCCCATGCCGCCACCCATCACCATGAGGCCGTCGTGCTCGGCTAACGACGCGGGTATGGCGTCACCCTCGTCGCCGGCCCGCACGTCGAGCTCGATGCCACGCTCAGTCAGCCACTGACCGAGCAGGCCGGGTGGGCAGGTGGCGGAGTGTTGGATAACAAGCAGTCGCGCAGGCATGCGCGCAATCTACTCCGCTTCGGTCACGGACTGGGCCGCGAAAAGCGAGTCATGCTCGGTGTGCGAGGCACCTTCGGTGGGGTCAGTCGTAGTGGTGGTGACGGTGTGGGGTTGGAGCTCGCCGTTGGCGATCTGCTCCGCCCAGTGACAGGCAACCCGGTGACCTTCACTCGCGCCCTGGACCTGCAGGACGCGCAACTCCGGTCGAGTCTCGTCGCACTTGGTCTTCTGGCGCCACGGGCACCGGGTATGGAAACGGCACCCGCTGGGCGGGTTCGAAGGGCTGGGCAGATCCCCGGCGAGTAACAGCTGCTCTCGCGAGTCCTCAATCACCGGGTCAGGCACTGGTACGGCCGACATCAGTGCCCGGGTGTAGGGGTGCAGCGGGGTGTCGTACAACTCGTCGGCGCTGCTCTCCTCGACTAGGGCTCCTAGATACATCACACCGATCCGATCGCTGATGTGTCGCACCACCGCGAGGTCGTGGGCAATGACCAGGTAGGTCAGGTCGAACTCTTTCTGCAGGTCTTGCATCAGGTTGATGACCTGGGCCTGGACTGACACGTCCAAAGCACTGACCGGCTCGTCAGCGACGATCAACTGAGGCTCCACCGCCAGCGCGCGAGCAATACCGATGCGTTGGCGCTGACCCCCGGAGAACTCGTGCGGGTATTTGTTGAGTGAGTTCTGCGGCAGTCCGACCGCCTTCAGGAGGTCGATCAGGCGCTCGCGAGCATCCTGGGTCTTGGTCAACCCGTGGGCTTTCATGCCTTCTAGCAGCAACTGCTCCACCGTCTGCCGCGGATCCAGCGAGCCCATCGGGTCCTGGAAAACCATTTGCATGTGGCGCCTTTGGGTGCGTAGCTTCTCGCCTTTGAGGCTGGCCAAGTTCACCCCGTCGAAATAGACCTCGCCCCCGGTCGGCTCGTCTAACTGCAGCAGCGCCCGTCCGAAGGTCGACTTGCCGCAACCGGACTCGCCGACGAGTCCGTAGGTCTCACCACGCTCAATCTTTAGGTCTATGCCATCCACCGCGTAGACGTAGCCGATGGTTTTGTCGAAGATAACCCCTGCCTTGATCGGGAAGTGCATCTTGAGATCTCTTACGTCAACGAGCAGGTCGGGGCCAGTCATTGCAGGTCCTCACTCGGGTCACTGTGGTCAACGGCCGAACCGGGATCATCCGTGCCAGGATCACTGCTTAACGGGTTATGGCAGCGCAGCAGTCGATCGTCGGTGACCGCGCTGTCAGCGACGAGTTCGGGACTGGACTCGCGGCAGGCATCGACCTCGCTTGAGCATCGCGGCGCGAAGGCGCACCCTCCGTCCCACGGGATGTTGTCGGCCACCGAGCCGGGCACCGGGGTCAACCGTTGGCCGCGTGGTTCGTTCAGTCGCGGAATTGAGGCCAGCAAACCGCCGGTGTAAGGGTGCCGGGGGACCTTGAAGAGCGGGTGGCGCAACCCACGTTCGACGATACGGCCGCCATAGAGCACGTTGACCTCGTCGCACAGACCCGCAACCACCCCCAGGTCATGGGTGATCATCACCAACGCCGTGTTCGACTCCTCGACGAGCTCTTTGAGTAGCGCCAAGATCTGCGCCTGAATCGTGACATCGAGAGCCGTCGTCGGCTCGTCGGCGATCAAGAGCCGAGGCTCGCAGGCCAGAGCCATGGCGATCAGCGCCCGCTGACGCATACCCCCGGAGAGCTGGTGTGGGTATTCGTCGAGTCGGCGGTTGGGGTCCGGTATTCCCACCTTGCCCAGCATCTCTTCGGCCGCGGTCGTCGCCTCCTTCTTTTTCATCCCTTTGTGTCTCTGCAACACTTCGGCAACCTGAACGCCCAGCGCCACGACCGGATTCAGCGAGCTCAAGGGGTCTTGGAAGATCATCGCCATGTCCGCGCCGCGTCTGTCCCGCATCTGCGCGGCACCGAGCGAGAGCAGCTCGGTGCCTTCGAAGGTCACGCTGCCAGTCACGGTGTTGCCGCGTTCGGGCAGCAGTTGCATGATCGCCAACGACGTCACCGACTTGCCGCACCCGGACTCGCCCACCAGGCCGACCGTTTGGCCAGGAGCCACGGAGAAACTCACGCCGTCGACGGCGGTGAACGACTTCTCGCCCTTGCCGAACGTGACCCGCAGATCTTCGACCTCGAGCAGTGGTGGGTTATCCGCGTTGCTCGGCGCTCTGCGCCCAGAGGTGGTGATGGTCGCTGCTCTATTCATCGCATGCTCCTATCGCCGGGACTTGGGGTCGAGGGCCTCGCGCATGGACTCGCCCATCAGCGTGAATCCCAAAGCCACGATGATGATGCAGATCGCGGGATAAACCGCCAATTGCGGGTAGGTGTTGAAGTAGTCCTGGGCGTTGCCCAGCATGGCTCCCCACTCGGGGATGCTGTCATCGGGATTGCCTAGTCCGAGGAAGGACAGTGCAGCGGCATCGATGATCGCTGTAGCCAACACCAACGTGGACTGCACGATGACCGGGCTGAGTGAGTTGGGGAGCATGTGGCGGAACACGATGGGGGCAGGCTTCACCCCAAGGGCTCGGGCGGCCAGGACATGGTCGCTGTGGCGTTGGGCCAGCATCGACCCTCGCAATAGTCGCGCGAAAATGGGGATTTGGATAATAGCGATTGCGATAATCACGGTCCATTGCGAGGGGTTGGCGAACAACGCCGCGATCGAGAAAGCCATCAGCAATGAAGGGATGGACAGCATCACGTCGACGATGCGCATAACGGCGGCATCCACCCAACCTCCGATCCCACCGGCCAAGGTGCCGAGCACCAACCCGCCCGTCAATCCTCCAAGGGTTGCCATCACCCCCACGATGAGCGTCTGGCGAGACCCCTCGATCAACCGGGATAGCAAGTCGCGTCCGCGGTTGTCGGCACCGAGCGGGAACCCATCCTGGGGGGACGGCACCGGATTCGACTGAGGACTGATCTCGCCGATGAGGTAGCGAACGCTCGGATCCTTCGGGGCAACCCAGGGGGCGATGATCGCCAGGATGACAAAGATCACGATGATGGTGGCCCCGACGAGGAAAACCGGGTTAACCCGAAGTCGTAGCCACGCGCTCTTGACCAGGCTGATCCCGTCCTCACCAGAGACCGCCCCTGACTCAGCCAAGTTATCGATCTTCTGCTTCTTACGCTGACTGTAGGAGGTCTTCTCCCGTGCGTTGGTCTCTTCGCTCATGAGCGCCTCACCTGGTCCTGACGCGTGGGTCAATGACGGCATATGCGATATCCACCAGCAGATTTACCCCGATGTAGATCAGGGCCGCCATCATGATCAGGACTTGCAACACCGCGTAGTCCTTCAAGGTGAATCCGATAGCCAAAGCTTGACCGATCCCCTGAAACGCGAAAACGGTCTCGGTCAGAACGGCACCGGCCAACAAGGCCCCTATCTGCAGGCCGATGATGGTCACCACCGGGATCAGCGCGTTGCGCATCACGTGTCTGGTCCTGATGACCGAATCATCGAGTCCCTTCGCTCGGGCGGTGCGCACATAGTCCTCGTCCAGGACTTCCAGCACCGAGGCTCGCGTAATGCGGAAGATGACCGCGAAGGGGATAGAGGAAAGCGCGATTGCTGGCAAGATGAGGTGCTTGAACGCGTTCCAGGCTGCGTCCCATTCGCGGGTCATCAGCCCGTCCAACACAAAGAACCCGGTAATGCGGGTGGCGTCGAGGCCAACCGTTTGGCGGCCGCTCGCGGGGAGCCACTGCAACTCGATCGCGAAGATGTACTTCAGGACGAAAGCCAGGAAGAAGACCGGCACCGCCACCCCGACCAATGAGCCGATGATACTGCCGGTGTCCAGCAAACTGCCTCGACGTCTGGCTGCGATGTAGCCCAATGGGATCGCCAAGCCCACCGCGATGATCATCGCTATGACGCTGAGCTCGAC
>JBGTGC010000274.1:0-2529 GCA_041746935.1 Dermatophilaceae bacterium
CGGCGACGTGATCGCCGCGTCCCTCGGCGAGATCGGTACCCGCTCGACGGCACGCGGCGGCGGGACCGGCAATGTCTTCGCCTTGATGCAGGGCGCACACCAGCAAGGCTCGTTGCGCGGCTGGCTGAAGTGCCTCAACGCGAGGCGAGAACACCGCCTGCAGTTGGCGACCCGGGACGATCGGATTGGGCAGTGCTGCGCTGCCGGTACGCTGCGGCCCGCTGAGCGTCGCCGGTAACTCGACGAGAGCGAGCGGGTTACCGGCGGCAGCAACCGCGAGTGCTCTGGCTACCCCGGGGGAGAGATCCGCAGCGACCCCTTCCAACACCTTGAGGGACTCGGCGAGGTCGAGCGGAGGAACGACCAGCACCTCCACGTCCTCCTGCCCACCTTCCACCAGGTCTGCTCGCGCCGACCCGTCCAACCGCTCCGCGATGGCCAATACCACCCGTCCGCCAGCCCGGCGCGCGGCGTACCGGACGCACTCCAACGACGGGGCGTCAAGCCACTGCGCGTCGTCAACGATGGCGAGCACCGGGGTCTGCCTCGCCGCCACCCGCAACAGGTTGAGCGTGGCGACGCAGACCGCGAGACGATCGCCCGCCCCAGGGGGGCCGATCGCCAAAGCACCGGCCAGAGCCGCGGCCTGCACCGGCGGCAACCCTCCGATTTGACCGACGACGGGATCGAGAAGGTCGGCCAACCCGGAGAAGGCGATCTCGGCCTCACCGGGCACACCGCAGGTCCGGAGCACTGCCGCGACGGGCTGGCTCGAGTCCGCGAGACGCCCCAAGAGCGCAGACTTGCCTACCCCGCCAGCCCCGCGCAGCACTACCCCATGGCCGCGACCGGCCACGAGGTCATCAAGAAGTCCCTGCAACGAGACGAGCTCCGCGGATCGTCCGACGAGGTCCACTTGGGTACCCATCGACCAAGTCTAGGGACCGATCACGCGACGAACCTCGCAAAGACCGAGGGTTCTGCGGTGAAAGATCGGCCGTGCGGCCTGGTCGGACTTGGCCATCGACCTGGGGGTCTCACAAGCGGACCTCGCCGCCCGAGCCGGAGTGCATGTCCCGCAGCTCCGACGATATGAAGCTGGCCAGGCCCAACCGGTACTGTCTCTCGCCGCAGCGATCGCTGACCGGTGAGGGCTCCCCAGTCGGTGACGGTGCCGACCTCCTGAGCAGCGGTAGCAGTGGTGCGCTGCTTGCACTTCGTCACGTTCGCCATTCGTTCGCTGCTGGCCGGCCACTCGGGGCGGGGCTCACTTCTGGTGGATCTGGACGCGGTGTTTGTCGGGACCTTCGACGAACGCGAAGGTCCCCCATGGCTGCTCGTCCGGGTCGGAAACCTCACCACCTCTGCTACGCAACTCCTTGACCGTGGTGTGGACGTCATCGCACGCGAAGGTGAGGTAGGCGCCCTCACCGGGCTGCTTACCGTCCTGCGCGGCGTCGTGCAGCGCGATCGTGGTCAAACCGTCGGGCGTGGCAAGCTCTAGCCACCGAGCGCCGTTGCCCATGTCCTGGTCGGTCAGGACGGTGAAGCCCAGCAGGTCGCGGTAGAAAACCAGCGACGCCTCCTTGTCCGATACGTACAACATGGCCGTTCCGATGTGCGTGATCATCCACCACAACCTACAGACGCCAAGGAGCGAAAGCACTCCGATATCAGAGACGACATTGGGCCAGACACGGCACAGGCCGCTGGCTTCTCCAAGCTCACGTGGTTGACCGACGTGTGCCAGAAGTCGACACGCTAAACGGCATCCCCAGGGCGTCACCACATAGCGCGATCCTCGGGCGACCAGCGGTGGGTCCCTGGTGTGCTCAGCTACATGCTCTTGCAAGTAGCGCCAACGATGAGCCAAGACCGGTCTCATCGAGGAGGGGGACTCCGAATCGGTCAGCATTCTCCTTCGACGTCCGAGACCAGTCATAAACCAAAGTGACAAGGGCTTTCTCCTCGCGTGTCTCAAGCTCATAGCGCCAACGCCAGCCCAATAGTGGTCCCCCATGGGTGGCGGTGCCCGACTCAATAACGCTCGGTGCCGCCAGCGCGGTGACGTGGTTGTCGGACTGGTAGTGCTCCACGTGGGTTCCCGACGTGTAAGTCATCTTCATCACGAACATTTGCCCCACCATCGTCAGTCTTCGGGGGGCCACAGGATCACCGACCATTCCCGACGCATCGAACAAGTGATGAGCCAGCGGATCAGTCAACAACTGGAAGATCCGAACGCGCGATGTCGCGATCACCTGAGAGGCCCTGTATCTGCACACAGCACCCATGATGGTCCCTCGTGAATCGTTCAGGTCCAGATTCGTCGCTGCCCCCGTGGACGCACCTTCACGAAAGTGGCGGCGAGGGATCCAGTCCCAGTCACCGATCGGTGAGAGGGACGGGTTCAGACGACGCGGAACTGTCTCGCGCTCATGAGCGGCTATCCAGGGGCTTTGGCCAGCACGGCAGTTTGGTCGTCGTGTTCGGACCCCGATGCTCGTCGGACCAGCCGAGCCAACTCGT
>JBGTGC010000275.1:0-6923 GCA_041746935.1 Dermatophilaceae bacterium
CATCTCGGCCGCAACGGTGTCGGTACGCGTTCCGGGTGCCGGCTGACGTTCCGCTATCGGGATGAGTAAGGGGAGGGCACTGCCGGACGCTGCGAGACTGTGGTCATAAGTTTTCGCGGCCCGAATCGAGGCCCGGCCCTATCCGTGCGAGAAGGTGTCTGAGTGACGATTCGCCTACATGTTCTGCTCTGGGAGCACCCTGGTCGCGCTGATGATCTTGCCGTCTTCGAGGACGCCGTCCTTGCTTTGCTGCCCAACCACGGCGGACACCTCCTCATACGGGATCGTGTACTTGACCGCAGCGAGGGTGATCCGCTGGAGGTCCAATTGATCGAGATGCCAGATGAGGAGGCGTTGTCGAAGTATCTCGAAGACCCCGCCCGAGGTGCCCTTGTCCGCATTCACGGCCGCGACGCCCTCATCGCTCATACGCAGCTGCTCCGAGTTGACCCGATAGCGAGCCACTGACCTCATAGGTCATTGTTGGGAGTGACGGGCTTTAGTGCGATGTTGGTAGGTGCTGGGTGTACAGCCCACCAGAGCGGCGAAGTCGCGGCCGAAGTGGGGTTGGTCGAACCACCCGTACGTTGCCGCGAGCTCAGCCAACGAGCCGGCGTATCCCTCGTCGAGAGCAGTGACAGCGTCGTGCATGCGGTAGCGAGCTAACACCCATTTAGGACCTACACCGACGTACCGAGCGAAGAGCCGCTCAAGCGTGCGACGACTCATACCATGACGCTCGGCTACCTCGGCAACTTGCAGTAGAGAGTGGTCGGCGAGCATTTCGGCGATGACCCGCAGCAGCAGGTCGTAACCTTTCTCGGGCGCGGCGGGCAAGAGGTTCTCCAGTGCAACACAGGAAGCGAGGGTGGCTTGGACGGGCGAAGTGTCAGCAGAAAGTTCGTCGAGTGCACTGTGCACCACCATGGGCAGTACGTCGTTGGCTGGGACGGTTTGGTCGACTAATGCTCTTGCGTTGCGGCCGGTGAGCGCAGTCAGCGCGCCTGGCCGCAGTTTGATCCCGTGCACCCACCCGCGGTCGTGCACGTCAACATCGAAGCGGTGGGTACAAACTCCGGTCACGAGCACTTCGTCACCGTTGGTCTCGGGTTGGCGTGCGGTGCCTCGTTCGATGGTCACGTTGCAGGATGGGTGCGGCAGGACCGTGCTCGTGAACTGGACGTCAGGAGGCAGGTCCCAGCACAGCGTCCAGTGGTACTCCGCCCATGGCGTGAGTGTCGGCGCTGTTTTGGTGCGCTCTAACGATATGTAGCGCGCGAACTCTTCAGGCCGCAAGATGCCAGCTCGCGTTGTTGTCGCATTTTTCCTAGTCGGCACCCGCCTAGCCTAGAGACAATCAAAACATGACTGACGCCGCTGCGAGCGAACCGACCGCTACGTTGAAGATGACCACTCTCGACACTGGGGACGTGGACACCGAAACCATGTTCTGGGCAGGCCTGCTTGGCTGGCAGGTCGTCCATCAAGAGCAGGAGTACGCGATGTTGGTAGGACCATCGGGCGGGCCAGCGTTAGGGATCGGGCTCGTGGCCGACCACCACCCACCGCCATGGCCCGACCAGGGTGGGCGCAAACAGTTCCACCTCGACCTGGCCTGCGACGACATCGCCGCGACTGAGCAGCACGCGCTTGGCCTCGGTGCCACGCTAGCCAACCCCCAACCTGGCAAAACGTGGCGAGTGCTGATCTCACCCGCCGGACCCCCACTGTGCCTGACCGACGCCGCGAACTGGTGACCCTCGTCCACGCTTTCGCACCGTTCGCCGCGCAATCAGCAACCCCGCCCGCGCAATCAGCGACCGACCTTGCCCCGGCCGCGAGCGTTCGAAGGGTCAATGTGAGGTGAGCCCGCAAACCTGTAGAACGTCCCTAGTCGTAGGCCCACGACCAGCGTTTACGTGTCAGAATCAACCTTCGGCTCTGCGACACTGCCGCTCATGAGGCCGGATGCGGAGTACCTGATCGTGCGTGACGTCATTGAGTGGAGGACCTGACTCGGGTCCCATGTCAACGATGAGAGCGGGGCGTGGCTTGCGTTGGCCAAAAAGGGCACAACGGATCCGACCGCCCTGACCTACGAGCAGGCTCTCGAAGAGTCGCTGTGCCATGGCTGGATTGATGGTCAAATCCGCCGCCGCGACGAGGGCACCTACCTGCAACGCGTCACGCCGCGCCGTTCAGGCAGCATATGGTCTCAACGTAATGTCAGCATCCTCGAGCGGCCCAACGCCCAGGGGCGTATGCATGAAAGTGGACTAGCCGAGGTGGCTCGCGCCAAAGATGACGGTCGCTGGGACGCCGCGTACGCCGGTTCGGCCACCATCGAGGTTCCGGCCGACCTCGCTCAAGCTCTTGATGCTGAACCAGCTGCGCAACAGATGTTCGCCGACCTTGACCGGCAGAACCGGTACGCCGTGCTGCACCGCATCATCACCGCCAAACGGGCAGACACCCGCGCACGACGCGTCCAGAAATACGTCGACATGCTCAGCCGCGGCGAAACCATCTACCCCCAAGCAAAACACTCCACCTGACCACAGATCTACTGGCACCGAGCTAGCGCTGTGAGAGCGCAAAACGAGCACAACAACATCTTCCCGCATCGCTCACAAAAGTCTGGACCCACCTCGGCGCGCACGAGCGCGGCTATCGAGATCCACCGGTCACGCGTAGTGCGCTTTCAGCGCCCTCCGGGTGCAGGCCACCATGGGCCCGGTCGCGAATCGTCATAGGGATCTCGTCCCGGTCACCGATCGTCATGCGGTGCTTCCCAGGGCACCGGTACGGCTAATAGCAAGGTGGTCACTGTCCCGGGGTAGGGGTTCTGCCGCTGGGCGCTCATCAGTACCGGTTCACGATGATGTGCTGGGGGCTGGTTTGGCCGTGTCGGTCGTGGGAGTCATCTTGTGTAGTTGGTCGCGGTTGATCGCGACGGCTCTCCTCAGGAGGTCTAGGCAGACGTGCAGTTGTTCGGTGCTGAGCGAGTCGAGATAGGCAGCAAACTGTTGCCCTACGGGCGCGTACAGGGGTCCCAGCTGTTTGGCTACGAGGTCTTCGTTCGCGGTGACCAGCACTTTCCGGCGGTCCTTGTCGTCTCTGGACCGGTGGGCGTAGCCGGCACGTTCTAGCCGGTCCACAAGCAGTGTGATGGCTCCGCCGGACGTCATCCCGGTCTGGTGGGCCAGTTCACCGGGGGTGGTGGGGCCTTCGCGGATGAGCACGCCCAGTGCTTGAAGGTCAGTGGAGTTGAGTTGAGCGGCGCGGGCGACGGCTTCTTGGAAGAACACCGCGGTGGCAAGAAAATCTTGCATCACTTGCCCTGACTCGTGCAGGAGGTCCTCGCGAGTGCCCATAGTTGTCTCCATCTGTTATTCTCTCTGAAACAGAGAGACGCATTGAACGAGACTCTCTGCCATCGATTCTAGGGGATGTCGTGCCGCGAGCGATTGTTATTGGAGCCGGGGTCGCTGGGCCCGCGGTCGCCCAACTGCTGACCCGGCGTGGTTGGGACGCGCCGGTCTTTGAGTCCCGGGCAAAGCCAGATGCGTTCGAGGGGTTGTTCTTGAACGTGGCCGCGAACGGTCAGGCCGTGTTGGCCACGTTGGGTGCTAAGGAACACCTCTTTCAGGACGCTCATCCCGCCGCGGAGATGGTGATGTGGAGCGGGCGCCGGAAACGTCTGGGCGTGGTTCCTAACGGCCCGCCGGGTCGCCCGGGTGATGGTGGGGTGATCGTGCGTCGTGGATGGTTGCACGGCGTCATTCGTGCTGCTGCTGAAGAGGCTGGGGTGGTGGTGCATCACGGACAAACGATGGTCGATCTCACGCAGCACAGCAACGGGGTGAGCGTGCGATTCGCCGATGGTCACACGGAGCACGCTGACATCGTCATCGGAGCCGATGGGGTCGGCTCTGATGTGCGCCGGTGCATCCTGCCCGGGGTGGAGCCGACCTTCACCGGCCTTATCGGCACCGGCGGTTTCGCGACCGTTCCTGGTCTGCCTCCTACTCCGGGGCGCCAGCACTTTGTCTTCGGGGCACGGTCCTTCTTCGGCTACCTCGTGCGCGAGAACGGCATTGCCTACTGGTTCGCCAACCTCAGCTCTGCACGGCCACCATCACCCTGCGCGGCGCAAGACAGCGAACGGTGGCGCCAACAATTGCTGGACTTGCACCGTGATGACCCCGAGCCCGTCCCACAGATCCTCGCGAACACCCACAGGGCCATCGGTGTCTACCCGATCTTCGATCTACGCACCATCCCGGCATGGTCCCAAGGACGAAGCGTGCTCATCGGAGATGCCGTCCACGCCACCGACCCCTCCGCCGGGCAGGGCGCCTCACTGGCCCTGGAAGACGCAGTGGCCCTGGCCCGGTGCCTCACCCACGAAGAAAAGCCTCAGGACGCTTTCCAGGCATACGAATCGTCGCGCCGGGAGCGAGTAGAGCAGGTCGTGGCCTACGCCGCCAGCATCGGAGACCAAAAGAAAGTCACCACCACCTGGGTCGGCACAGCCCTTCGCGATGCGCTGCTGCCCTTCGTCTTGCGCAAAGCCACCAGCGATGACAGTCACAACTGGATCTATGACTACACCGCGTGATGAAACACCCAGCCGCCCGTAGGGAACCATCCGGGTGCAGGCGGCCACGCACCGAGACCCGGGGCACGCGACCCCGGCAAAAAAGGTGACCTCGTGATGACTCGGGGAAGCCTCAGGGACGCATACGGGTGCAGTCAGGGTCATACCCGATATCAGTGCGCCCCGACAGATCGCAGGCTAAAGGGTATGGAACCGATCCGTGCACTACCAAGGGGCCGCACCCAATCACTGGGCAGAGGGCGTGTCATGTCCCACCCCATCAGAGCCGGTCTGGAGACGGTGCCATGGCACGGGTGAGACGGTCGCGGGTGCCGAGAGTATGGAGGTGGGTCATCGGTGTGACGCTTGGCGGCCTCACGATCGGGTTGGGGTTCTTCGGTTGGGCAGCGTGGGCCTGGTTCACCATTACCGTCGATACGACCGGACAGGTCGATTTCGATCAGCCTGTGGCGATCCCCCCGTTAGCTCAATCCAGGGTGGTCGATGGGGAGCGCACCTTCGACCTCACCGCACAGACCGGGACCAGCAACTTCGGCCGTGGAGATACTCCCACGTGGGGCATCAACGGTGACTACCTGGCCCCGACGTTGCGCGCTACCCGGGGAGAACAAGTGCGGATGCGGGTTCGCAACGACCTGCCCGAAACCACCTCGATGCACTGGCACGGCATGCACCTACCCGCGCAGATGGACGGCGGCCCGCACCAACCCATCGCACCTGGCGACACGTGGGAACCGTATTGGACGATCGATCAAAGCGCTGCCACCCTCTGGTACCACCCCCACCCCCACGGGGACACGGCCGAACACATCTACCGCGGCGTCGCCGGCATGTTCATCCTCGATGACCCCGCCGAGGACAGTCTCGATCTTCCCGACCGCTACGGCGTGGACGACATCCCCCTGATCGTGCAAGACAAAAAATTCAACACCGACGGAACACTCAACGAAAATCACTCCACCTTCCAATCCGCCGGCGTCACTGGCGACACCGTGCTCGTCAACGGAACGGTCGATCCCTACCTCGCTGTCAGCACCGAACGCGTCAGGCTGCGCCTGCTCAATGCCTCCAACACCCGGCCCTACAACTTCGCCTTCGCCGACAACCGAGACTTCGACATGATCGCTAGCGATGGTGGGCTGCTCGCAGAACCCCTACCGGTGAACCACATCCAACTCTCGCCGGGCGAACGCGCCGAGATCATCGTGCGGATGGAACCCGGCGAGCGGGTCGTGTTGCGGTCGGGACCCTCGGACTCCGGGGCTCGCATGGCCGGCGGTGCCGATCGCCTCGACATCATCGAACTTCGCGCCGCACCCTCACTCACACCCGCCCCGGACCTGCCAGAGAAACTCATGGATCAACCACGTCTTGACCCAGCCGACGCCAGTAAGTTCCGCTCCTTCGACCTTTCTGGTTTCTCCATCAACGGCCAAGGGATGGACATGAACCGGATCGACCACACCGTCACCCTCGGAGACACCGAAATCTGGGAAGTCACCAACGTCGACGGTGGCAGCCACAACTTCCACGTTCACGACGTCCAGTTCCGCGTCCTCGACATCAATGGCCACCCGCCACCGCCCCAGCTTGAAGGACAAAAAGACACCATCTGGATCCGGCCGCAAGAGACCGTGCGACTCATCATGCGCTTCACCGACTACACCTCCACCAGCGCGCCCTACATGTTCCACTGCCACACGCTGCGCCACGAAGACCTCGACATGATGGGCCAATTCCTCGTCGTCGAACCCACGTGGGACGGAAATTTGCCTGACGCATTCACCGTCGGACCAGCCACAACTGACGACCGCCTCCCTGGTCTATCGAACCACCAGCACTAACCGCAACTCACCCACGGCCGTTTGGTGCTGGCGGCATACGACGTCCAGAGTTCTTGGATTCTGCCGCGTCAGACCACGAGTACGGATGACAAGGGCCACTCACCAAGTTCAGGCGCAAACAATGCGCCAGCGGTGTTCAGCCGCCCACACACCAGAGGCAAGTCAATCACCGAACGAGGAACGTTCGCAGGGACCGCGCCCCGGCAACCCGGCCGCGGCCAAGGTGAACATCGTTACCGATTTGGGATCCCGTCCCCGTCACCGATCCCCAATCGGTGACGGCGACCATCTCGCCCGCAGCCTTGTCGGTATGCCGTGCGGTTGTCGCAAGCCGTTCCTGAACCGGGATAATCGGGATCGTGAACCTTCCGTCTTACGACGTGGTGCCGGCCAACGAGGCACCCTGGGCCGACCTGGCGGCGGTGTTCGGAGTGCGCGGACCTGCCGCGCGTTGCTGG
>JBGTGC010000276.1:0-24721 GCA_041746935.1 Dermatophilaceae bacterium
CAACGCCTCGTGCGCCTTGGGCGACCCCGCACACGAGGGGTGACGTCGGTCTTCGCTGGTCGCAATCGCCCAGGGCAACGCAGCCACCCGAGCGAAGCGCCGCAGCAGTCGACGTTCGCTGCCCCGCCGCAGCCCCCTACGCGCGACATCACGTAGCAGCAGCGCCTCGCAGGCGGCGACGGTGACCCCCTGGCCATAGACCGGATTGAAGGCACACAGCGCATCGCCGATGACCAACAACCCGGTGGGCCAGCGCCGCAGCCGTTCATAGTGGTGGCGCCGGTTACCGGTTCGACGGTAGATCTTCACCTCACCCAGCTGCTCGGAGACCCCAACCACCTGAGCGAGGGCGTCGTCGCGCAAACCGCGCAAAAACGCCTCGAACTCGTGGGGGTCGCGTCCCGGCCGACGATCCCCAGACCCAGTGGCGGTGATCAGCCAGCGACCTTCTTCCACCGGCAAACCAAGACCTCCGGTTTGGGTCTCGGGAGTGCGCAACAGCACCACTCCGGCAGGCACCACGATCCCCGGCGGGACGGCATACTCGCGGGTAGCGTAGCCGATCTGGGGGTCGACTTCGGAGACTTTGGCCGGCCCGAAACCGAGCTGCTCTAGCCACACCGGCAGTCGGGAAGCCCGGCCGGAAGCATCGATGACGAGGTCGGCCTCAAGCACCTGACCGTCGGCCACGTGCACGGACCAAGGCGCTAGCTCGCCATCCCGGCACAGCGCTTCAACGTTGGAACCCCCTCGAATCACCACGCCCAGCAAACCTGCGACGCGGTGCCGCAAGACGGACTCGAAAAGGGGCCTGCTGATGGACAGGATCTCGAACTCGCGGCGCCCCGGCGGTGCCCAGCCTGTCTCGGACAGCCACGCCAGATCGCCGGTGTCCAGCGCGACCGCCCCAGCGTGCAGCAACTCATCCCGAATCCCGGGCAACATCTCCTCCAGCGCGAGCAGCCCGCGGTAGAGGTAGACGTGCGGCTGAGAACCCTGCGGGACCCCACGTCGAGCAGTTGAGGTCTGGGACTCGTCGTCGCGCTCAAGCACCGTGACTCCACGCCCGTTGGTAGTAGTCGCCATTGCGGCAGCGGCGAGCAGACCGGACATGCTGGCGCCCACGACCACGACCCGACGGGGGTAGCCCTCGAGGTCTTCGCCATTCCTGCGGTGAGCGAACACGACACCATTCTGCACGCGCCCACACGAAGCTATCTTTGGTCACCACCGTTAGCGTCTCGACACCCTGCCTTCTCGGCAATTCAGCGAGTCGACGCATGCGGAGACCGCGCCTCTACTGCCGAGGCTCCACCCGGCATACTCGATGGATGGACCCCGCCAACTCACTTGAGAGCACACCGGATTCGGACTTCCTCGCGTTTGAGTTGCTGCTCGACGATGATGACCGAGCTCTGCTGGCGCGAGTGCGGGACTTCATGACGACCGCGGTCCAGCCCGTCATCAACGACTACTGGGTGCGAGCGGAGTTCCCACACGAGTTGGTCCCAGGCATGGCGGAGCTCGGGATCGCCGGTCTGCCCTACGACGCCCCTGGGTGCCCGGGCCGTAGCGCGCTGCTCGACGGCATGGTGGCCATGGAGATGGCCCGCACGGATTCCTCGATCGAGACCTTTATGGGCGTGCACGGCGGGTTGGCGATGGGCTCGATCGCCCTGTGCGGCTCGCCGGAACAGCAAGAGCGTTGGTTGCCTGCGATGGCCCGGATGGAATTGATCGGTGCGTTTGGGCTGACAGAGCCGGAGGTGGGCTCCGGTATCGCTGGCGGATTGGCGACCACGGCCCGGCGCGACGGCGACGAGTGGGTGCTCGACGGTCAGAAGAAGTGGATCGGCAACGCCTCCTTCGCCGATCTCGTGATCATCTGGGCTCGCGATGTCGAGGATGAGCAGGTCAAGGGTTTCGTCGTCGAGAAGGGCACCGCGGGCATGTCTTTTGAGATCCAGCGCGACAAGATCGCGTTGCGGGCGGTGCTCAACGCCGAGATCGAGCTCACCGGAGTGCGCGTGCCCGAAGCCAACCGGCTGGCGGGGGCCAACTCGTTCAAGGACACCGCCAAGGTCCTCAAGGTCACCCGGATGGGTGTTGCCTGGGCGGCTACCGGCTGTGCACGCGGTGCCTACGAGCACGCGTTGGCCTACACCAAGAAGCGCGAACAGTTCGGCAAGCCCATCGCCAGCTTCCAGTTGGTGCAGGATTTGCTGGTCAAGATGCTGGCAAACGTGACCGCATCTACAGCGATGTGTGCGCGGGTCTCGCAACTGCAGGACGCCGGGCTGCTCCGCGACGAGCACGCTTCGCTGGCCAAGGCATTCACCACGGCCAGGATGCGCGAGACGGTTGGGTGGGCGCGTGAGGTTCTCGGCGGCAACGGGATCTTGCTCGAGCACCACGTCGGCCGCTTTGTCGCCGACGCCGAGGCGATCTACTCCTACGAGGGCACCCGCGAGATCAACACCTTGATCATCGGCCGCGCCATCACAGGCACGGGCGCTTTCGTATAGCGATCCGCCACCTCATTCTTCGGCTGCAGGTCGTCAATCACGTCTGGAATGATCCGCAATCGTCCTATGGCGCATTTTCTTCGCTCTACTTGCGTGTATGCAGTATTTTCTGCATCATCATCCTATGTTTCACGAACGTCTGAGCATTGATACGCGATCCGTGCACGCTGGCCGAGAAGACCTCAGCGTCCTGGGCACTCACGTGCCCCCGATCGACCTGTCCAGCACTTCCCCGGTGCCCGACCTCGAAGCCGGCGGTTCTGCATACGAGCATCTGGCCACCGGTGGCGCGTTGCAGCCGGGCCAAAGTGCCATCTATCAACGCTTATGGAATCCGACCGTGGCCCGATTCGAAGACGCCCTCGCCGACCTGGAAGGTGCCGAAGCCGCTGCTGCCTTCGCTTCCGGTATGGCCGCCCTGTCGGCGATGTTGCTGTCGTCCGTGGCCGTGGGCACGCCGCACATCGTGGCCGTCCGTCCGCTCTATGGCGGCGCGGACCACCTCCTGGCCACCGGCTTGCTGGGCACCCATGTGACGTGGGCCACGCCTTCACAGGTTCGCCACGCCATCACCGACCACACGGGACTGGTGATCGTCGAGACCCCGGCCAATCCCACGCTGGACCTGGTCGACATCCGCGAGGTGGTCGATGCGGCGGAAGGCGTGCCGGTCCTGGTCGACAACACGTTTGCCACCCCGGTGCTGCAGCAGCCACTCAGCCACGGAGCCCGCATCGTGCTGCACTCGGCGACGAAGTTCATCGGGGGCCACGGGGACCTGCTCGCCGGCGTCATCGCCGCTGACCAGGAATGGATCACTCGAGTCCGCAGCGTCCGCGCGATCACCGGCGGGATCCTGCACCCGATGGCCGCGTATACCGCGCATCGCGGATTGCAGACCCTGCCGGTGCGGGTGCGTGCCCAACAGCAGTCAGCCGGGGTTTTGGCGTCGTGGCTGCAGCAGCAAAGCGGAGTGGCTCGCGTGCACTACCCAGGCCTCGGCGACAGCGATCCTGGCCGGTTGGTCGGTCGCCAGATGTCGGGCGGCGGGGCCGTGCTGGCGTTCGAGGTGGACTCCTACGATGAGGCGCGCTCGATCGTGCAGCGGTGCTCGTTGATCGGGCACGCCGTGTCGCTGGGCGGAGTCGACAGCCTCATCCAGCACCCCGCGTCATTGACCCACCGGCCGGTTGCGGACCACGCGCGTCCGGGCCAAGGGCTCCTGCGACTATCCGTGGGCCTGGAGAATGTCGCAGACCTGATGGCCGACCTGGCTCAGGCCCTTTCGCCGGTCGGCGAACGTCCGCGCGTCGCCCGCCGTGACGAGGCCTGCGCTGCGACTTAGCCCGACTTAGTCCAGTACTATGGCTGGATGACAACCATCGTCAACGTCCACGAGGCGAAGTCCAGCCTGTCGAAGCTTCTCGAACGCGTCGAGTCTGGTGAGCGGGTGACGATCGCCCGCGCTGGGAAGCCCATCGCTGACCTGGTCGCGCACAGGAAGACCGATATCGTTTTCGGCACCGCGACGGGGTTGGTGGTCATCCATGACGACGAGACTTTCGACGATGTGGATGAGGACATCGTGGCGATGTTCGAAGGTCTCTAATGCTGCTGGACACTCACGTCGGACTGTGGCTGCTCTCCGATGACCCCAAACTCGGACATGAGGCGAGGTCCGCGATCTCCAGCGCGACAGACGTCGTGGTCTCGACGGCAAGCCTGTGGGAAATAGCCATCAAACAAGCATCCGGCAAAATCACGGCTCCTTCCGACATCATCGCTCGAGTGGAAGAGGCAGGCGTCCAGTGGCTTGACGTGCGCGCCTCCCATGCCTGGGCTGTCTTCGCCATTGAGGGGCTGCCACATTCGGACCCGTTTGACCGGTTGCTGATCGCCCAAGCGGCGATCGAAAGCATCGCTCTTATGACCGCTGACCGCGAGCTCCTCGACTTTCAAGGCCGTCCTTCGATTCGGCTTCTCGACGCCCGAATCTAACGGACCCTCGGTTGTCTTCTCGATCCGAGCCTTACGCCTTCTTGGTTGCAGCCTTCTTCGCCGGTGCACGCTTCTTAACTGCCGCCTGTTTAGTTGCCTTCTTAGCGCTTCGCTTGCGAGTGGTCGGGCCTTTGGCACGCTTATCGGCGAGCAACTCAAATCCGCGCTCAGCGGTAATTGTCTCGGGATCGTCGTCCTTGCCTAGCGTGGCGTTGGTCTCGCCGTCGGTGACGTAGGCGCCGAATCGGCCGTCCTTGACCACGACGGGCTTCTCCGAGACCGGGTCGTTGCCGAGTTCCTTCAGCGGCGGCGCTGCGGCACGACCACGCTGCTTGGGCTGGGCGTAGATCGCGAGCGCCTCCTCGAGCGTCACGCCGAAGATCTGGTCCTCGGTCGCGAGCGAGCGCGAGTCGGTGCCCTTCTTCAGATACGGCCCGTAGCGGCCGTTCTGCGCGGTGATCTCATCGCCGGATTCGGGGTCGGCACCGACCACGCGCGGCAAACTCAGTAGTTTGAGCGCGGTATCCAGTTCGATCGAGGACAGGTCCATGTCCTTAAAGAGACTGCCGGTGCGCGGCTTGGCCTTCGCCGCCTTTTTGGTCGGCTTCTTCGGCCCGGTGCCACCATCGCCGCTCGAGGCCGCAGCCCCCGCGGCATCGTCGCCGGGGTCGGGGATGACCTCGGTGACGTAGGGGCCGTAGCGTCCGGCCTTGGCCACGATGTCACGCCCGGTAGATGGGTCTTGGCCCAGCACGCGCCCGTCGTCAGCGGCCCTTTCCAGCAATTCGCGGCCCTTCTCGGCCGTCATCTCGTCGGGGGCGATGTCGTCGGTGATGCTGGCCCGATTGGGCTCGCCCTCGTTGTTGGTGTCTTCGACGTAGGGGCCATAACGGCCCACGCGCACCACGATTCCCTCGCCGATCTCGATGGTTGAGACGCCCCGGGCATCAATGTCACCCAGGTCTTGGACCAGGGCACGAAGGCCCTCGCTGTCCTTGGCTTCGTCACCGAAGTAGAACCGCTGCAGCCAGTCCACCCGTTGCTCGTCCCCTCGGGCGATCGCATCGAGGTCTTCCTCCATGGAGGCCGTGAAGTCGTAGTCGACCAACCGGGAGAAGTGCAATTCGAGGAGCCGGGTGACCGCGAAGGCCAACCAGGTCGGGATCAGCGCCGATCCCCGGGTGCGCACATAGCCGCGGTCTTGGATCGTGCCCACCGTGGCGGCATACGTCGAGGGTCGTCCGATGCCTTTCTCCTCCAGCGCCTTGACCAACGTCGCTTCGGTATAGCGAGCAGGCGGGTTGGTCTGGTGGCCTTGGGCTTCTGCGCGCAACGTGTCGAGGTCGACTCCCTCGGACAGCTTCGGCAGCCTCCGCTCCGAGTCGGCCTCATTGCGGCCATGACGGTCCTCGTCGCGGCCTTCTTCGTATGCCGCGAGGAACCCCCGGAAGGTGATGACCGTGCCGCTGGCGGAGAACTCGGCATCCGAAACCCGCGAGCCGCCAGCACCACTGCTGGAAGGCAACGTCGCCCCCAGTTTGACGCTCGCGGTGAACCCGCGCGCATCGGCCATCTGCGAGGCCACGGTCCGCTTCCAAATCAGTTCGTATAGCGCGTACTCACCACCGCGCAACTCACCGGCAACCTGGGCGGGGGTGCGGAAAGAATCCCCCGCCGGGCGGATCGCCTCGTGAGCTTCTTGGGCGTTCTTGGACTTCTTGCCGTAGGTCCGCGGGGCCTCGGGCACGTATTCGGCGCCGTAGAGATCGCGGGCCTGCGCGCGGGCCGCGCTGATCGCTGAGCCCGACAGCGTGGTCGAGTCCGTCCGCATGTAGGTGATGTAGCCGTTCTCGTAGAGTCGCTGGGCTGTGCGCATCGCGCTCTGGCTGTTCAGTCGAAGCTTGCGACTGGCCTCCTGCTGCAACGTCGACGTCGTGAACGGGGCCGAGGGGCGACGGGTGTACGGCTTCTCCGACACCTCGCGCACGGCGACCTGCGCTTGCGGCATGGCCTCGGCGATGGCAGTCGCGAGCGCAGCGTCAAGGAGGCGAGCGCCCGCAGTCTTCAGTTCCCCCAGGTCGTTGAAGTCGCGCCCGCTAGCGACCCTGGTGCCATCGACGCCGGTCAGCTTCGCGACAAACGCCTGGCCCGAGTTCGACAAGGGCGCAAACTCCCCTTCGACGTCCCAGTAGGACGCCGACCGGAAGGCCATCCGCTCGCGCTCACGCTCCACGACCATCCGGGTGGCCACCGACTGCACCCGGCCCGCCGACAGCCCCTGCTTGACCTTGCGCCACAGAACGGGCGACACCTCATACCCGTAGAGGCGGTCCAACACCCGCCGGGTTTCCTGGGCGTCGACCATCTGGATGTCGATGTCACGGGTTTCGTTCACCGCGCGCTGGATGGCCTCTTTGGTGATCTCGTGGAAGACCATCCGCTTGACCGGGACCTTGGGCTTGAGCACTTCAAGCAGGTGCCAGGCAATGGCCTCGCCCTCACGGTCCTCGTCAGTGGCCAGCAGCAGTTCGTCGGCATCCTTGAGGGCGCGCTTGAGCTCCGCGACCTTCTTCTTCTTGTCCCCGTCGACCACGTAATAGGGATCGAATCCGTCGTCGACGTTGATGGCGAAGCGGCCATACGGGCCCTTCTTCATGTCGACCGGCAGTTCGCTGGGATTGGGCAGGTCGCGGATGTGCCCGACGCTGGCGTCGACCTGATAGTCCTTGCCGAGAAATTCACCGATCTTCTTGGCCTTGGCCGGTGACTCGACGATGACCAGTGTGGTTGGCACGCGTTGACTCCTTGCTGTAGCCCTCGTGTCGCGGATTCGTCGCGACTCCGACGAGGACTTCCGGCACACCGTAACCGACGCGGCGTTGCGCATGTCGCGCTGGCGCGGAATACCCGCCTCACCGCACCGTCTTTCTCCTCACATGAGCCCTGCCGATGACCGCCCCGCCGCCGAGTCCACCCAGCCTGGTCACTACCCCGGATCGCCGGTGTCCCGCAATCACACGGCACCGGTCGCCCGTCGGGTGCGTGCGGTCTTCGATGGCATCACGGTGGTGGACACGCTGCGGGCAGTCTACGTCTGGGAGCACCCCTACTATCCGGAGTTCTATGTGCCCACCGCTGACGTCGACACGTCGGTGCTGGAGGACTCGGGTCGGCAACGCAAAACTGCTCAAGGTATGTCGAGTGTCCAGTCGCTCGTGCACGGTGACCGGCGCGTCGACAAGGCGGCCCGGCTGATCACGGACGCCGAAATCGAAGGGCTCGGTGCGACATACCGCTTCGAGTGGAACGCCATGGACGCGTGGTTCGAAGAGGACGAAGAGGTCTTCCTGCATCCGCGCAGTCCCTACGTCCGAGTGGACTCGCTGCGATCCTCTCGGCACGTGCGGATCGAGAAGGACGGAGTGGTCATCGCGGATTCGGCGTCCTCGGTCGTCTTGCTGGAGACCGGTTTGCCGCCTCGGTTCTACCTGCCGCGCACCGACGTCGTCTGGGAGCACTTGCAGCCCTCGGAGACCCGAAGCCAGTGTCCGTACAAGGGCATCACAGGAGGCTATTGGTCGGTCGAGGTGAACGGCGAGAGGTATGCCGATCTGGCCTGGTCCTACGACTTCCCGACCCGAGAGTGCGCTCCGGTGGCTGGCCTGGTCTGCTTCTACGACGAAAAACTCGACGTCTACCTCGACGGCGTCCGCCAACCCTGACACCGCCCACCCCCACGCCCGCCACCCCCAGCCAGTCGTTGCCACTTCTAGCGCCCTATAAGGCGCTGGAGGTCAACTTTGTGGCTGGGGGTGGCGAGCGTGGGGGCTGGGGGGGCTAGATGGCCTCGGCGGGGGCGGCGAATTGCGAGCGGTATAGCCCGGCGTAGGCCCCATCGGCCTCCAACAGTGCGTCGTGGGTGCCTTGCTCGACGATCCGCCCGGCCTCCATCACCAGGATGACGTCGGCATCGCGGATCGTCGAGAGCCGATGGGCGATCACGAACGAGGTGCGGTCGGCTCGCAGCGCATTCATCGCGTGCTGTAGCAGCACCTCGGTGCGAGTGTCCACCGAGGACGTGGCTTCGTCCAGGATCAACAGCGCCGGGTTGGTTAAGAAGGCCCGAGCAATCGTGATCAGTTGACGCTCCCCCGCCGAGACGCTGCCGCCCTCGGAGTCCAGCAGCGTGTCGTATCCCTCGGGCAGCGAGTGTACGAACCGATCGACGTATGTCGCTCGCGCCGCCTCCAATACCTCCTCCTCGGTGGCTTCGGGCCGGCCGTAGACGATGTTTTCCCGGATCGAGCCCTTGAACAGCCAGGCATCCTGCAAGACCATCCCGACCCGTGAGCGCAGAGCGTGACGGGTGAGGTCGGTGATGTCGATGCCGTCCAGGGTGATCCGGCCGGAGTTGAGCTCGTAGAACCGCATCAAAAGGTTGACCAACGTGGTCTTGCCAGCCCCGGTGGGCCCGACGATGGCCACGGTCTGACCGGGCTCGACACACAGATCGAGGTCCTCGATCAGCGGCTGGGCCAGGTCGTAGGAGAATGAGACGTCTTCGAAGGAGACCCGCCCGCGAGGGGAGTCCAACACGGCAGGGCTCTCGGCTTCGATGTCTTGCTCGGGAGCGTCCAGCACCTCGAAGACCCGCTCGGCCGAGGCCACACCCGACTGCATCAGGTTGGCCATCGACGCCACTTGGGTCAGCGGCTGGGTGAACTGGCGCGAATACTGAATGAAGGCCTGGACCTCACCCAAACTCAGCGACCCGCTGGCCACCCGTAGCCCGCCGAGCACGGCGATCACCACATAGTTCAGGTTCCCGATGAACATCACCGAGGGCATAATCAAACCCGAGACGAACTGCGCACCGAAGCTGGCGGTATACAACTCGTCGTTGGAGGTGTTGAACGAGGTCCGCGACTCGCGGCGACGGCCGAAGACCTGGATGAGTTCGTGGCCGGTGAAGGACTCCTCGACGATGCCGTTGACTTCACCGGTGTGCCTCCACTGGCGGACGAACAGGCCTTGCGCGCGCTTGCCGATCAACGCCGTCACGCCTATCACGAGCGGGATCGTGATCAGCGCCACGATGGCCAGCAGCGGCGAGACGATGAACATCATCACGACCATCGCTACCACCGTCAGCAGCGAGGTCAGCAACTGGCTGAGGCTCTGCTGCAGGCTTTGGGCGACGTTGTCGATGTCGTTGGTGACCCGGCTCAGCACTTCACCACGCGGCTGGGAATCAAAGTAGGGCAATGGCAGCCGGTTGAGCTTTTCCTCGACGCTGCGACGCAGCCCGAAGACCGCCCGGTTGACCACCACCACGAGCAACCGACCCTGGGCCCAGGCCAGCAACGAGGCCATCACGTAGAGCGCCAGCGCCAGCATCAACACGTCGCCCACAGCCGGGAAGTCGATGCCCTGGCCAGGCACGACGTAGTCCATCGCGGCCAGGATGTCGGCCAAGGTGTCGTTGCCACTGTCGTGCAGACCGGCGACGGCCTGCTCCTGAGTGGTGCCGGGCTCGAGCCGTGCGCTAAAGACGCCCGCGAAGATCAAGTCGGTCGCGCGCGCCAGGATCAGCGGCCCGACGGCGGTCAACACCACTGAGATGCTGGTCATCACGAAGACGCCGAGCAGCAAAGCGCGGTCGGGGTGGAGCATCCCGAGCAGTCGCATCGCCGAGCCGCGGAAGTTCATCGCCTTCTCCACCGGCACGCCGATGCCTGCACCGGGGCCGCGCCGTTGGACGGGCGGACCGCGTCGCGCTTCGGCCGCCTTCTCCTCCGCCGACTTCACACCTTCAGCCACTCAGACCACTCCCGCGCTCATCTGGGAGGACACAATTTCTTGGTATGTCGTGTTGCTGGCGAGCAATTCGTCATGCGTTCCACGGCCAACCACCCGGCCGTCCTCCAGCACGATGATTTGATCGGCGGCGATGATCGTGGAGACCCGCTGGGCCACGACCAAGACGGTCGAGGTGGCGGTCAGCGACGCCAGGGCTGCGCGCAACCGGGCATCGGTGGCGACATCAAGGGATGAAAACGAGTCGTCGAAGACGTAGACCTCGGGCCGTTTGACCAGCGCTCGGGCAATGGCGAGTCGCTGTCGTTGGCCGCCGGAGACCGTGGTGCCGCCTTGGGCGATCGACGCGTCGAGGCCGCCAGTCATCGCCGCCACGAAGTCATCGGCTTGAGCGACCCTCAGCGCGTCCCACAAGTTGTCATCGGTGGCCTCGGGGTTGCCATAGCGCAGGTTGGAGGCCACCGTCCCGGAAAACAGGTACGGCTTCTGCGGCACGATGCCGGCCTTGGACCAGAGGTCTTCCAGCGCGGCCTCGCGCACATCGACACCGTTGAACTTCACGGTGCCTGACGTGACGTCATACAACCGGGTGACCAGCGAGATCGCGGTGGTCTTGCCCGAACCGGTGGAGCCGATCAAGGCGGTCATCTGCCCGGGCTTGGCGACGAACGACACGTCGCAGAGCACGGGCGCTTCGGCTCCGGGGTAGTGGAACTCGACGCCGTCGAACTCGACCGTCACCGGACCCTCGGGAATAGGCGTAGCGTCCACCGGATCGACCACGCTGGTGTCAGTGGAGAGCACCTCCATGATTCGACCTGCCGAGACGGCCGCCCGCGGGATCATCGTGGCCATGAAGGTCGCCATCATCACCGACATCAGCACGAACATCAGGTAGGCCATGAACGCGATCAGCGAGCCGACCTGCATTTCCCCGTCCTCGACGCGGCGAGCGCCGAACCACAGCACGGCCACGCTCGAGCCGTTGAGCACCATGGTGACGATCGGGAAGACCATCGCCATCAGCTTGCCGACCGCCAGCGCCGCGCCGGTGTATTGCGTATTGGCGTCAGAGAATCGGGCTTCTTCTTGGTCTTCGCGCACGAAAGCCCGCACCACTCGAACGCCGGTGATCTGCTCGCGCAACACCCGGTTGACCAGGTCGACGGACTTCTGCATGATCCCGAACTGCGGCACCATCCGGCGCAAGATCAACCCGATGCAGATCGCCAGGACCGGCACTGCCACGGCCATCAGCCAGGCCAGGCCCGCGTCCTCGCGCAGCGCCATGATGATGCCGCCGATCATCATGATCGGCACGGTGATCATGAGCGAGAGCCCCATGAAGGTCACCGTCTGCACCTGGGTGACATCGTTGGTCGAGCGGCTGATCAGCGTCGGCGCGCCGAAGTGGTTGACCTCTTGGGCGCTGAACGAACTGACCCGGTCGAAGACGTTGCCGCGCAGGTCGCGGGCCATCCCGGAGGCGGTGCGGGCCGCGAGATAGGTGGCCGCCACCGTCACGGCGATCTGGACGATCGAGAAGATCAGCATCTGGCTGCCGAGGGTGATGATCATCCCGGTGTCGCCCACCGCGATGCCCTCATCGACGATCCGCCCGTTCAGGCTGGGCAGATAGAGCGAAGCCAGCGTGGAGACGAACTGCAGCACCAGCAGGACACCTATGAAGGTTCGGTATGGCGCGAGGTGCTTGCGAAGGAGGGTGATCAGCATGTCGTGGCTGCCGTTCGTGTGCTGGTCGTGGGCTGTGCTGGCTGCGGTTCGGCCCGCAGGGTGCCGTCGAGCAGGACATCGACGATCTGTTGCGGGCGCAGGAGATCGCCGTGGGCGATGTGCTTGTGGCTGCCGGCGAAGGTGAGCATGCGTAGCAGACGCAGGAGTTCGTGTGGGGTGATGTTCAGTCGGTCGGCATCGGGCTCGATGAGGGCCAGCATCGCGTCGTGGACCTGGGTTTGGGCTTCGCCGTGCGCTTGGTGGCCGTGATCCCGAAGCGACTCCGGGGGTCGCACCATGCCCACGGCTGCCATCAACCCGAACAGGTCAGTTAAGTGCTCTTGGTGCGCGGTGACCAGGGCAACGAGGCGCTCGCGCAATGGCACTGCAGGATCGATGTCGCCTAGTCGGTTAAGCAGCGGGGCGGGGTCGAACGCCGCGACCAGGGCCGACTGGATCAGGTCGTCCTTCGTTTCGAAGACCCGAAAGATCGTGCCCTCGGCGACTTCGGCCTGGGCCGCAATCTCCTTAGTGGTGGCAGCCATGCCGCTGTGGCGCAGCACAGCGACCGTCGCGCGCTGCAGGTGAGCACGGCGTTCGTCGGGTTTCATCGCGGGGGCGCGGGTCGGCATACGTCGCATCGTAAATGAGTGAGCGCTCACTCGCAACGAGATATTCCGATCGCCCGGCAGACAATCACGTCACTCCTCGAGATGAGTCGACGACACGCCCGCCGCGAGCGGCCACAGCGCGCACGTGCACCCTGGAGCCGATTCTCTTCGGCGCGCCGTCAGGCCCGCGACGTCTCGGAGGTCATCCGGGCGAAACGTGGCTGCGGCATACTGAGCACCCACGGAGGCAGACCGGGCACGACGGAAGGCACGCAGAAGTGAAGCTCACCCCCAGTGATACCGAGAAGTTGCTGCTGTCCGTGGCCGGCATGGTGGCCCGCGACCGACTCGAGCGTGGCGTGAGGCTCAATCACCCGGAGTCCGTCGCTCTGCTGAGCACCTGGGTCATCGAGCGGGCCCGGGAGGGTGCGAACGTCACCGATCTGATGTCCACCGGCCGCGAGGTATTGACTCGCGATCAGGTGATGGAGGGCGTGCCCGAGATGCTGCACGACGTCCAGATCGAGGCGACGTTCCCCGATGGACGCAAACTCGTCACCCTGCATACCCCGATCAACTGAGGACGGCTATGGCTACTGCATTCCAGGGACCCGGTGCTGTGCGCGTCGCCGAGGGGTCTATTGCGCTGAATGCCGATCGCAGCGAGGACGAACGACTCACCCTCGTGGTGGTCAACACCGGCGACCGGCCGGTCCAAATCGGCTCCCACCTCCACCTTCCGGACGCCAACAGCGCGCTGGACTTCGACCGCGAGGCTGCCCAAGGATTCCGTCTGGACGTGCCTTCGGGCACGTCGCAGCGCTTCGAGCCCGGGGCCTCCCGCGAAGTCGCCGCCGTGGCGCTGCGTGGCAAACGGCTCGTGCCCGGCATCCAGCGAGGCAAACCGACCGGAGATCCGACCGAAGGCGGCGACCGTGGTTGAGATCAGCAGACGTGCGTATGCCGCGTTGTACGGGCCGACGACCGGTGACCAGATCCGCCTGGCCGACACCGACCTGTGGATCGAGGTCGAGCAAGACCTGACCGTCGGAGGCGAGGAATCGGTCTTCGGCGGCGGCAAGTCCATCCGCGAATCGATGGCTCAAGGGTCGGCGACCAGGGCCGATGGCGCTCTCGACACCGTGATCACCAACGTGGTCGTGATCGACTGGTGGGGCGTCGTGCGCGCCGACGTCGGCATCCGCGATGGCCGGATCGTGGCTCTCGGTCGCTGCGGCAACTCCGACATCGCCGACGGCGTGCACCCGGACCTGGCGATCGGTGCCTCGACCGACGTGATCGCCGGCGAGGGCAAGATCCTGACCGCCGGCGCGATGGACGTGCACGTCCACCTGCTCTCCCCTTCGCAGATGCATGAGGCGCTGGCCACCGGCATCACCACGATCGCCGGCGGTGGCACCGGGCCCAGCGAAGGCTCCAAGGCCACGACCGTCACCCCCGGCGCGTGGCATCTCGCGCAGATGCACCGCGCCGTGGACGCGATCCCGATGAACGTGCTGCTCTTCGGCAAGGGCAACACGGCCAGCATGCCGGCGCTCAAGGAGCAGGCCCTCGGCGGTGCCGGGGGCTACAAGGTGCACGAAGACTGGGGCTCGACCCCGGCGGCCATCGACACCGCCCTGCGCGGGGCCGCCGAGTGGGGTCTGCAGGTCGCGCTGCACTCCGACAGCCTGAACGAGGCTGGCTATCTGGAGTCCACGCTGGACGCGATCGGCGGCAGATCGATTCACGCCTTCCACGCCGAGGGTGCCGGTGGCGGCCACGCTCCCGACATCGTCAAGGTCGCCGGCGAGCCGATGATCATCCCCGGTTCGACCAACCCGACCCTGCCGCATACGGTCAACACCCTCGCCGAGCACCTCGACATGCTGATGGTCTGCCACCACCTCAACGCCAACGTGCCCGAGGACTTGGCCTTCGCCGAGTCGCGCATCCGCGGCACCACCATCGCCGCCGAGGACGTGTTGCACGACATCGGCGCCATGTCGATCACCTCCTCGGACTCCCAGGCGATGGGTCGGATCGGCGAGGTCATTACCCGCACCTGGCAGGTGGCGCATGTGATGAAATCGCAGCGCGGGTCCCTTGGGGCATCGATGCCTGCCGACAACGAGCGTGCCCGACGTTACGTGGCCAAATACACCATCAACCCGGCCATCGCGCACGGCATCGACTCCGAGATCGGCTCGGTCGAGGCGGGCAAGATGGCCGACCTGGTGCTGTGGGATCCGGCGTTCTTCGGCGTCCGACCCTCCGTGGTCATCAAGGGCGGGTTGATCGTCTGGGGAGCCCTCGGCGACCCCAACGCGTCCATCCCGACACCGCAACCGGTGCTGATGCGTCCCACCTTCGGCAACGCCATTGGGGCCGACCTGTCCGTGTCGTTTGTGGCTCCGGCTGCTCTCGAAGACGGACTGGCGCAGACACTGGGCCTGCGGCGGCGGTTGTTGGCGGTGGCTGACACCCGCGAGGTCGGCAAGGCGGCGATGCGCAACAACGACACCCTGCCGGACATCGAGGTCAACCCCGAGACGTTTGCGATCACGGTTGACGGTGACCTGATCGAGCCCAATCCGGCGCAGTCGCTGCCGATGGCTCAGCTGTATTCGATGTTCTAGCCGGTGCGTACCGCCGATACCGCCTCCCTCGTCCAGCTCCTGTTGGCTGATGCCCGTTTGCCCACCGGATCGCATGCCCATTCGGCTGGCTTGGAGCCGATGCTGCTTGCCGGTATGCCGCCCGCTCGCCTCCTCGACTATGTCCGGGACCGGCTGCGGACGCTGACGACCACTGAGGCCGCGGCGGCCGTGATCGCACGGCATACCTGGGGCGCTGGCCTCGCCGGAGGACTCGACGCGGTCACCGTCGCATGGCAAGCGCGCACCCCCAGCCCCGCACAACGCGAAGCCGCCGACCGACTGGGCCGCGGATACGCCCGGGTGGCTCGGCGGCTTTGGCCCGAGCAGACCAATGCGGCGTCGCTCGGGCAACGGGGAGCACGGACCGACCTACGTTATCCCCGACCCGTGGTGCTCGGCGCCATCGCCGCGATCACCGACCTGCCCGCCCGAGATCTCGCGTTGTTGGTGGCCTACGACGACGTCCAAACCATCACCGCTGCTGCGCTCAAACTGCTGCCCCTGGACCCGCTGGAGGTGACCTCCTGGGTGCTCGACCTGCAACCGGAGATGACGCAGGTCGCCGACGCGGTCGCACACCTTCGCGACCCAGCCCACATTCCCAGCGGTTCGTTGCCACTGCTGGATGCCTACGTCGCCGACCACGCCCATGCTTCTCGGAGGTTGTTCAATGCCTGAGTCCACCCGTTCGTTTCGCCTCGGCGTCGCCGGCCCGGTCGGCACCGGAAAGAGTTCGCTAATCGCCATGTTGTGCCGCGAATTGTCCGGCCAGCTCGAGCTGGGGGTGGTGACCAACGACATCTACACCGACGAGGACGCCCGCTTCCTCCGTGCAACCGGGGTGCTCGACCCCGAACGAATCCGCGCGGTGCAGACAGGCGCCTGTCCGCATACCGCCATCCGGGACGACGTCACCGCGAACCTGCTGGCCGTCGAAGACCTCGAGGACGACTTCTCGGGGCTCGATCTGGTGCTAGTGGAGTCCGGCGGGGACAACCTGACCGCGACCTTCTCCCCCGCCCTCGTCGATGCGCAGATCTTCGTGCTCGACGTGGCCGGCGGGGGTGATGTGGCCCGCAAAGGCGGCCCCGGCATCGCCCGCGCCGACCTGTTGGTCATCAACAAGACCGACCTCGCGCCATACGTCGGGGTAGACGTGCCGCAGATGCTGTCCGACGCCAGCGCCGAGCGCGACGGTAGCCCGGTGCTGTGCCTGTCGCGTAACGACCCCACCAGCATCGCCTCGCTGGCCGCCTGGACCCTCGATGTGCTGCACCAATCCCGAACCGGTGACCACGCGCCCGTCGATCCCGGCCCCATGGCTCCGCATTCGCACGCTCATGATGCATCCGGCCACTCGAATTGAGGTGCGTCGGGCCGCGAGCGGGCCGCACCTCGACGTCCGGCTGATCCACGGAGCGTTTGCTCCGCGACTGCTCGACCGCGACGGGTCGGGCGCGAGGGTGGCGCTGGTCTCGGTGGTTGCTCTGTTGTTAGCGGGTGATGATGTGCGGCTCGAAGTCGTCGTCGGGTCGGGGATGGATCTGGAGGTCATCGAGACCGCGGGCACGGTGGCCTATGACATGAACGGCGGGTCGGCGTCCTGGTCGGTCGATGTGACCGTCGAGGACGATGCGCGGCTGACCTGGCTAGGCCTGCCGTTTGTCGTGGCGGGCGGGGCGCGGGTCACCCGGACGACCCGCGCTCGTGTGGGGGCAAGGGGCGCGTTGGCTCTGCGCGAGACCGTCGTCTGCGGGCGTAGCGGCGAGGCTGGCGGGCACCTCGTCCAGCACACCGAGGTGTATGCCGAGGGCCAGCCTGTGCTCGTCGAGAGCCTCGATCTCGACGTCAAGGCCCGTCGTGGTTTCGCGGCGCTGGCGGGTCGGCGATGCGTGGACTCGCTGACGCATGTCGGGGGCGGCTGCAGCCCGATACCAGACGCTTCACCTGGGGTGGTGCTGATGCCGCTGGCCGGGCCTGGCTGGATTGCGCGGTCGATCGTCGACGAACTGCATCGAAGCGGCATACCGTCGCTGTTGGCTTCCGGCTTGTCCCCAAAGATCACGGTCCGATAACGGACATCGCTAGAGTGAGCGGTCACATGCAAAAGGACCACCCGTGAGACCTCGTCACGCTCGATTCCCTGCCGTCAAGGCTGCACTGGCGCTTGTCTTCGCTGCCGTCATTCTGACGGCGGCGAGCTGCTCGGACGATGCCCCCACGGTGGCCCCGGAGTCCACCCCCGCCGACGGGTCAGCTGCCACCGGGCAGGCTGACGGCGAAGCGGCGGACTCCTCGCAAGAGTCGGGTGGGCAGGCCGAGTCGGGCACTGCCGACGGATCGACCGAATCCGCTGGTCCCGAGCCGCGTTCGGTGCAGATCGCAGGCGACGACACCATCTTGATCACCGGCGACCAAGCCAGTTTCGTGATGCCCTCGGGCAACATCCAGTGCGTCCTGCGGGTCGGGTCAGCCGTCTGCCAGATCGCCAACAAGAACTTCGAGCCAGCTGCGGAGGATATGTCGGATCAGGTGCTCGGTGACTGCACGGCTGCGAATGCTGACGCGATTACTTCGCTGGAGGGCGAAGTTGCAGGCTGGACGTGCACGTCCGAGACCATCCGCGGGCAGGCGGCGATCGACCTCGGCGGGTGGTGGGCCGCCGATGGAGTCGGGACCACTGAAAGTGTCGAAGGCTCCGACCTCGCGGTGCTCAATTACGGTCAGAAAATGCAACTGGGCGCGATCCTGTGCAGCAGCGAGAGCACCGGCATCTCCTGCCGGGACACCGCCGGCCCCGCTGGGTTCAGCCTCGCTCGGGAGTCCTACCCAGTCGACTAACCGTCGCGACTGTCCACATCGCGCGAGCTTGTGGACGATTCGCGCTCGTCATCTCGGTGTTGAGGTCTACTCGTCGTCACGACATCGGCGATCACACCAGGGGCGGGTATGCAGAGCGAGCGGGGGCAGTGGGGTTCAGACTTCGTCGATGACGGATCTCAGGTGCGGCTCGCGATCAGCGAATTGGTGTCGGCGGCCATGTCCGTCCAGGCCACTGCCACATCGGTGAGGTCGGCCTGGCTGCCGTTGCACACGACATACCGGGCACCTGAGGCCGAGATTCTGGCGGGGGCGATGGACGATCCGCGGCACCGGGCGGCCACCCATCTGGGCCGCGTCCGAGCGTTGCGCGACGTGCTGTGGGCCTATGCCGAACGCCTAGACGTCCTGGCCGCTAGGTGGGTCGAAGATGCCGACCTCACGGTCTTCGTGGTCGAGCGGGACGCGGCGGAGCTAGCGTCCGCAGACGCCATCGCCGCACTCATCGGGCCGGTCGTCGGGCCGGTCGTCGAGTCTTCACCAGCTCTGTTCAGCCAACGTGCTGCCGAAGGGGATCTGCCGACACAGTGGCGCGTCGATCCGCTCGGGACGATCCTCGATGACTGGGTCGGATTTCGACCCCCGGCCGATGACGATGCCTTCAACCGGGCACTGTACGGATACGACCTACTGACCTTTGCGGGTTCAACAGCTACGTCGTGGGTGCTGGGAGTGGACTACAGCGCCACAGCTCACCCCTTCCCGCGCGAACTGAAGACTTCTAAGTCGGTCCAGGGCTGGTCCACCACGGGGAAGGTCTTGGATCGAGTGGGGCTAGGCCTCACCTTTGTCAGCTCGACGAGGAGCGAGTGGAAGCGCAATGAGTCGTATGCGAGGAACGAACGGGCGGGTCGCAGCCTCACCGTCGGTGTCACCACCACGGCCGGGGCCTGGGCCGGCGGTCAGGCAGGGGCGTGGGCAGGTGGAGCAAGCGGGACCGCTCTGTTTCCAGGAGCAGGGACCGCCGTTGGTGCCGCCCTCGGCGGCGTGGTCGGCGGGTTCGCCGGGTCCGAGGTCGGAGGGTGGGTCGGTGATCAGGTCGTTGACCTCGGTGGGCAGGCCGGTTATCTTGTCGGCGATGGCCTCGACTGGGCTAGTGAGGCCGCTAGAGACACCGCTGGTGAGGGTTTCGACTGGGTGAAGGACACTGCGGGAGACACTCTCGACACCGCGACGTTCTGGGCTTGAGCCTCGTGCAGCCTGTGTCTACGATCCGGTACGCCGGAGTGTCATTTACTCATCCTGCTGATTGGAGCGCGAGCTACGCCAACCCGACGACCTCTGTCGCGCTCGAGCCGCCACACCACCCGGGCAACTTCCGAGCCAACATCGTGCTCACGGTGGTCAACAACGGCTCATTGACCTTCAGCCAGTGGCAGGCCGGGACAGATCGATTGTTGCCGATCATGTTGGACGACTACGAGGTCATCGACCTTGAACATCTGGATGTGGGTTGCCATCCCGGCGGCCGCCGCTTGGCTCGCCACCGAGCACCGTGCGGTCGACCGGTCGTCTTCAATCAATGGTTCACCAGCATCGAAGGCGTCGGTATCACGCTGACTGGCACCGCCGATGTGCCCTCGTTTGCCCTCCTCGATCCCGCCTTCCAGCGGGCGGCTGCATCCCTGACTATCGCGGGAGCACCGACGTATTCGTCGGCACCGGCTTAGCCTGAGCATTCCTGTCGCCATAGCGACACGAACCGCACAGGCTAAGGACCCTTAGACCCCTTGAGCGATGGAAGCACTGGGGTAATGGGGGGCACCGGAAGCACTGGGGGCTCAGACCAATGAAGTAGCCGCGGGGGCGTGCACGGTTTGCACCGTGCGTGCGGCCTGACCCGCGCGCACCAACTGCCCGCGGCCGGTCGGCATACCCGTGGGACGCACCGTGCCAAACAGCTGTCCTTCGCTGCGATCGCCGGAGAGGAGCAGCCCGGTGGCACCCGAATCGCGAAGAGATGCAAACGTCGGCTCGAAAATACCCCTGGATGCCCCGTTCGTGCGCCGCGCCAGGAGCACGTTGAGGTTGAGCTCGCGGCCCATCGAGATGTACGGCACCAACGGAACCAGAGGCGAGGACCCACTCGCGGTGAGCACGTCGTAGTCGTCGACGATCAGGACGATTCGAGGGCTGGGTGGGGTGAACGTGCCAGCGGCGTCGGCCAACCGGGAGGCCCGCTCGTCCAACTCCGGGAGCATCGCCTCGACCAGTTGTGCTGCCATCGTCGAGGAGCCAGCATAGCCACCCAAGTAATCGATCGGGATGTCATCGCGCAGCGTATGCCGCGGGTCGATCACCGCGACGACGATATCCTCAGGGGTGCTCGACCGCACCAGCATCTGAGCGAGGTGTCGCAAGATGCCGGTGCGGCCAGTCCCGCTGTCGCCCACGATCAGCAGGTTTCGGTCGGCGCCGTCGAGGTCCAACGTGGCCGCACCGAACGTTTTTTCGTCCAACCCCAGCGGCACCAAGCCAGCATGCGAGGCGGGAGCTCTGGTGAGCGACAACCCGAGATCGCTCGCCGACAATGACGCCGGCAGCACCTTGAGCGGGCGAGCTCGGTGCGGTGCGGTGGCCGAAACTCGCTGGACCATCGCAGCCACAGCGGCGGCGTTCGTCGATTCGTCCATGTTGCCGTCGATCCTGGGGAGCGCGACCTGGGCGAAGAGCCCGGACTGCAGCAAGCAGCGCCCGGGCACGGCAGAGGTCAAGGTCTCCGCGCGCTTGCGGTCCACTCCGGACTCGGCAGGATCACCGAGGCGCATTTCGATCACCGTGCCGAAGAAGGTCTGCTGCCCGAGCCGCACCTCATTCCACCGGCTGGCCGTTGCCACCACGCGAATGCCGTATGCCGGGCCGCGGCGGATCACGGCCTGCAAGACCGAGTGTGCCGCCTCATGTTCTTCCGCCAACGGGCCGTAGCCGTCGATCAACAGCACGATGTCGGCCAGGTTGGGCAGTGGGCCATTCACTCCCCCGTGCTCCACGACCTCTCGTGCCCGCGCCAGTGAATCGACCCGCACGTGAGCGAAGACTTCCTCGCGCTCCATCAAGGTCGCGTGGACCTCGTCGATGATCCGGCGGGTGACCTCGGACTGCATCCGACCCGCGACACCAGCCATGATCGGCAAGCCGGCGAGCGCCTGCAGATTCGACCCCAGGGCGTCCACGCCGTAGGTGACGACTTCACTCGCGCTGTGCGTCAACGACACCGACGCGGCGATCGTGCGCAGGAGTGTCGACCGCCCGCTCCGGGGTCCCCCGACAATCAGTATGTGACTGGTCGATTCCCCCAGATCCACCTCCCAAGTCCCTTGCCACTGGCTCGCCGGGTCGTCCAGCACACCGATCGGGATACGCATCATTGCGCTGTGCGGGATACGAGTCCCCACCGCAGTGTCCACAACCCCGCCCCCGTGGATTCGGTCCAGGCTGATCCGATTCGGCAGGGGGTCCGACCACACTCCAGGCCCGACTCGGTCGCGGGTCGCCAAGCGGGCCACCGTTTCGTTGAGCACGCTGGGGCCATCGGGTCCATCCGCCGCGGTCGCCTCTGTGGTCTCGCCTTCACTCCGGCCCTCGGCGACCGCAGGCGTCCGGTCAGTGTCGCCCGGGTAGTGCAACAGCAGTTCCACTTTGGGCGCCGTCGGTGTTGCTGCTTCCATCTTCGAGATGATCGGACCGGAGACGTAGCCGGCCCGGAAGCGGCTATAGGTGGCGGTGTCCACCTTGAGGTAGCCAAACCCGGGCAGGGCAGGCAGAGCGAAGGCGTCCGGGGTGTCGAGCACCGTGCGGCTCTCAGACTCCGACAGGGTGCGCAGCCCGAGTCGATAGGACAAGTAGGTGTCCAGACCGCGCAGTTTGCCCGATTCGATGCGCTGGCTACTCAAGAGCAGATGCACCCCGATCGACCGCCCGATCCGCCCAATAGAGAGGAACAGCTCGATGAAGTCCGGCCGCGCACTCAACAACTCCCCGAACTCATCGATGATGACGAGCAAGTGGGGCATCGGGGGCAGGCCCCTTCCGGGGCTCGCTCGGTGGGCTCGCTGTTTGCGGTATGCCGTGATGTCAGCGAGATTTCCAGCGTCCTTCAACATCTGTTGGCGCCGTCGCACCTCCCCCGCGAGGCTGGCGTAGACCCGTTCCACGAGGGTGGCGTCTTCGCCCAGGTTGGTGATCACGCCGTGAATGTGCGGTGCTGAAGCGAACGGCGCAAACGTCGCCCCTCCCTTGTAGTCCACCAGCACCATGGCCACGTCTTCGGGACTGTGCGTGCTGAGTAGGGCCAATACGAGTGTGCGCAGCAACTCGGATTTCCCGGATCCTGTCGCTCCTACGCACAACCCGTGTGGCCCCATACCCGACTGCGCAGATTCTTTGAGGTCGAGCATCAACGGCTCTCCCGCATCATCGATACCGATCGGCACCCGGAGAAAGGACGACGAAGGGCGGGCTGCCCAGGCGCGTTCGAGGTCCAGGGTGCTGGGGTCATCGAGTCCAAGCACGCGCCCGACATCCCACTGTTGGTCACCTTCGCCCTCGGCCATGCTGTCCGGCGACAGTCGCAACCCCGACAGCGAGCGACCCACGGCAGATAGCTGGGCTGGATCCCATTGGTCCAGGCTGACTTTCAGCGCAGTCGGCGGCTCGTCGCGGCGTCCGTACGTTTCGAGCACTGCTGCCCCGCTGCCTTCGCCGTCCTGCCTGATCCGCACCGCAACGTCGCCGGGTTCATCGCTGGCCCGTGCGACGAGGTGGACGACGGTCATCCCCACAGCGGCGGGTCCGATCTCTGTGAGCGGGGGAAGCAGATCAGAACTCGGCTCACCGTGCTCGTCAAGGATCGCCAGCATGCAAGCGAAAGAGCCCGCCCTCGGCCGGCTCAGGGTGCGCCGGTGTTGGACCGCAAGATCCATTCGTCGCTGTATCTCCGGTCCCAGCAACCCCCTCAATTCCGCGGCGGTGGGGGCAACTCGACGTGGTGGCCCGTGGGCTTCAGAGAACGGCGCAGCGTTGTCGATGAGGTGAGGTAGCCACAGAGCCCCCGACCACGCCATCGCTCGCTTCGGACGGACAGCCAACGCTAGTTGCAGGTCCGCTGGGGAGGTAAACGTGCCCGCTTGGGCCACGATGATGCGCGCGACCCGATCGCAAAATGACCGGTCCCCTAGCACGCTGACGTCCCCTACCGCGCTGAGGTCCAGCGCCACAGGGCCGTCGTGAGCGCGCCTGAAGCGGCGCTCGACCCGCTCGAGCTCGGCCTGCATGAAGGCATCGACTTCACGCACACCGGGGTCCTCGCCGTGCCGTTCGAAGTCGTGCATCGCGACCGGCCCGGTGCCCAATCGGACCTGCATGAAATCGGCGTCCGCTCGGCGGCGCTCCCACAATCGCGACCCCTGCACGACGATCGACACGAGCGCTTGCGGATGCGGCTGAGCGTGCCGCAGGCGCGTCAGGCGCTCGTGCTCAACCTCGGTCATCTGCCCCCTCAACCGCTCCAGATAGGCCAGATAGACCTCGCGTTGGCTGCGCCGCGACCGGGCCGCCTTGCCTCGTTGACTGAAGACCATGACGACCGAGGCCGCGATGGTCAGAATCATCATGAGTGCCCCGACCGCAGCCAGACTCGACCCGCGAAAGAGCATCATCACCGTCATCGAGGCTCCCGCGCCCAGCATGGGTACCAGCATGAGCAAACCACCGAGTCCGATGTTGGCCTCTGGAAGGGTAGGCGGGCGTTCCACGCGAACCGTGTCGGTTGCGGGTGGCCCCGCAGTGGCACGCGCGGAACGGTGGACGATCAGCTCACTCACGCTGTCCACTGCCGTGGGGCGCGCTGCGCTGGACGATCTCGGCGGCCATCTGCAGGAGCGCCGTGCTGGTCGCAGGCGCCAGTAAATCGGCCCTGAGGTCGGCACCGCCGGCGAGATGGCGATCGCGAGGCAGCACGAGGACCGGCACGTCGTGGTGTCGAGTGACCTCCGCCCTCGCCTGGTGGGAAGACACACCGGAGTCCGCAACGCGCTCGACGATCACGACGACCACCCGCTCAGTGGTTAGCCCTACTGCGATGCGCTCTTGGACGGCCGCGTTCACACACATCACGCCGCGCACGGTGTTTTCCGCGACCAACACCACCAGATCAGCAGCGGGGGTCATCACGTCGAGGTGAACCGCGTCGGCGTCGATGATGCTGAAACCCACTCGACGCTGGATGCGGTTGACGACGTGAAGGGCCACAGCAGGGCTGGGATCGGCTGGGGCGAGCACGGCCCGGATCGGTCGCACGTACGGGTGCAGCACTGCTTCTGGGCGATCCGAGGACAGGTGCCGATCAGCCGCCCCGACGCTCATCGTGGGGGCCTGACTCAGTCGCGACATCAACCCGCCGGGTCGCCCGGCCGCGTCGAGCAACATCACTCCGTCGCGGCGGTGCGCGTGGAGCACGTCAGTGAGGCCCAGCGCGACGGTGGTGGCCCCGCCGCCG
>JBGTGC010000277.1:0-14495 GCA_041746935.1 Dermatophilaceae bacterium
GCCCGACCGTGCCCAGCTGATCAACATCCCCGCGCGGATCGCCAACCGAGCCCGCCGGCTGCGGTTATACCTGCCCACAAATTGGCCCTGGCAACACCCCTTCGACGCGATGTTCGACGCCGCCTTGGCCCCCTCCTGACCAACCCTCCTACCCCGACCAGGAACGACCCCACGTGGAAACGCCGGGCAGACCGGCGGCCCATTCCTGCCCGCCACAGGACGGCATCACTTCCAACCGCCTACAAAGCCCCGCGAATGTGCCCCGGCGGATCCAGGCTGAATGAGACTGTGGTCGAGGCCGTCAACACCGGGCACGATTCTCGCTGAGCCGGGGCACACCGGGGGACCGCCATGCCGACTCACCCGCGTCGTGCTGGGAGAGTGGGGTCACCTTCACTGGTCTCCACCAGCCCTTCTTCGCTCGCGTCCATGCCCGCATCCGTGCCCACACGGCGCGCACCGAACCGCCGCAGCCCGGACCGACCAGAGCAGCGACTCACCACCAAACGGTGACGTGTGAAGCGATTCGGTATCGAACATGCGTCCACTGGCAGAAGCCACCGACGCACCATGAATGCCTTGTGGACAAGCGCAACGGTCAGCAGAGATGTGGAAAAGGCATGGCTCTCGGGAGCGGGCAGGACCTAAGAGGTCGGCACGTGCCGGGCTGGGAGCGCCTCTCGGCGTGGGGCCGCTCGCAGCGGCTATAGATGGAGCCCGGGGCTTCCGCAGCCCGACACGCGATCAAGGATAACGACCGATGCGTCCCCCGCATTCCGGGCCGGCCAGACCTGTGGATCGTTGGACATTCAACCGTCGTTCACGACGTGTTCATCATCGAGGTCACTGTGGGCCATATCTTCTCTCTACGGTTCCGGAAGTCGGCAACGCTGCCATCACCTCAGATGCGGCGTTTCTGTCCGCTCCATGTTCGCCCTAACCCTGATCGATGAGAGGTACTCCGTGAAGCTCCACCGTTTTGGCTCGACCCTCGCGCTGGCCATGGCCGCGTCGTTGACTCTCGCTGCGTGTGGCGATGACACGCCCACCGCTACCGGTTCCGGCGATGACGCTGGGTCCGAGGACACCGCTGCTGCTGGCGGCGACATGACTGGCTCGCTCACGGCATCGGGGGCCAGCTCGCAGAACTCGGCCATGACCGCATGGATCGCCGGCTACCAGGACGTCCAGCCCGGAGTGACCGTGACTTACGACGCCATCGGCTCGGGTGGGGGCCGGGAGAACTTCTTGGCCGGGGCCGTTGATCTGGCCGGCTCGGACGCTTCCTTGGACGAAAGTGAGCGTGAGGCCGTTACGGAGATATGCGGTGACGGCGGGGCCTTCAACCTGCCCGTTTACATCTCTCCCGTAGCTATTCCGTACAACCTGCCGGGCGTCGACACGCTGAACCTCACGCCGGACGTGCTTGCCCAGATTTTCGACCAGCAGATCACGACCTGGAACGACGAAGCCATCGTGGCCGACAACCCCGACGCCGAGCTTCCCGAGACCGACATCACCGTGGTCAATCGCTCGGACGAGTCGGGAACGACCGAGAACTTCATGGAGTATTTGACCGCGGCTGCCCCCGACTCGTGGAGTTACGATCCGTCCGATGCTTGGCCCGTCGCGGGCGGGGAGGCCGCCGCCCAGACCACGGGAGTGATCCAGGTGGTCGGCGGAACCGAAGGCGCAATTGGCTACGCCGATGCGTCGGCTGTGGGCGATCTGGGCACAGCCTCCATCGGAGTCGGTGAAGAGTTCGTGGAGTACTCCGCCGAGGCGGCGGCCAAAGTCGTGGATGCCTCCGAGCCTGCGGACACTGGTGTCGAGGGCGACCTAGCCCTGGAAATCGCTCGAGACACGACCGAGTCAGGTTCATACCCGATCGTGCTGGTCTCGTACCACATCGTGTGCAGCGAGTATTCCGAGGAGGCAACCGCCGATCTGGTCACGGACTTCGTGGGCTACGTCATCTCCGAAGACGGTCAACAGGCCGCAGCTGAAGCGGCGGGCTCTGCACCCATCTCTGAAGAGCTGCGCGGACAGATCGAGAGTTCCCTAGAAATGGTTTCCGGCGGCTGAGACCACCACAGCCGCAGTCATGACGGCGGCCGGATCCTCGATCTGGCCGCCGTCACGACACGGACGCGGGTCGTAGCAATGGCACGAGCACGGAGGAAGAGATGAGCAGACCGCAGGAACCTTCGCCGGAGGATCTTTCGAACCGGCCCGAGGGCCAGGTTGCCACGAAAGAGCCCCAGCACGGCGAAGGTGGATCGCAAGGCAGTCCGAAGCGGCTGGGCGACACGCTGTTCAGCGGCGCAGCGCTCGGCTCAGGAATCTTGATCTTGGTCACCCTGGCCGGTGTTGCCACCTTCTTGATGATTGAGGCCGCTCCGGTGCTGAGCGCAGCACCCGAGGACATCACCGGCGGGGAAGGGTTCTTCGCATACGTATGGCCCCTCATTGTCGGCACGTTGATCGTGTCGGTCATCGCTCTTGCCGTGGCTACACCTGTTGCGGTTGGTATTGCGCTGTTCGTCTCGCACTACGCCAACCGCCGGGTCGGCAACGCCATCGGATTCGTCATCGACCTGCTGGCCGCCGTGCCCAGCGTGGTCTTCGGTATGTGGGGCCTGGCAGTCTTCGCCCCGGCCGTGGTGCCCCTCTACAACTGGCTCGAGGAATATTTGGGCTGGATTCCGTTCTTCGAGGACGCGTCCGCCACAGGCCGCACGTTGCTCACCGCATCGCTGGTCCTCGCAGTGATGATCTTGCCGATCATCACCTCGGTAAGCCGTGAGGTCTTCCTACAGACCCCAAAATTACACGAAGAGGCCGCGCTGGCCCTCGGCGCCACCAAGTGGGAAATGATCACCACTGCGGTGATCCCGTTCGGCAGGCCGGGCGTCATCGGCGGCACCATGCTCGGCCTCGGCCGCGCTTTGGGGGAAACTATGGCGGTGACGATCATCTTGTCGCCGGGGGCTTTCAGGTTGAACTTCATCGGCACGGGCAACGCCACCATTCCCTCCGAGATCGCGCTGAACTTCCCCGAGGCATCCGGACTGCGACTGTCCGAATTGATCGCCGCCGGTTTGGTGCTCTTCGTCATCACGCTCGCCGTCAACCTGTTCGCGCGCTGGATCGTCGAGAAGCGCGCCGAGTTCTCTGGAGCCAACTGATGAGCACACCGACGAAAACTTCGGCGACATCGAGTCGCGGTGGCACCGGCAACGGGTCCAACCAGAATCGACTGGACCAATGGGAAGGCATCACCAGTTCCCCGGTCAAGCCCGTTCCCTCGAGGTTGATCTGGGTGAGCTTCGCAGCCGGCGTTCTCATGGGCGTGCTTGCGTGGTTGGTGCTGTCCAACATTGCCCTCGGCGCGGTGATCGGCTATCTGGTCTACGTCATCACGACCTACGTCAGCCACCGAATGGTCGCCGGGCGCCGAGTCGGCCTGGATCAACTCATGCGGGCACTCATCTACGGTGCCTTCGCGTTGGCGCTTCTGCCCCTGGTCTCCCTGCTCCTGACCGTGCTGGTCAGTGGGATCGGACGGGCCGCTAACCCAGAGTTCCTGCAGCAAACCATGAATGGCATCACCGGGCTCGCCGACCAAAAGTATGCCGACGGCACGGCCCCATTCATCGGCGGTGCCTACCACGCCATTGCGGGCACACTCATCATCACTGGCTTGGCGACCGTCATCTCCGTGCCGATCGGCCTGTTCGCCGCGATCTACCTCGTCGAGTACGCCGGCAAAGCCAGGCTCACCCAGGCCATCCGCTTTTTCGTCGACGTGATGACCGGCATACCGTCGATTGTGGCAGGACTGTTTGCCTTCGCTCTTTTTGGAGCGATCTTCGGCATCGGGACCAAGAACGGTTTTGCCGGAGCTATCGCGCTGTCCGTGCTGATGATCCCCACAGTGGTTCGCAACAGCGAAGAGATGTTGCGCATCGTGCCCAACGAACTGCGGGAAGCGTCGTTGGCCCTGGGCGTGCCCAAGTGGCGCACGATCTACAAGGTCGTCTTACCCACCGCCGCCTCGGGGTTGGCCTCCGGTGTCACGCTGGCCATCGCCCGGGTCATCGGTGAGACTGCACCGCTGCTCGTCGCCGTCGGCGGCTTCTACGCCCTGAACTACAACCCCTTGCAAGGTCCCATGAACACCCTGGCCGTCTACGCCTACGAGATGTTCACGAAGCCGTTGAACCCTGGCGTGCGCGACCCCAGCCTCGAACGGGCTTGGGCAGCGGCGCTGATCCTCGTGGTGATCGTAATCGCCCTGAATCTGACCGCGCGAGTCATCGCCCAGGTCTTCTCCCCCAAGACCGGCCGCTAATACGCCCCATTCGACGGCCACGCCACTGCTGACTCATCACTACCGCCCCACCACTGGAGACACTCACACTCATGTCCAAACGCATCGACGTCACAGACCTCGACATCTACTACGGCGACTTCCAAGCCGTGGCCGACGTGTCCATGAGCATCGCGGCTCGCTCGGTGACCGCTTTCATCGGCCCGTCCGGGTGCGGCAAGTCGACCTTCCTAAGGACGCTGAATCGGATGCATGAGGTCATCCCAGGGGCTCGCGTCGAAGGTCAGGTCACCATCGACGGCAAAGATCTCTACGACAGCGGGGTGGACCCGGTTGACGTGCGCCGCGAGGTCGGGATGGTCTTTCAGCGACCCAACCCATTCCCCACCATGACCGTCAAAGAAAACGTGCTGGCAGGGGTAAGGCTGAACAGTGCGCGGATCACCAGCAAGGCTGCGGACGAGCTGACCGACCGCGCGTTGCGCGCGGCCAACCTGTGGGAAGAGGTCAAGGACCGTCTGGACAAACCAGGCTCGGGGCTCTCCGGTGGGCAGCAGCAGCGGCTGTGCATCGCGCGCGCTATCGCCGTTCAGCCCGAGGTCATCCTGATGGACGAGCCCTGCTCCGCGCTGGACCCCATCTCGACGCTGGCGATCGAAGACCTCATCGATGAGCTCAAAGAGGACTACACGGTCGTGATCGTGACGCACAACATGCAGCAAGCGGCCCGTGTCTCGGACCGCACCGGCTTCTTCAACCTCGAGGCCACCGGGAAGCCGGGAAAGCTGGTCGAGATGGACGACACGACGAAGATCTTCAACAATCCGTCCAACAAAGCCACTGAGGATTACATCTCTGGCCGGTTTGGCTAAGCCTCCCGCCGAAGCCGCACTCGCTGGCTGATGACCGTTATGCGCTCTCTTGCACGCTGCCAACGCTCTGAGAGCGCGCATATCGGTCATCACGCCGAAAGGCGGACAGGAAATCGAAGAGAACCGTCACCTGGACAAGCCCCACCAAAACCCAGACCACGACTCCGATCAGCGCGACCTGAGTGCCGGTCACGTGTTCAGCGGACCAGGCCCAGGAGATGAACGGTACGCAGGCCAGGCATAGACCGCCGAGGATTCACTCCATCCTCCGTCGATACCCTCCGTTCGCGTAGAGCGTGACCACGCCCTCACGGCCTCGAGGCGTCCTGTCGATATGGCCCACGTCAGCGCGTATCGCCTGCTCTCGGCGACCAGGATGAAGGCGAGGATCAGGACAGGCAGCCATACTTCGCCCAGCGTCATCCACCCACCAAGAACCCCACGGCGGCAACGATGGGCCAACTTTCAGTGGCAGCAGCAGTCTCTGAGCGACCATCACACACCTCCTCGATTGACCCGGTGGTGGTGCCACCATCAGCCCCGATGTCAAGAAGTGTTGCGGCTATCTCGGTATGCGGTGTCGCGTGGCAGTGATGATGCGCGCGCCAGCGCCACGGCCCAGTACGGTGCAGGCCAAGATTTCGCCCTTGTCCATAGCCGAATCGTTGAGCCGTCCCAGCAGGCGTTGGACTGGTCCGGAGTCAGCGTGTGGCAGCAACTCGTCCATCACGGCATGCAGCACCGGCCCGTGCGTGCAGATCGCCGTACTGCGGCCGGACAGGAATACGTTGGTCAGGTGCTTGGCCACCTTGTAGGGCCGCTCCTCAAAACCCTCCTCGGAAAATCCGCGCTTGGTGCTCAACGGCACGACCGCCTGCTGCGCAAAGGGAGCCATGGTGTCGTGGCATCTCGTGGACGGTGAGGTGAGAATGCGCTCCGGGGCGTATGCCGTCAGGATCGGTGCCATCCTCGAGGCCCGCCGCTTGCCGACGGTAGTCAGGGGCCGGATCATGTCGGGCTTCTTCCACGACTTGCGAGGCTGGGACTTGGCGTGCCGCACGACGAGCAGCGTCCAGGTGGCCAAGCCCTCCCCGTCCGCCATCGCCACGAGGGCCTCGAGTTGCAGACGGTCCCGATCGTAGGTCAGCCGCTTCGCCGCCTTTTCCGGAGACAGCCACGCGACATCGTCGATTTCGTGCTTCAGTTTGCCGCTGCCACCGATCGGTGTGCCCGCCCAGTATTCGACCCGTTTGCTGGTCGGTCTACCGTTGGTTCTCTCGAGCGGATAGGTCTGGGAGGGCAGTCGAGCCCCGAGTCGCACCGCCAATCCGGTCTCCTCCAGCGTTTCTCGGGCCGCGGCTGCTGCCCAATCCTCACCGCGGTCCAGTTTGCCCTTGGGCCAAGACCAGTCGTCATACCGAGGGCGGTGCACCAACGCGACCTGCAGTCTGCCCTTCTTGTGCCGCCACAGCACCACACCGGCCGCCCGCACCACGATGGGACCTTTGCCAGCCGTGCGGCGGGTGCGCTCCGGGACGAGCATCTCCATCGGGCTTGCGCTCATCGACGTCGACCAGGCTTGCGCCGTGCGGCATACTTCGCGATCAACTCCGCCTGTAGATCCGCGAGCGGCAGACCGTCGTCACCGAGGTGTTGTCGGATCCACTGACCGTGCTCGTTGAGGTGCCACGCCGACACGTCGTGCATCCCGCGGTCCAGCAGCTTCATCAACGACTTGACCTGGCCCTCGTCGCTCACCGGGGCCAGTGCCTCGACGCGGCGGTCCAAGTTGCGATGCATCAGGTCCGCAGACCCGAAGTAGACAACCGGTTCGCCGCCCCCGCCGAAGGCGAAGATCCGCGAGTGCTCCAGGAAGCGCCCCAACACCGAGCGCACGGTGATGGTGTCGGACAGACCCGGGACGCCGGGACGTACCGCGCAGATGCCGCGGACCCACAGGTCGACCTTGGCACCGGCCCGCGAGGCCTTGTATAACGCGTCGATGGTTTTTTCGTCGACGATGGAGTTGACCTTGAACTGGATCAACCCTTCACTGCCCCGCTCCGCCTCGGCGTCGATCAACTCGACCAGTTGCGAGCGAACCGAGCGAGGGGCGACGAGAAGCCGCTTGAACTTCGCCTTCGGGGCCATCCCGGAGAGCTGATTGAACAGCCTGGTGATGTCCTCGGCAATGGCGTCGTCACAGGTGAGAAGCCCAACATCCTCATACAGCCGTGCCGTTTTGGGGTTGTAGTTGCCGGTCCCGATGTGACAGTACCGCCGCAGCCCCCCAGCCTCTTGACGGACCACGAGGGCCAGTTTGGCGTGCGTCTTCAGCCCCACCATGCCGTAGACCACGTGCACTCCGGCCTGCTCCAACTTGCGGGCCCAGCTGATGTTGTTTTCCTCATCGAAGCGCGCCTTGATCTCGACCACGGCCAAGACCTGCTTGCCGACCGCCGCCGCGTCGATGAGTGCGTCGATGATCGGGCTGTCGCCGCTGGTCCGATAGAGGGTCTGCTTGATCGCCAGCACGTGCGGATCGGCGGCCGCTTGACCGATGAAGGCCTGCACCGAGGTCGAGAACGAGTCGTAGGGATGGTGCAACAGGATGTCGCGTTGCCGCATGGCACCGAGCACATCGCTGGGTGCGGCTCGCTCCACCGGGGCCAAGTCCGGGTGGGTCTTGGGGACGAAGTTCGGGTAGCGCAACTCGGTGCGGTCCAGGTCAGCCAGGGTATGCAGCGCAGTCAGGTCCAGGGGCGAAGGCAACCGGTAGACCTCGTTGGCGTGCACGCCCAGCTCGCGGACCAGCAGATCGTGGACGTGGTCGTCCATATCTTCTTCGATCTCCAACCGCACTGGCGGGCCGAAGCGCCGACGGGTCAACTCCCGCTCCAGCGCGGTCAGCAGATTCTCGGCATCGTCTTCCTCGACCTCGACGTCCTCGTTGCGGGTGACCCGGAAGCTGAAAGTCTCCTGCACCGTCATGCCCGAGAACAGCTGATCGAGGTGGGCGGCGATGACCTGCTCCAGCAGGACGAAGCGGTCGCGATAGAGGCCATCCTCGTCGGTGGAGAGTCGGATGAACCGCGGCAACAGTGGGGGCACCTTCACCCGCGCGAAGTGCTCGCGCTCGGTGCGCGGGTTGGTCAGCACCACCGCCAAGTTGAGCGACAGACCGGAAATGTAAGGGAAGGGGTGCGCGGGGTCCACGGCCAACGGGGTCAGCACCGGATAGACCGTGCTGCGGAACATCTCCGCGAGCTCTTCTTGCTCCTCGCTCGACAGCTCGGCCCAGGGCACCACCGTGATGCCTTCTTCGCTCATCGTCGGCCCCACGACATCGCGGAAGAGGCGGGCGTGCTGCTCCATCAGGCCGTGGGCACCCACCGAGATCTCTTCCAGCACTTCGCGAGGCTCCAGACCCGCGGCCGAGCGGCCAGCGATCCCGGTTGCGATGCGCCGCTTGAGCCCAGCCACCCGCACCATGAAGAACTCATCCAGATTGCCGGCAAAGATCGCCAGGAACCGAGCGCGCTCGAGCAGCGGCAGGTCGGGGTCGCCCGCCAACTGCAGGACCCGCTCGTTGAACTGCAACCAGGAGACCTCCCGATCCAAGAACCGGCCTTCGGGCAGGTCTGCGGGCTCCTCCTCGCTGGACTGGTCGGTCTCCAGCCGCACGAACCGACCATTGGCTCCACGGGGTCGCTGAGCCCTGATCGTGGGCAAGGGAACGACGCTGTTGGACTCGATAAACTCAGGCAGGGCTGGCTGACGGCCGGCCAGGCTCCCGGTTGTGCTCGTCCTGGCCGCGGCAACGGTGGCGGGCCGTTCGTGAGATTGGGCATCGGCGGTGCTCATGCCGTTATCTTGCCATCGCAACGCCGATCAGGGCAGTGGCTCCGCGCCATACAGCACGTCGATCCCGATGCGCTCGAAGCCGAGCCGTCGATACGTCGCCACGGCCGCCTCGTTATCGCCGTCCACATACAGGCGGACCTCGCTCAGGCCGCAGGCGGCGAGGTGGCGCAGACCGATGAGCGTGCTGGCCCGCCCCAAACCCCGCCCTTGGTATGCCGGGGGGACACCCACCACGTAGACCTCACCTGCGGTCGAGCGGCTGGAGCCGGGCTCGGCAGGCTCGACCTTGGTCCAGTGAAAGCCTGCCAGTCGTGGCTGATCGGGGTCGCTGACGTCCTCGATGAGCAAGAAGCCGTGCGGATCGAACCACGTCTCGCTCATCCGGTCATGCAAGTCCTGCATAGTGGTGCGCCCCTGCTCGCCATGCTCGGCGAAGGCCTCTGCGTTAACAGCGAGCCACTCCTCCTCGTCACGGCCGACCTCGAAACTGCGGACGGCGAAACCCTCCGGTAAATGGACCTCGGGCAGGCTGCTCGCGTCCTCGCGGTCCAGGGGTCGCGCCATCTGCCACAACTCGCGCACCGAACGCATGTCATGGGCCGCGGCTAGTGCTTGGGCCGCATCCAGATTGCCGTGGGCCCAGCCGCGGGCACCGGGCCAGGTCGACAAGATCTGCTCCACCAGCCCGTGACCGAGCCCTTGGCCGCGATGCTTCGGGTGAATGACCAACTCGAACGTAGCCTTCTTGCCCTGCTCAGCATTGTGGGAGGAGTCAGGGTGCTCGACGTGGGCGTAGCCGATGACGCGGGCGTTGATCTCGCCGGGAGCATCGAAGACCAGCAGGTGCGTGGTGGGCGTCGACGCGGCACCTTCGGACGGGAGCCGTCGAGCGTCGAGCACGCTCTGCTCGGACAGCGGTTTGACGCCGTCGTGCGTTGTCGCCCGCACGCACAGGGCCATGACGTCAGCAGAGCGCCGGGGAGGGAGCGCGTTGAGAGTTTCCACGTTCATACCCCCACTGTTGCAGGTTCTAGCCCGTGCTGCGGGGGCCGGCGAAGCGGTACCCGACGTTGCGGATCGTGCCGATCAAGGATTCGCGCTCGGGGCCCAGCTTGGCGCGAAGCCGTCGGATGTGCACGTCCACGGTGCGCGTGCCGCCGTAGTAATCCATGCCCCATACCTCTTGCAGCAGTGTCTCTCGGGTGACGACGCGACCTGGGTGCTGCACCAAGTATTTGAGCAGCTCGAACTCCTTGAAGGTCAAGTCCAGCGGGAGGCCGCCGGCGCGGACCGTCCAACTCGATTCATCGACCACGACGTCGGCGACCCGGATCGGCCCAGTGCCGGGCTCAACGCGAGTGACGATTCCCAGCCGGTAGCGCATCAACCGCAGCCTGGCCTCGATCTCGGCCGGTCCCGCGGTGGTCAACAGCATGTCGTTCAGCGGCCATTGGTCATCGACCACGGACAGGCCGGCTTCGACGAAGACACCGACTACGGCATTCCAACTACCCATCGCTTGGATGGTGCGCAGAGTCGCCCGGGCCGCAACCATGTCGGACACGGCATCGACCAAGATGATGTCGGGCTCAGGACCGCGCAAGAGTGCCCCGGCGTCGAATGCTTCGACCCGCACCCGATGAGGGAGGAGGTCTAGCGCCGGGAGCACACGCAAAACGGCTCCTTCGGAGCCGCCAGGAGTGAGCAAAGCCATCTCTGCCACATGGCCCACGATAGTCGTGGCAGCGCCACCGCTGGCATGGTGCGGTGATGTGGCTCCGTGAACGCGTCATAATGCGTCCGTGAGTGCACCAGCCGAAACCACGGAGACCTTCTCGGTCTCTGTCAGTGGCTCGGTCGTAGCCACGTGTGCGTTCTTCGCCTTGACGGCGATGGCCGGGCCGACCACGCTCACCCTGGCCATCGCCGTGACGGTTGTGGTCATCGCGTGGGGGTGGGCCGGCGCACTTGACCTGCCGACACCTCGCGGCACCGTTGGGGTTTTGCTGCTGGGCGGCCTGGCGATCCTGTCGAGCGTCTGGCTGCCAGATGATTCAACCCACCTCAACTGGCTACCCGGCGCTCTGGCCGTGTCGATCATGACGGCCTTCTTGCATCAACTCCTGCGCCGCGACGGGCGGCCACGGGTCGCCGAGTCCGTCAGCGCTGTGCTTTTGGCGCTCGCGCTGTTCACCTGCGCGGCCTTCCTGATCCCGTTGACCCGCACCGAGAACGGTGCCCTGTTGGTGATGGCCGCTATGGCTGCTGCGGCCGCCTCCGCCGTGGTGGGCGTCGCGACCCGACGTCTTGCGATGGAATTGCGACCGTGGATCGTCCCGATCACCCTCGTCGCCGGGGGTGTGTGCGCAGGATTGGTAAGTCTGAGCAGCGAGGCCTCGTGGACCTCGTTTGTGATGATCGGCGTCGTCTGCGCGGCGCTCAGCCATGCCGTGCGGCTCGTCTTCGCCGTGCTGCCGACGATGGCACATGCGCGGCCCCGGGTCGTGGTCGCGTTGAGCTCGGTGCTGGTCATCGGGATCATCCCGTATGCCGCGGCGCTGCTGTTCATGCCCAGCGCCCTTCCGCTGTAGCCAGCCTCCCGTAGGCCACCCCTACGATGGCTGCATGCCTTTCGAGTTGGACCCGACAATGCATCCGGACCTCGCTCCGTTGGCGTGGCTGATCGGCCAGTGGGAGGGTGCCGGGGTGGTCGGCTATCCCACCATCGAGTCGGCCAACTTCGGCCAAGCGGTGGAGATCACCCACGACGGCCGCCCCTTCTTGGAATACCACAGCCACAGTTGGATCCTCGATGAGTCGGGGGAGCGCCTGGCCCCCTCGGGCACCGAATCCGGGTTCTTCAGGCCGCTGCCCGACGGGGAGGTTGAGTTGTTGTTGACCCACCCCACCGGAATCGTGGAGATGTATGTCGGCACCACCAAGCCCGCTCAGTTGGAGTTGCGCACCGACGGGGTGCTGCGTAGCCCACACGCTAAGGAGTACGCCGCCGGTCACCGGTTGTACGGGCTGGTGAACTCGAACTTGCTCTGGGCGATGGACATGAGCGCCATGGGACAGAGCCTGACCAGTCATCTCTCGGCCGAGCTCAAGCGTGTCGGCTAAAGTGCGGAAACGTCCCTAGTTGCTGAAGCCCTGCTTGGGGGAGACGTCGTCGACGTAGCTTGCCATGGTGTCGTTCTGCAGGTGCTCCACCAGCACGTTGAGCTGGTCGTCGGCCGGCAGCACAATTGACCCTGCAAGGTCATCGCTGCCGATGCCGCTCCACGGGGCCGTCACGAAGTCGATGTCGTTGCCGCGCACCCCGCGCATCGAAAACGCCAACGACCGCATCTCCGCGACATCGAGGTCTTGATCGACGGTCAAGTTTTTGGTGGCCGCGTCGACCACCTGGGTCAGACGGGCGGGGTTGGTCAACGTGTCACTGGAGAGGGTCTCCAGCATCACCGCCTTGATGAACGCTTGCTGCCGCTGGCCGCGGGAGATGTCGCCCTGGCTGAGCGCGTAGCGCTCGCGGACGAACTCCAAAGCGGTGTCACCGTCCATCTGGATCAGCCCCTCGGAGAAACCCGGGCTGGCCTCGGCCACGTTGACCTCGACGCCGCCCACGGCGTCGGTCAGCGCTTTGAAGCTCTCGAAGTTCACGATCGCGACGGAGTCGATGGGCACGCCGAGCAACGGCTGAATCGTCTCGACCAACAGCGGTGCGCCGCCGATCGAGTACGCCGCGTTGATCTTGTTCGGCCTCGATGACCCGGGGATGTCCACGAAGTAGTCCCGCGGGAAGTGGATGAGGTCGACGCGCTCTCGATCATCCGAGATGTGGGCCAGCACGATGACGTCGGATCGGCCTCGCTCTTCGTCCAGGTCGCGGCTATCCGAGCCGAGGATGAGGTAGTTCAGGGCATCTCCGGCCTCCGCCGAGCGGTCGACCGGGACCGGCAACATGGTGCCGCTCTCGGTGGTGACCTCGGAGTTGGCATCCGGCATTAACGGCTCGTAGGTGAGGTTGTTGTTGACCTTGTTGTTCAGGAACGCCAGATAGCCCGCGGCCCCGCCGACCAGCAAGAGACCGAGCAGCACGCATGAGACCAGGAGGGCGCGCAGCCCGCGCTTGCGGCGGGGTGGCTGGGGGGCCTGGCCCGGCGTGCGCTCGTGGTCGTTGGCACCGGTGGAGTCGTCGAACATGCCGCTGACCCCCGCGCCGCGGCTATCGTTCATGGGCCGAAGTGTAATCCGTGATGCCTGTGATCAAACCGCGTGCGTGCTGGGTGTTGGCTGGGGGGTGGTCGCCCCGAGCGAGCAACAGTGGGTACGGTGCAGAGATGGGAACGCACGAGGGGTCAGCCCCAGACTTGGCTGGTGATCGCGTCGATCAACTGCGAGCCGCCGGCTTTCGGATGACCGACCCACGGCGCCGCGTGCTGGTGGCATTGGAGCGCCTCGGACACGCCACTCCTGAGGAGTTGACCGCTGCCTTGGCTGCCGACGGCGGGCCGCCATTGCCCGCCTCGACGATCTATCGCAATCTCGAGTCCTTGGCCCGGGCGGGGATCGTCCGACACTCGCACGTCCACCACGGCCCTCCGACATACCACCTGCCCGAGCACGGTGACCATCTGCATTTGGTATGCCGAGGCTGCGGCGCGATCGTGGAGGCATCCCCGACGCTGGCTCGGGACCTGGCGCGGAATCTCTGGGACGCGCACGGCTTTGATGCAGAGGTGACGCATATGGCCATTCACGGCCACTGCCGTGACTGCACGCTTCAAAAACAACACGATCAAGAGGTGACATGAGCGTAGAACCAGATGTGGGCTCGACCGAAGTGGTGCCGGGACCAAACAGCCCGTTAGCCACCCGGCCCAAGGCGGTGCTGGCGGTCGGAAAGGACCACGGCGTCGCGGCCCACTACGGAGACCCCAACCGTGAGCAACGCCTCCTGGAAGAGTCGCTGGCCTGCGTGGACCTGTCCCACCGCGGTGTCCTCACCGTCACCGGAGCGGACCGGCTCACGTGGCTGCATTCGCTGACCACCCAGCACATGGCGACCCTGGAGCCCCGCCACAGCATCGAGACGTTGATCCTGTCGCCCAAGGGTCACGTCGAGCACGCCTTGCACGTGGTCGATGACGGCGAGACGACCTGGATCACCACCGAGCCGGGAGGTGCGGTGGACTCCATACGCACCTGGTTGGACTCGATGAAGTTCATGCTGCGGGTCGAGGTGGCCGATCGCAGCGACGACTTCGCCGTGCTCGGTGAGCCGATCGGCGTCGAGTCCGGACCGGGCGAGCCGTTGGCCTGGGTGGACCCCTGGCCCGGAGTCGTCGGCGACAGCGTGGCCTACGGCCCCGTCGAGGGCCACCCGGCCACCGGTCGCCAATGGCGAGAGTTGATCGTGCCGC
>JBGTGC010000278.1:0-16036 GCA_041746935.1 Dermatophilaceae bacterium
GGCTCGGGGTGGCCCAAATGCGGGAGGCGCTGGCCCTGCGTGCGGCCGGGGTGAGCACGCCGCTGCTGACCTGGCTGCATACCAGTGGGGTGGCGTTTGGCCGGGCAATCGAGGCCGACATCGAGATCGGGTTGTCAGCGCCGTGGGCCGTGGAGCAAGTGTGCGATGCGGCCCGGGCGGGCGGCCAACCGGCGAGGGTGCAGCTCAAGGCCGACACCGGCCTCGCCCGTAATGGTGCCTACACTGGATCCGGCGACTGGGAGGCGCTCGTCCAAGCCGCGGTGCGCGCCGAAACCGAAGGGCTGATCGAGGTCACCGGCATTTTCACACACTTTGCCTATGCCGACGCCCCAGATCACCCGACGGTGCGCCACCAGGAAGAGTCCTTCGCCGAGGCCGTGCTCCTAGCCGAGCGGGCAGGACTCACCCCGCAGGTGCGCCATATGTCGAACTCCGCCGCGACGCTGACCAACCCGGGTGCTGCCTGGGATATGGTGCGCCCCGGCCTGGCGGTGTTCGGCTTGTCGCCCGCTCCCGACATCGGTGACAGTGCTTCTTTCGACCTCGTCCCGGCGATGAGCGTCACGGCTCGCGCGTCCACGGTGAAGACGGTCCCCGCAGGTCAGGGGGTGTCCTACGGCCACACCCACACCACGACCGCTCCCACCACCTTGGTCGACGTGCCGGTAGGGTACGCCGACGGCTTGCCCAGGCATGGGTCGAACGCGATCGAAGTCCTCATCGGTGGACAACGTCGCCCGATCGCCGGCCGCGTCTGCATGGATCAGATCGTGGTCGACGCTGGGGCCCCCGATGCGATGAACGTGCAAGCCGGCGACGAGGTGCTGCTCTTCGGCTCCGGCGGGCAGGGGGAGCCGACGGCCCAGGACTGGGCGGAGGCCATCGGCACGATCAACTACGAGATCGTGACCCGCTTTGGCCCGAGCCTGCCCAGGGTCTACGTCGGAGAGCACGCGGCGGCCCCGAGCGCACCGACGACGGTTGAGGAGTAACCCAGTGCGGGCGGGGTCACAACTCTTGCGCAGTGTGGGCGTGGTGGCCAACGACGGGGTGCGCCTACACGTCGAGCTCGACGAGCCCGCGCCGGAGTTCGCACCAGACGGCACTGAGGGCAGCCGCGTCCGGCCGACCGTAGTGTTCTGCCACGGATACACGATGGACATGCGTGCGTGGGCCTATCAGCGGCACGCATGCGCGGAGGCAGGTTATCGAGTCTTGGCCTGGGACCACCGCGGCCACGGCAAGTCCGGCCGAGGCGCAACCGAGCGTTACACCGTTGACCAGTTGGGCCGTGATCTGGCCACGGTCCTGTCTCAGCTTGCCCCGCATGGACCGGTGGTCCTGGTCGGGCACTCGATGGGTGGGATGGCGATCATGGCTTTGGCGCAGTCGCACCCTGATCTGGTGAGGTCCCAGGTCGTGGCCGTTGCCTTCATCAGCAGTAGCGCCGGCGATATGTCCGAGCTGACGTGGGGCCTCGGCACGCGGCTGGGAATGGGGATCAACGCCCTCGGGCCGCGTCTGGCGAATTCACTGGCACCCTACCAAGACCTGCTGCTGGCGCTCTGGAATGGGCTGCCCTGGTTGGGCAATCGAGCCGTCGCAGTGTCGTTCTTCGGGTCGTTCGTGCCTCGCGCAACGGCCCAACTGGTCGAGCAGATGTTGATGGAAACTGACTTTGCCGTCATCTCCGACTTCGCGCCGACCCTGCGGGACCACGACAAGAAATCCGCGATCCAAGACTTCGCGAACATGCCATCCCTCGTGCTGGTCGGAGACCGAGACGTGCTGACCCCTGCGCAAAGAAGTGCAGCCATGGCCGCCGATCTGCCCCTTGCCGAGCACGTCGTCGTGACCCGCGCGGGGCACAACATCACTCTGGAGCATCCGGAGCTGATCAGTGACTACATTCTGAAACTACTGGAGCGAGTGGACGATGAGCCTGCACAGCCCGTGGCCGCCACGCCCGTGAACAGCGTTGATGTGCGACCCGGCCGAAGTCGGCCGGCGTTGACGTTGGGAAGGCCTACATGAATGCGTTGGCCGGCATGAACACATGGAGCGGGGGGCTGACCTCACCCGAGATGACCCACGAGTGCGGACGCGCCCTGGGGTCGGTCTTGGCCGCGGGTGACCTCGTGGTCCTCAACGGTCCGCTAGGTGCTGGCAAGACAACCCTGACGCAGGGCATCGCAGCAGGCATGGGAGTGCGCGGTCCGATCACGTCACCGACGTTCGTCATCGCGCGCGTCCACCCCTCGTTGGCCGGCGGCCCGATGTTGGTGCACGTCGACGCCTACCGGCTGGGGGGCCACGCGGAGCTGGACGATCTCGACCTCGACACCGACCTGGATGGCGCCGTGACGGTGGTGGAGTGGGGCGCGGGATTGGCTGAGGGGCTCGGCGAGAGTCGTCTGGAGATTTCGTTGAGCCTGGATGCGGAGCCCGATGAGGATGCCGCGCTCACCTCAGAAGGCCCAGGCCCAGCCCGGACGATCCGGGTGTCTGCGGTGGGCCCGGCCTGGCCGCATACTCGCTCGATGGCAGCGCTCGCACCGTGGCTCAGCGACGACCGTGGAGCAAGCCAGTGATGAATGGGGCCTACCGCGATCCCGTCGGGGTGTCGACGCCGGGGCGCATTCTGGTGATCTGCACCGGCAACATCTGCCGCTCGCCGTTCATCGAGCACGTGCTTCGCGACGGACTGGATCGGGTATGGGGTCCGGGCCAGGTGGTGGTGAGCAGCGCAGGCACCCATGGGCTCACCGGCGAACCGATGACGGCCGAATCGGCGGCGCAGTTGGGTGTCTTGAAGCCCTCCGCGGAGGACTTTCGTGCTCGGCGGTTGAGCGTCACTGACCTCTGCGATGCGGACGTGATCATCACAGCGACCCGGGCTCATCGATCGGCAGCCGTGCGGATGGTCCCGACCGCGCTGCGCAGGACCGTGACGCTGGCTGAAGTCGCCCTCGCCGCCGGTGCAGTGCCGACGGCCACCGCGGTCTGCCCAGATATATCGGCCTGGTTGCGGGCGGTGTCGGCTGCGGTCGTGGCCCACCGACCAGCGTTGGTCGACACGGCACCGGCAGACCTCGACCTCGAAGATCCCTATGGCCACGAGGTGGTCGCCTACCAGGAGATGGCACAGCTCGTCAGCCAGTGGATGCCGTCGGTGCTGGCGGTGCTGAGCCCCGCCGACCCCACCGAGGCAGCCGCACGATGACTTCGCCAATGATGGCCTTAGGGTCCAATGGCCCCACTGTCCAGGAGTCGACCCGGCCAGCGGCGCGCCGATTATCCGACTCCACCCAGGCTCGGCCGTCTGCCTCGTAGTGGGTGAGGCGCTTAACACCCACGGGACGGGGGCGGCCTGTCGGGTCGGGTGGCAACTGAACCACCACCAAGGACCCTGGGCGGGGGGAGACGGCATACCGAATCAGCAGAAGTTGACGCTCATGCAGTGTCGGTTCCATGGAGGTGCCACGGACTCGCGCCAGCCTAAACCCGCTGCGTGACATCAGCAGCCGACTAACCCCGCGGAGATTCACCCGGCCGGTTGACGTGGTCGGGGATATGGTTCACCACCCCACCGTCCTCCTCGTCTGCAGTGACCCGGCTCAAGAAATCTTTGGTTCGCTGGTGCTGTGGGTTGCCCAGCACATCAGCCGGTGGGCCGTCCTCGACGACGACCCCGCCGTCCATGAAGACCACCTCGTCGGCCACTTCGCGGGCGAAACTCATCTCGTGAGTCACCACGATCATCGTCATGCCCGATTCGGCGAGATCGCGCATGACCGCGAGGACGTCACCGACCAATTCAGGGTCCAGGGCCGACGTCGGCTCGTCGAACAGCATCAGCTTGGGCGACATGGCCAACGCCCGGGCGATCGCGACCCGCTGCTGCTGCCCACCCGAGAGTTGATTGGGGTAGGCCGACGGCTTGTCGGCCAACCCCACCTGGTCCAGCAGGGCAAGGGCTTCCTTCTGCACCTGTGCGCGCTTGCGGCCCTGCACCATGACCGGAGCTTCGCAGATGTTGTCCAACACGGTCTTATGCGGGAAGAGGTTGAACTTCTGGAACACCATGCCGATCTCGCGGCGCTGAGCGGCGACTCGCTTGTCCGGCAGTTGGTGGAGTTTGCCGCCCTTGTCTTCGTAACCCATCAGGTCACCGTCGACGTAGATCCGCCCACCGTCGATGGTCTCGAGTTGGTTGATGCACCGCAAAAAGGTGGTCTTCCCCGAGCCTGATGGTCCGAGAAGGGTGACCACCTGGCCAGGGTGGACCGAGAGGTCGATGCCCTTGAGCACTTGGTTGTCACCGAACGACTTGCTCACGTTGACTGCGGAGACCAGAGGCTCACTCATGCTGGCTCCTTCGCGTTGGGGGGTTGCCATCGACGGGATCGCTAGAGGTGAGATCGACGTCGGTGGGCGCAGCCGGGCCGCTCGTGCGTGCCCCATATCCTCGGTTGAAGCGTTTCTCCAGGAAGTGCTGGGCGACCATCAGCACGCTTCCGACGATGAGGTACCACAAGCATGCTGTCGTGAGCACCGGCAGGATCTTGAAGGTGCGTGCGCCGACGGCGTTGAGCTGGAAAAACAGTTCGTTTCCCACCGGAACGGCGATGAGCAATGAAGTGTCCTTCACCATAGACATGAGTTCGTTGCCGGTGGGCGGCACAATCACCCGCATTGCTTGGGGAAGAACGATCCGCCGCATGGTCTTCGCCGGAGTCATTCCCAGGGCGTTCGCCGCCTCGCGTTGACCATCGTCGACTGAGGTGATGCCGGCTCGGGCGATCTCAGCCATGTAGGCGGCCTCGCTGAGCCCTAGACCAATAGCCCCACCGGTCACTCCGATGAACACCGCATTCGCGTCCAACGTGAGGAAGCGCATGTCCCCGTCCAGGCCGGTCAGGTTGAAGAACACGTAGTCGAACGGAACGCCGATATCCATGCCGCCCTGGAAAAGGATGCCGAGGTTGCCCATGATCGTCAGCAGGACTAATCGGGGGACGCCGCGGAAGAACCAGATGAACGCGAAGGCCACGTAACTGAGGACGGGGTTGGGCGAGAGTCGCATCACGGCCAAGGCCACGCCCAAGGTCACGCCGAGGGTCATGGCCAATACGGTCACCCACAGTGTGCCGATCAGCAGGCCCTTGACCACTGCCTCGTTGGTCATCGTCTGGAAGACGAAGGACCATTCGAACTTTTCGTTGGTGAGGAGCATGTTGACGAACATCGCCACCAACACAGCGATGACGGCGATGGCAACCCACCGCCCGGGATGGCGCACCGGGACAGCGTCAATCGTGCCCGGGCGTTCCGGCCCGGGCGATGGGTTGCTACTCACGGGTTGACTTCGAAGGTGTCGATGGCACCGTCGGTCTGGCCCCAGGTGTCCAGAGCCGCTTCGTAGCCGCCGTCCTCACCCAGCGTCGTCAAGGCCATGGCGATGGCCTCGGCCAACTCAGGGCTTTCCATCGGGATCACGTAGCCATAAGGAGCGGCGTCGTAGACCTCACCAACGGTCTCCACCGTGTCGCCGACCTGCTGGACTGCGTAGGACACGACGGGGGAGTCAGCCAGCATCGCGTCGGCCTTGCCGGAGGCGAGGGCCGCAGTGGCCTGGTCTTGACCGTCGTACTGCTGCACCGTCATCGGGTTGCCCTCCGCATCGCAAGCCTCCATCTTGGGTGGCAGGTCCTCGAGGTCCTGCACGGTGTTGGCCTGCACCGCGACGGCAAGACCACACGGAGAATCCGGGTCGACACCCTTGGGATTGCCGGAGGCGACCGCCCACTGCGTGCCTGCGTTGAAGTAGCTCACCATGTTGACCTCGAGCTTGCGCTCTTCGTTGATGGTGAAGCTGGACACGCCAATGTCGTATTTGTCGCTATTGACGCCGGCAATGATGGAGCCGAAGTCGGCGCTCTGATATTCCGTCTCCAACCCAAGCTCGGCGGCGACGGCATCGAAGAGGTCGATGTCCATCCCGATGATGGTCTGGCCGTCCTCGTCGAAGAACTCGTTGGGGGCGTAGGTGGCATCGGTGCCAACCCGGATCGTGCCGCTGTCGCGAAGATCCTGCGGCACCATCGCCGCGGCCTTGCTCATCTCGCCGTCGTCGGAGGCCCCCGATGAGTCTTCTGAGCCTCCATCACCCGCATCGGCGGGTTCGTCGGTTTCCGAGCCGCAAGCGGCCAAGGCGAGGGTCAGTGCTGCAATGGAGGCCGTCGTGGCCAACCAGGGCGTGGTGCGCCGGGACATGGGGTGCCTTTCGATCAGGGGGTCAGTCAGGGGTCATCGTGCCATCGCAGCCCACGATTCACGCCGGCCTTTACCATTTCTTTACCTTCGTAGAACCCGTTGCGGCACTGCCTATGACGCACGTCACAGGCAGTAAATCCACTCAAACGGCAAACCGCAGGTAGACTCCAGGCCCAACTTGTGTCTACAGTAAGTAAAGATTTGGCCAACATCACTGGGGATGCTTGTCCACGGTTTGTACCTCCGATGACAGCAGCTAGGAACGTTTATGACAACCACTTTTGGGCCTACGTCGCATGTGGTGACCCACGATGCTTTGGTGGGTGCGCTAGAGAAGAGAAGCGCGACAACACATTTCGTGCTTCCGCCCAACGTAAGTATCGGGCCGAGCGAGGCCAGTCCCCGGTTGACCCGTCCGCATCGAGCCCGTCAGTACCTGCTGGGCTACCTGCGCACTCTACGAGTCCTTGACCTTTCAGTGATCGCTCTCGCCGTCATCGCGGCACAAATTGGACGCTTCGGCTTGGCGGATCAGGCACTGCTGGTCGCCAACTCCACGAGCGAAGTGGCTTACTGGGCTGTTTCCGGAATGTTGGTTGCCGGGTGGATCGGGATGTTGCATCTGCAGGACTCCTACGACGGCCGATTGAGCGGGCACGGCATTCAGGAGTATCGCGCGGTCTTCAGTGCGTCCATGCAATTGTTCTCGGTGCTCGCCATTATCTCCTTCGTGTTCCGGCTCGACTTCGCCCGCGGATACGTGATGATCGCTTTCCCTCTCGGCACGGCCCTGCTCCTGGCTGGCCGCTGGGCGGCGCGGCGCTGGCTCGTGGTCCAGCGCACCAGAGGAAAACTGGCTGATCGCGTGCTACTGGTCGGCGACCGGGCGGACATGTCTTCGCTGATCGTGGCCTTGCACCGCACCCCCAGCGCGGGTTACAACGTCGTGGGCGCATGTATCGACGCCGCGCCCGGCTCACGCATAGGCGGCGTGGGTGTCGTCGGCGGAAGTTCCGATGCGGTCGTCCAGGCCCTGAGTATGGACGTCGACGTCGTAGCTGTCTCCTCCTCCTCTGCCCTTGGCAGCGAGGGTTTGCGTCGGCTGGGCTGGGCTCTAGAGGGCACTGACATTGACCTCGTTGTGGCGCCGGGGATCATGGACGTCGCCGGGCCGCGGGTCAAGACACGACCGGTTCAAGGACTGCCCCTGCTGCACGTGGAGGCACCGAAATTCGATGGCCCGCAACTGATGTTCAAACGCGTGCTCGATCGGGTGGGCGCTGCTTTGGGCATCCTGCTTATCTCCCCCATTCTCGGCCTATTGGCCGCTTTGATCTATTTCGGGGACCGCGGCCCTGTCTTCTTCAGCCAGGAACGTATTGGTCGAGATGGTCGCCCTTTCAAGCTGATCAAGTTCCGCAGCATGGCAATTGATGCCGAAGCGCGCTTGGCTGCGCTTATGGAAGGCAATGAAGGCTCCGGCCCATTGTTCAAACTGAAAGACGACCCGCGGATTACGTGCATTGGTGCTTTCATCCGTAAGTACAGCCTGGATGAGTTGCCGCAACTCATCAATGTCGTGCGCGGCGAGATGTCTCTGGTCGGTCCGCGCCCGCCGCTGCCGCGCGAGGTAGCCGAGTACGAAGACGACACCCACCGTCGCCTGTTGGTCAAGCCTGGCATGACTGGCCTGTGGCAGATCAGCGGTCGCAGCGACTTGTCGTGGGAAGAGGCCGTGCGCTTGGACCTCTACTACGTCGAGAACTGGAACCCGTTGCTGGACCTCATGATTTTGTGGCGCACCGTGCAGGTCGTCACCAACCCCGACAAGTCCGGTGCCTACTGACGAACGCCTCAGGGCAGTAGGGTCGGCCGGGTGATCCAGCAGAATCAGGCGAACTCCCAGGATGCCGGAGCAGACAGGGGTGAGCGTGACGTGGACGTTGTTTTCCTCGGGCCGCGTGGGACCTTTACCGAGCAGGCAGTGCTGGCTCTCAGCCGTGACGGAAGCACGTCGTTTCCGGCGACGACCGTGCGAAGCGCACTCGATATGGTCCGGGAACGGCGCGCGGCCACGGCAGTCGTCCCGTTCGAGAACTCCGTCGAGGGATCGGTATCGGTCACTCTCGATGCGCTGATCCACGGCGAACCGCTTGTGATCACCGCCGAGACCCACGTCGCCGTGCGCTTCGCGGTCCTCGTGGCACCAGGGGTGCCGCTTACCGGGATCCGCCGGTTGGCAACGCACCCCCACGCTGCCGCCCAAACCCGCATATGGGTGGCAGCCCACTTGCCCCAAGCGGAGGTCTTGCCTGAAGCCTCGACGGCCCGCGCGGCGGAGTTGGTGGCGGCAGGGACCTACGACGCCGCCATTGCCGCACCCGTTGCTGCGCGTGAGTTCGGCCTGGAGATCGTCGCCGACGATGTGGCCGACCGCTCCGGGGCAGTGACCCGCTTCGTTCAAGTCGCACCTTCGGACGTGCCACCTTCGGCGGCGACCGGCGCGGACACCACCACTCTCGTGGCTTTCCTGGAGCACAATCACCCCGGTGCCCTACTGGAGTTGCTCGAGCAGTTCTCGGCTCGCGGAGTGGACTTGAGTCGTTTGGAGAGCCGGCCCACCGGGGAGGGCCTCGGCGAGTACTGCTTTGTGATCGAGGCGAATGCTCATATCAGCGAGCCTCGGATGGCCGAAGCGCTCACGGGGCTACATCGAGCCTGCGGGCAAGTGCGCTACCTGGGCAGTTATCCGCGTGCCGACGGGGTGCCCCATCGAGTGCCACCGCAGGCAAGTGGGGCGGCATACGATCAGGCGCGCGCCTGGGTCTCTTCGCTGACCCGTCACCCCTAGGGCATGAGACGGCGCCGGAAGCCTCAGGCGTCGAGTTTGAGCCAGTCCTGCCAGCCGTAATGCAAGACGAGCCAGGCAATCAGACCGTAGCCAGCTTGCCCGGGGTGGGTCCCGTCTCCGGCGGCCAGGTCTGATAGCCACTGATCGTGGTGCTGGAGTGGATGGAAGCAGTCAACGAAGGGCACACCGCGTCGCTCGCAGACGTCGGCCTGGGCCACCGACAGTGCCTCGATGCGGACGTTGAGCTCGGCGTCAAGGGTCGGCGCGGGGCCGACGACAAAGGTCGCAATGCCGGAGGTCGCTGCCTCGTCCAAGATGTTGGCGAGGTTGAGACGCGATCGAGCCGTGCTCACCCCCGTCGGAATATCGCGTGCCCCCACGGCGACGACGAGCCGGCGCTCCGCCCGACCGTTCCAACGGGACGTGCACTCGGTCCGCCACCGCTGCATCGCATCAGCACTGGAGTCATCGCGCACCCCCAAGTTGTATGCGGTGAGGTCGGCGTCATGCGTCGACGTGCGGCCCACCACGCGAGACACCCACCCCAGCGCCTTCGGGTCTCCATAGCCCGCCACGAAGCCATCGCCGACGAAGCAGAGCCCTATGTCGCGCGGACCGTCACTGACGCCGAACTCAGCGCTCGGAGTGAACTCCACGGCTGATTCCTGCGATCCCGATGTCACGTGAATTGCCCTTCTCATGGTGCGATGCGGTGAACTCTGCTGACCCTAACGCCACCTGGTCCGGTAGCGGTGCTCACGTGGCCGGTCAGTCCAGTTCTGTGGGAGGCAAGTCCTTGTGCCAGGACTGCGTGACGTACTTGGTGCGCCATCCCATCGAGGTGTAGAGGCCGTCGGCTCCGGTGGGGGAGTCGGCGTCGACCTCCAAGCCCACACGATCTCGCCCCCGAGCGGCTGCATCGGCGATCACCGCGTGCAGGAGCGCTTTGGCCACGCCTCGGCCGCGAGCCCGTTGGCTGACTCCGATGTAGTCGACGTAGGACCCATCCGGCTCCGGAGCACCCTGCCCATCCAGGTGTCCGGTCGTGATCGTAGCCACCAGTGCCCCTGCGGCGACGCCGTCGACCGTGGCGATCCACCAGTGGTCCCAGCGATGCCCTGGGTCTTCGCGCAGGCGGCCAACGAATTCTTCGAACGTCTCTCGGTAGGAATTGAAGTGGTCGGCAAACGAACTCTCCAGCACGTCGTGCACGGTGCGCAGATCCTGCTCGTTCGGCATACCGACTTGGTCATCGCGCCGCACCCGGCGCACGACAACCCCTTCGCGAGGGCCAGGCAGACTGCCTGCTTCGTCCGGGTCGACCGGGCGGGACATCTGCCACCAGTGGCGGACCAGCTCAAAGCCCGACTCGCGGAGCCACCGCTGCTGTCGCTCGTCCTGCTCGAAGGCCCCGGAGTCCATATGCGAATCGTCGATGTCGCGAGCGGCGTTGATCTGTCGCGAAAACGCCTCAGCAAGCTGGAACGCGTACTGCGCGACGGTGTCGGCGTGCTCGTCCATGTCGGGATCGATTGTCACACCCACGAGCACCCGGCCCGCAGCACGATCATGACAATTCACCCACGCCCGAGCCGTGCCCTCGCGGTCTCGGATCAGCATGTGTGTGCGGGTGCGGGCTCCTCGCCCGGTCACCTCCGACTCGACATTTTCACTGTCGGCACCAGGGAATCCGCGGGCCTCCCGTTCGTGCCGGCGCAAGAGCCGAGTCAAGTCCTCGAGGTCACCTTTGGCGGGCGTGTATGCCGTCCAGCCGTCCGGTAGCGCTGGCAGACCACTGAGGTCGTGCATGTGCTCAGGCTCCAAGGATGGTGCCGAGTTCACCGATCGAACGCTGCCTTGAGCAGTTCAGCCTGCTCGGTAGCGTGCACCTTGGCCGAGCCAGCTGCCGGTGAGGCCGCGGCGGCTCGTGAGACGACGCTGATGGGGCGTCGCTCACCGTGATGGGCCAACTCGTCCGGCAGGTTAAACGCCATAAAGGGCCACGCGCCCTGGTTCTTCGGTTCGTTTTGCACCCATCGGACAACGGCGTTCGGATACTGGCTCAACAGTGTGGCCATCTTCTTGGCGGGCGAGGGATACAACTGCTCGACACCGAGGATGACCACCTTCTCGTCTTCGCGCTTGGCTCGGTCTTCGCGTAGGTCATGGACCAACTTCGAGGAAGCCAGCAAGACGACCTCGACTGCGTCGTCGGCGAAGTCGCCCGTGTGTGGGTCTGCCAACACAGACTCGAAGACGCCAGTGGTGAAGTCTTCCGGATTGCTGCTGGCCGACTTCTGTCTCAGCATGCCCTTGGGGGTGAACACAATCAGTGGCCGACGGGGGCGGGCGTGAGCTTGGCGGCGCAGGAGGTGGAAGTACGAGGCCGGGGTCGAGGGATAGGCCACGGTCATGTTTTCTTCGGCGCACATCTGCAGGAAGCGTTCGATCCGCGCCGAGGAGTGGTCCGGACCCTGGCCTTCGTAGCCGTGGGGCAGCAGCAGCACAACGGAGCTACGCTGGCCCCACTTCTGCTCCGAGGAGGAGATGAACTCATCCACGATGGTCTGAGCCCCGTTGACGAAGTCGCCGAACTGGGCTTCCCACATGACCAAGGCGTCGGGTCGCTCCACCGAATAGCCGTATTCGAAGCCCATCGCTGCGAATTCGCTCAGCAGCGAGTCGTAGATCCAGAACTTGGCCTGATCCTCGGCCAAGTTCTGCAATGGTCCCCATTCGTCCGCGTTGCGCTTGTCCGTCAGCACGGCGTGCCGCTGCACAAACGTGCCGCGTCGTGAGTCCTGACCGGAGAGACGGACCGGGATGCCCTCCATCAGCAACGAACCGATAGCCAGCAGCTCGCCCATCGCCCAGTCAGCCCCCCCCGAGCGGGTCATCTCCTGACGCCGCTCCATTAGTTGGGCGAGTTTGGGGTGGACGGTGAATCCCTCCGGTGTGTTGAGGAACGAGTCGCCGATCTGCTTCAGACGCTCGTCGCTGATAGCGCTGGTGAATGAGGCTCCGCGGGTCGCTGCGTCCTGTTGCTGAGCGCTCGGGCGCTCCAACGACGCGTCGGATGACGTGTCCTTCATGGCAGTCTTGGTCTCGGTGAAGACTTGCTCGAGTTGACGCTGATAGTCGCGCAGCGCGGCCTCGGCATCGTCCACGGTGATGTCACCGCGACCGATCAGCGACTCGGTGTAGAGCTTGCGGACCGAGCGCTTGTTCTCGATCAGCTCGTACATCAGCGGCTGGGTCATTGAGGGGTCGTCACCCTCGTTGTGGCCTCGGCGCCGGTAGCACACCATGTCGATGATGACGTCTTTCTTGAAGTCCTTGCGGAACTCATAGGCCAACTCTGCGACGCGCACGCACGCCTCGGGGTCATCTCCGTTGACGTGGAAGATCGGTGCCTGGACCATCCGGGCCACGTCCGTGCAGTAGACCGAGGAGCGTAAGGCGAACGGACTGGTGGTGAAGCCGACCTGATTGTTGATGATGACGTGGATGGTGCCGCCGGTGCGGTATCCACGCAGTTGGGACAGGTTGAGTGTCTCGGCCACCACGCCTTGTCCGGCGAAGGCCGCATCTCCGTGCATCAGAACGGGTAGCACGCTAAAGGTGTCACCGGGCAGGTTGAACCGGTCCTGCTTGGCTCGAACGATGCCCTCGAGCACCGGATTGACGGCTTCGAGATGCGAGGGGTTTGCAGCGAGATAGACGCCGGTCTTCTTGCCGGCCTCGGTGGTGAATTCGCCCTCGGTGCCGAGGTGGTATTTCACGTCGCCTGAGCCCTGCACCGAACCCGGATCCTGCTTGCCCTCGAACTCGCGGAAGATCTGCCCGTAGGACTTCCCGGCGAGATTGGCCAGGACGTTGAGCCGCCCGCGGTGCGGCATACCGATGCAGACCTCGTCCAGCTCGTCCTCGGCAGCAGCGTTCAGGATGCGGTCCATCAACGCGATGACCGACTCGCCGCCCTCCAAGCTGAAGCGCTTCTGGCCGACGAACTTGGTCTGCAGGAAGGTCTCGAAGGCCTCGGCCGCGTTCAGCCGGCGCAGGATGCGCAACTGCTCGTCGGGCGACGTCTTCTGATAGGGGATCTCGATGCGCTTCTGGATCCACTCGCGCTGGTCGGGGTCCTGGATGTGCATGTATTCGATACCCACGGTGCGGCAGTAGGAGTCGCGCAGGATTCCCAGAATGCGGCGTAGGGTCAGCCGGGGCCTGCCGCCGAACCCTCCGGTGGCAAAGTCGCGCTCCAAGTCCCACAGCGTCAGGCCGTGGTTGGTGATGTCAAGGTCGTAGTGCTCGCGCTGGCGATACTCCAGCGGATCCGTGTCGGCCATCAGGTGACCGCGCACCCGGTAGGCGTGGATCAACTCCTGCACCCTAGAGGCCTTGGAGACATCGTCCTCATGGGAGGCCGAGACATCGGAGGACCACGGGATGGCGTGGTAGGGGATCCGCAGTGACGTGAAGATGTCGTCGTAGAAGCCCTTCTCACCCAGCAGCAATCCGTGCATGATCTTCAGGAACTCACCCGACTGCGCGCCCTGAATGATCCGGTGGTCGTAGGTCGAGGTCAGCGTGAGGACCTTGCTCACGGCGTTGTCTGCGATGCGCGCGGCGCTCGCTCCTTGCCATTCGGCCGGGTAGTCCAACGCGCCGACCCCGATGATGGCACCCTGTCCCTGCATGAGCCTGGGCACCGAGTGCACCGTCCCGATACCTCCAGGGTTGGTCAGTGACACCGAGATGCCCTGGAAGTCAGCGATAGTGAGCTTGCCGTCGCGGGCCTTGCGAACAATGTCCTCGTAGGCAGCCCAGAAGTTGTGGAAGTCCATGCCCTCACAACTTTTGATCCCGGCCACCAGCAGTTGCCTCGTGCCGTCGGACTTGGGGACATCGATAGCGAGCCCGATATTGATATGTGAGGGCTTCACGAGCACGGGCTTGCCGTCTTGCTCGGCAAAGCCGTTATTCATCTCGGGCATGGCTTCCAGGGCCTTGACCATGGCGTAACCGATGAGGTGAGTGAACGAGACCTTGCCGCCGCGGCTGCGAGCAAGGTGGTTGTTGATGACTGTGCGGTTGTCGATCAGCAGTTTGGCGGGCAGCGAACGCACGCTCGTGGCGGTTGGCACCGCGAGGCTGGCCTCCATGTTGGACACCACTCGGGCCGTGGCACCACGCAAGGGCGTCACTTGGGCCTCGCCTTGCGGCGCAATGCTCTTGCGCGCCGGAGCATCGCGGGGGGTCGGTGACGGGGCTGACTTCTCGGACGCCTTTTCGGCGGACTTGTCCGCGCCTTTGCTGTCTGCGCTCTTGGCACCTGGCTCAGGCTCCGCGTTCGAGGGGGGCGACTCCTTCTTGGGTTCGGAGGTAGTCGTGGGCTTCGCCTTCGCGGGTGCCGGCTCTTTGGACGGGGAGGCGCTCTTGCCGCCAGAGTCTGCACGCCGTGCTGGCTGGTCCGACTCGCTCTGGCTCGGCAGTGCGGCGTGCTTGTCCGACGGCGAACCGTTCGAGTTATCGGGGCTGTAGGTCTTGAACAATTCCCGCCATTGCTCGGAGACCGAGTCTGCGTCTTCGAGATAGAGCTCGTACTGCTCCTCGACGAGCCACTCGTTGGCCCCGAAGTCTGTGTCCCCGGGGCCAACGGCGGGATGGGTGCTCTTGCTTGAGTGAGCTGACACGGCGGGTACGCCTCTTCCTAGAACTGGGTGAGCCAAAACTGTGACGCCCAGCCTATCCCTGTCCGTAGTCGCGGTGGGGGAACGACGCCAACCCCGTCGGGGTATGCCCTGTCCCCGCCGGGCGAATATCAGGCGATGTCCCGTGACCGAGTCAGAAGCAGACCGATCAGCGCCATGACGGTGGCGTAGCACAGCAACACCAGGGCGCCGGTTGCCCAGTTCAGGGGTTCCGCGGGTCCACCGAGCGCTGATCGCAGCGTGTCATTGGCTCCGGTGAAGATGTCCAGAGTCGCTGCCGTCACCTGCGAGGGGAAGTACTTCGAAATATCCTGACCCCAGGACACGAAGGTGAGACCGAAGCCCGCCAACGGTTCAACGATCCAAGCCACAGCAATCGCTAGGCACAACGCCGCCACCTGATTCGGGATCAGCACACCGACCCCGAGGCCGATCAGCGTCCACAACGCCAACACCAGCAACATCAACAAGAGAGTTTTCGTCAACTCCCCTGCCTCCGGATAGACCGGCAAGTCGGCAGAGGCCATCAAGATGCCGCCGCCGATGAGAGAGCCGAGGACGTGCACCGCGCCGCTCACCGCAGCGATGAGGCACAGGGCAATGACTTTGGCCCCGATGACCCGCGAGCGTTTGGGAGTCGCCAAGAAGGTGCCGGTCACTGTGTGGTGACGATACTCCTGGCCGATGCACAGCACCCCGATGACAAGGGCCAACAGATAGCCGAACTGAATGGCCGAGGTGTAGACGATCCGCGCGAAGAGCAACGGCGGGGCCACCTCGGACAACTCGACGCCCTCCAAGATGTTGCCGTAGACGAAGAGCGCGCCAAACAGGGCCGAGAAGCCGAGGCCCGTGACGAACATGCCCATGGTCAGTCCCCAGGCGGTGCGCGTGCTGATGTATTTGCGAATCTCGGAACGGACGAGGTGGATCATGCGATCTCCCGGTTTCGATCGGGGTTTTCGGGGTTTTCGGTGAGCTGGAAATACAGCCGTTCCAGGTCGGTGCGCAACGCACGGAGCTCGTGCACGGCGATCCCGCCACTGTGGGCAGCCTCGCCGGCGGCAGCCAAGTCGCTGGTGTGGGCCTCGACCGCGCCGTCTCCGTGGTCGCCTTCGCTGGTGCCGGTGATGCCCCGCGCCTCTAGGGCCGCAAGCAGCGCGGCCGGATCGCC
>JBGTGC010000279.1:0-7504 GCA_041746935.1 Dermatophilaceae bacterium
TCCACGCCCACGGGTACCCAGCACCTGGTCCTCCGAGGCGAACCGGCACCGGAACGGCCAGCGGCAGCCGGGGTGCCAACTCTGCGAGCCAACGCGCCTCGTGCTCGATCAGCTGCGCCGCGGTCCGACGGCGAGGCAGCCGGACGGCATACCGATCGCCCAGCCGGAACACCATGTTGTCCCATCCGCTGGCCACAAACCGGAGCGGAAGGTCGGCCAGATCGGGATGTTGATCCGTCAGCAGTTGGCGCACAAGGACAGCCGTGACCTCGACCTCGGCAGCCGGGCGGGGCGTCGACGGCACGCTGCCTCCACGATCATCGGGGGATGGTCGGCAATAGGGATGGTGGGCAATAGCGATGGTCGGCAATATGGAGCGGGCGACGAGAATCGAACTCGCGTATTCAGCTTGGGAAGCTGATGTTCTACCATTGAACTACGCCCGCGTGGCAGTGCCGAGGAAGTCTAACCGACCAGCGCCATCCCGCTCCACATCACCGATAGTCTGTGGCGGTGCTGCTCTCGGATCGCGACATCCACGCCCAAATCGACTCCGGCCGGGTGCGTCTGGACCCCTGGGATCCCGCCATGGTGCAGCCCTCGAGTGTGGACTTCCGCCTCGATCGGTATTTTCGGCTGTTCGACAACCACAAATACCCGGTCATCGACCCGTCTTTGGATCAACCGGACCTGACCCGGTTGGTCGAGGTCGAGCCTGACGACACGTTCGTCCTGCACCCGGGTGAGTTCGTCCTCGGCTCGACCTACGAAACGATCACGCTGCCCGACGATGTGGCTGCGCGGGTGGAGGGCAAGTCGTCGTTGGGGCGACTCGGCCTGCTGACGCACGCGACGGCTGGGTTCGTGGACCCCGGATTCACCGGCCATGTGACGCTGGAGTTGAGCAACGTCGCGACGCTGCCGATCGTGCTGCACCCGGGGATGAAGATCGGCCAACTCTGCTTCTTCCAACTGTCCTCGGCCAGCGAACACCCCTACGGCTCCTCGGTCAAAGGCTCGCACTACCAGGGGCAACGCGGCCCGACCGCCAGCCGCTCGTTCACGAACTTCCACCGCTCGCGGATCTGAAGGCACTGTATGACATGCAGGACCGCGCTGACCGCTGGCCTGTCGGCGGGATTGTTGCTGACCGCCTGCTCGGACAGTACGACGCAAGGCGAATCCACGGGGGATAACTCCGGCACGAGCACCCAGGCGGCGTCGATCACCGTCGGCTCAGCCAACTTCCCGGAAAACGTCCTGCTCGCCGAGATCTACACCGCGGTGCTGGAGGGCGAGGGGGTCGAGGTCCAGCAACGGCTGAACATCGGCACGCGCGAGACGTATATCGCCGGGCTTGAAGAGGGATCGATCGACCTGATCCCGGAATACACCGGAGCCCTTGCGCTGCACTTCAACCCCGACGCGAGCGCCACCGATTCCGACGGGGTGTATGCCGAGTTGGAGGACGCCCTGCCCAACACGCTGATCGTGCTCGAACCTTCAGAGGCGCAAGACAAAGACTCGATCGTCGTCACCCGAGAGGGAGCCGAGGAGTTCAGCCTGACCACGATCGGGGACCTTGAGCCGGTGGCGGGTGAGATGGTGCTCGGCGGTCCGCCTGAATTCGAAGCGCGGGCCAACGGGGTGCCCGGGCTGCTGGAGGTCTATGGGCTCGACTTCTCGGCATACCGTCCGATTGTCGCGGGCACCAACCTCACGGCGCAGGCTTTGGCCGACGGTCAGATCGGCGCCGCCAACATCTTCTCCACGGACCCGGCCATTGCGGAAAACGACTTCGTCATGCTGGAGGACCCCGACAGTCTGTTTGTCGCGCAAAACGTCGTGCCGCTGCTCACCAAAGACGCCAACAACGATCGCGTCAGCACCACCCTCAACAAGGTCTCTGCGATGTTGGACACCCCCACGCTGACCGAGTTGCTAGCCAAGGTGGTCACGGACGGCGAGGAGCCGGCTGACGTGGCGCAAGCCTTCGTCGACGACAACATAGGCTGAGCCGGGGAGTCAGGCGCTCGGGACGGGCTCGGCATCCTCGGCGACGGGGTCGGCTTCGGGCTTCGAGCGGTTGACGGCTGCCAGCAGCATCTGTGCGACGTCGACCACTTCGATCTCCTCGCGGGCGTCCTCGGCCTGCTTCTGCACGAGCCCGTCCGAGAGCATCACCCGGCAGAACGGGCAGCCGATGGCAATCCGGTCCGCCCCGGTGGCCAGAGCCTCTTCGGTCCGGTTCATGTTGATCCGAGTGCCGAGCTTTTCGTCCATCCACATCCGCGCGCCACCAGCCCCGCAGCAGAAGGACTTCTCCTTGTTGCGCGGCATCTCCTTGAACTCCACGCCCGGCAGAGCACCTATGAGCTCACGCGGCGGCGAGTAGACGCCGTTGTGCCGGCCCAGGTAGCACGGGTCGTGATAGGTCACCGTCTCGGCGGTCGAGGCCACCCCGGCGGTGTCGGCATCGGCGGGTCGGGCCACCGGAGTGAGGCGCTTCTCGCGCACCAATCGGTTCAGCAACTGGGTGTGGTGCACGACCTCGTAGTTGCCCCCGAGCTGGGGATACTCGTTCTTCAGCGTGTTGAAGCAGTGCGCGCAGGTCACCACGATCTTGGTCGCGTTGACCTCCTTGAGGACTTCGACGTTCTGCTGGGCGAGCATCTGGAACAGGAACTCATTGCCCGCGCGCCGGGCCGGGTCACCGGTGCAGGTCTCACCGTCGCCGAGCACCGCAAACTTCACGTCAGCCATATGCAGCAACGTCGCGACAGCCTGCGTCGTGGCTTTGGCGCGGTCCTCGAAGGCGCCTGCGCACCCGACCCAGAACAGGTAGTCCACCTCCGCCAAGTCTTCGATGTCACCGCCGGCCAGCGGCACCTCGAAGTCCAGGTTCTTGGCCCAGTCCATCCGGGCGCGGGCCGACATACCCCACGGGTTGGACTTGTTCTCCAGGTTCTTGAACAGGCCGCCGAGCTCCTTGGGGAAGGCCGACTCGATCAGCGTCTGATAGCGCCGCATGTCCACGATCGCGTCGACATGCTCGATGTCCACCGGGCACTGCTCGACGCACGCGCCACACGTGGTGCATGACCACAAGACGTCCGTGTCGATGATGGCACCACCGTCGGGGATCGTCGGGTCACCTTCGGTCGCGCCGACCAGGTCACGCTGCGCCGCAGCAACAGCCGACTCCGGTATGCCGTGTCCCTCGATCCCCTTCAACGCCTTCTCGCGCGCTTCTTCGGTCGCCAGCAGCCACGGTGCCTTGTCGTGGTGGTGATTGCGCAAACCGATGACGAGCATCTTGGGCGATAGCGGCTTCTCGGTGTGCCAGGCCGGGCACTGCTCCTGGCAGCGCCCGCATTCGGTGCAGGTGGAGAAGTCCAGCAGGCCCTTCCAGGTGAAGTCCTCGACCTTGCCCACGCCGAGTGCGGCGTCCTCGTCGAGGTCTTCGATCGCCTCGAAATCGACCGGTTCGCCTGCCACCGCGATCGGCTCCAACGGGCCGAGCGCCGTGCGACCCGAGGCGTTGCGTTTGAGATAGATGTTGAAGAACGCCAAGAAGCGGTGCCACGCCACACCCATGGTCATGGTGATGGCGATCATGATCATCCAGGTCATCGAGATCAGAATCTTGAGCAACGCGATGAGGATGATCGCGTTCTCGATGGCACCGATCGACATACCGGAGAACATCGAGCCGATCCACGCGGTGAGCGGGAAGTTCAGCGCGCTTGCCCACGACTCGCCCTCGGCCTGACCCAACGCATACTCCAGAGCACGCAAGAACACGATGCAGATGCCGACGCCCAAAATGACGGCCTCGACGAAGTAAGCCTGCCAGAACGTGGACCCCCAGAACCGGCTGCGCTTGCCCCGATCGGCCTGGCGGGGGTGCTCGCGTTGGCGCACCACGATCAGCGTCAGGATGCCGACGATGGCCCCCCAGCCGAACAACTCAAACCCCCAGGCCAGCGGCGTGAAGTGCGCCAAACCCCAGAGGTCGAAGGAGGGGCTGATGAGCTGTCCGTAGGCGTTGACCAGCGTCAGGAACAGCAGCCCAAACGAGACCATGACGACCCAGTGGGCCACCGCGACCCACTTCTTGCGGGCCATCCGGGTGTGTCCGAGCACCTCGCGCACCAACGTTTTCGTGCGCTCGACAGGTTCGTCGATGCGGACCGTGGCCTCGGGCTCCCCGAGCCGGAAGTAGGCGACGAACCGGGAGATAGACATCACGAAAAGCGCGACGGCGCCCCCGGTGACGCTCATCCCAATGACGATGGCGACGATCTGCATGGCGGGCATAGCGGAATGCTACGGATAAGTCCCCTGCGCCGATAGGTCGGCTCGCGGCTCAGTGCCCACAGGGTTCCATGGGCGAGCATCCAGATGATTCGGCGGCGATTCGAGGCATCCATCACGCCAGCCTGTGCGGCACCCAACGCCGCTCCCGTGACCAAGCCCATCAGAGCCAAACTCGGAGTGTCCGTGTGGTAGTCGACAATGGCTGAGCCGATGCTCAGGCCTGCGGTCACACCGAGCGCAGTCGAGAGGGCCCAGCGCACGCGTTGCCGAGGCGCCGCTCGAGAGCCCTCCCCGAGGCCCGAGCGGCGGCCTGAAGGCGGTCTGACTCGGCCAACACGGCAACACAATGCGGCCTGATGGCTATGCCGGCTGCCGTGAGGGTGAGCGACCGGGTGGTCCGGCTGAACAACTGCGCGCCCCTGTGCCGCTCGAGTTGGGCTATCCCATCGCTCAACGTTTGTTGGGTGATATGCAGCCGGCGCGCGGCCCTGGTGAATTTCAATTCTTCGGCGACCACGGTGAACTAGCGCAGCAGGCGTCCGTCCAGATCAACCCCTGGCGTGGCTGCGCTCCGTCATGCTCCGATTGTGGACTACGCCAGTTTTGGAATAACGCCACGTATGCCGATGTATCACTTCCTGAAGAGATCTCGCCCCTGTACCCCGGGAGCTAGGACCATACGACAAGGAAAGAGAGACATCCCGTGCGCGTCCACGACGACATCACCAAGGTGATCGGCGGCACTCCGCTGGTCCGACTGAATCGCCTCACCGAGGGCATCGACGCCAATGTCGTGGTCAAGCTGGAGTCGCAAAACCCGGCTGCTTCGGTCAAGGACCGCATCGGCAACGCCATCATCGACGCGGCCGTGGCTGCAGGAGAGTTGCAGCCTGGCGGCACCATCGTCGAAGGCACCTCGGGCAACACCGGGATCGCGTTGGCCATGGCCGGCGCTGCTCGCGGATTCAACGTTGTCCTGGCCATGCCGGAGACGATGAGTTTGGAGCGTCGCGCGCTGCTGCGGGCCTATGGCGCCGAGTTGGTGCTGACCCCAGGCCCCGAGGGCATGAAGGGTGCGGTCGCCAAGGCCGACGAGATCGCCAGCGAGCGCGGTGCGGTGCGCGCTCGGCAATTCGCCAACCCGGCCAACGTCGCCGTGCACCGGGCGACCACCGGCCCCGAGATCTGGGAAGACACCGACGGCCAAGTCGACATCTTCGTCGCGGGCGTGGGCACGGGGGGCACGATCACCGGAGCCGGCGGTTATCTGCGCGAGCAGAAGCCGGACATCGGACTCGTCGTGATCGAGCCCGCCGACAGCCCCATCCTCAACGGAGGCAAGCCCGGACCTCATAAGATCCAGGGCTTGGGTGCCAACTTCATCCCCGAGATCTTGGACACCGAGCTCTACGACGAGGTCATCGACGTCACCCTTGATGACGCCGTCCGCGTCGCCAAGGAACTGGCTACCAAAGAGGGGATCCTGTCCGGAATCTCCACCGGAGCCAACGTCTGGGGTGCCCTTCAGGTCGCCAAGCGTCCCGAAAACGCGGGCAAGACGATCGTCGTCATTGTCTGCGACTACGGCGAGCGTTACCTGTCCACCGTGCTGTTCGAGGGCATGACTGACTGATGTCGCACCCGCTCAGGCGGGCGTGGGGCGCGGTGCGCGAGGATCTCGACGCAGCTTTGGCCCGTGATCCGGCTACGACCAGCCGCCTCGAAATGGCGCTGGCGTCACCCGGCTTGCATGCCCTGTGGACCCACCGGATCAGCCACGCGCTGTGGTCCCGCGGTGGTCGGGCACAACTGCCTGCTCGCCTGATCTCGCAAGCCAGCCGCTCGCTGACCGGGGTCGAGATCCATCCCGGTGCCGTCATCGGCGCTCGCTTCTTCATCGACCATGGCATGGGTGTAGTGATCGGTGAGACGGCTGAGGTCGGCGACGACGTCATGCTGTATCACGGCGTCACCCTCGGTGGCCGGTCGATGGAGGCAGTGAAGCGACACCCCACCGTCCACGACGGAGCAGTGCTCGGTGCTGGGGCCAGGGTGCTCGGTCCGGTCGTGATCGGTGCCGGGGCCCAGATCGGGGCCAACGCAGTCGTGGTCAAGGACGTGCCCGCGGGTGCAATCGCCACCGGCATCCCAGCACGCATTCGCCACCCTGGCCCGACGCAAGATCCCACCGAAGCCCTGTATGACGAGCCGGAGCTGTGGATCTGAACCTGCGGACGGATTGAGTGAGCGGACGGCATACCAACACAGCCCCCTCCTGGTCGGAGGGGGCTGTGTTGACTAGGCGCTTCGGAGTGACCCGATCACGCGTGAGGGTTCAGGGCAGCTTGTCGCCGCCGGGGCCGAAGCCGGAGCTGTCGACCTCGAGGTCCCCAGCGTCTCCGATGGAGCCCGTTTCGTTCTCGTAGCTGCCGTCGTTGTCGCTGGTCTCGTGGTTACTGGTCTTGCTCTTGGCCTGCGAAGCAGCGGACTTGGCGCGGTCACCCGCTTGCGAGGCGGTGGACTTGGCCTTGTCGCCGACCTTGGCGGCGACCTGCGGGGCCTGCTCCCTTACCTCATCGACCTTCGTCTGCACGCGGGGGTCGCTCCAGACCTTGCTGGCCTGGTCCGCGAGTTGTTCGTAGCGTTCCCGGCCTGCTTTGGCACCGAGGATGTAGCCAATCGCCACACCTGCGAGCAATATAAGTCTGCGCATGTTGGCTCCTTTCGTTCGGGCGTTTGTGTCGCTGAGCCTAGCCCTCGTGCTCACGAGTCGCCATTCAGCGCAACCGATGTGGTCAAAAGCGTTGCGCCACTTCTCTGGGCGGAGGGTGTGGGATTCGAACCCACGGACGTTTCCGTCGGGCGCTTTCAAGGCGCCTGCACTAGACCACTATGCGAACCCTCCAAGGCACCGCAAACACTTCGCGTGTCGCAGACCATCATTCCAGACGTCGGAAGGTGGCTCAACGCGCAATCCCTGCTACGGTTTGCGTGGTTGTAGTTGCAGTTCCTCGCAGTCAAGCACACGCCGAGCCTTCGGGCACGGCACGTCAGCACTAACCGGGCATGTCCCGGCGAGTGGGGGGTTCAATCTCGACCCACCTCCCACACCGTGTGGGTTGTGACGCATTCGCACAGCAGAAAGAGATCCAATGGCACAGGGAACCGTGAAGTGGTTCAACTC
>JBGTGC010000280.1:0-4452 GCA_041746935.1 Dermatophilaceae bacterium
GCGGCGAGCGCCCGCACCGCATCCTCGGGCATCGGATACGCTGGCAGGCCGCCAGCGGACCCACGTACGCCGAGGAAAGTGGCCACGCAGGGCTTACCACGCGCAGAGACTGCCTGGGCCACCTCTTGGGCGATCTGCGGATCGGCCTCGGCGAACGGCGGGACGAAGCACGCCACTACCGAGTCCACGTCGTCTCGGTCCAGGGCTGCAGCAACGGCGGCACCAAACTGAGCTGGCTCATCGAGTGGTGCCGTGGCGACCGTTTCCTTCATCACGTCCAGACGCCACGACGCGCAGGCGTCAGCCGCCAGGGCCCCCAGCGCCGGGGCATTGGTCACGATGGCCACACGCGGCCCCGCCGGCAACGGCGCGTGCACCACTAACTGAGCAACGTCAAAGAGTTGATGCGTGTTTTCGACCCGGACCACTCCGGACTGACGCAACATCGCGGCGAAGGCTCCGGGGCGTTCTTGCGTTTTGCGCACGCTGTGTCCCGGGGTGGCCTGTCGCGATGAATCACCCGACTTCACCACGATCACCGGCTTGAGTTTGGCTAGCTTGCGGGCGATCCGGGTGAACTTGCGAGGGTTGCCCATCGACTCCAGATACAGCCCGACAGCCGTGGTCGCCTCGTCGTCGAGCCAATACTGCATACAGTCATTGCCGGAGATGTCCGACCGGTTCCCGGCCGAGACGAAGGTGGAGATCCCGAGGTTTCGGCGCTCAGTGGAGGCAAGTAGGGCAATGCCGAGCGCGCCGGACTGGGTGAAGACGCCGAACCGGCCAACCGGCGGCATACGCGGCGAGAGTGAGGCATTCAAGGAGACTGATTCGCCGGTGTTGATCAGGCCGAAGCTGTTGGGTCCCAGGAGCCGCATCCCCTGTGCGCGGCTTGCGGCCAGGACTTCTGCCTGCCGCGCTTGTCCCTGCGCCGTGCCGTCGTCCGCGAACCCCGCCGAGACGACGAGAACTGCTTTGGCCTCGGCCAGGCCGCTCTCTTCGATGACCTTCAGCACCGAGGTGGCTGGCACCGCGATGATCACCAGGTCGACGGGCTCGGACAGCTCCGCCAGGGAACCGAGCACCGACAGGCCAGCGACAGCGGCACCTTGCGCCGCCGCCGTCCGACCGACCGCATGCACCCGCCCGGCGAAACCACCGTCGAGGATGTGACCAAGAGCCCTGGTCCCCATACTGGCGGGATCAGTTGAGACCCCGACCACGGCGACGCAGGACGGGGTCAGCACCCGGCGCATACTGCGCCCCTCGGCTCGGTGCTCGCGGGACATTCGCACCGCCCTCGACCGATCCGTGGGCTCGATGTCGAACGACACGGCAATCAGGCCATCATCGAATTCATGGCTCACCTCGTATCCGGCGTCGCGGAACACCCCGAGCATGCGCCGATTCTGCGGCAGCACCTCAGCGAGGAATCGGCGGATGCCCACCTGGGAGCCGATATCCGCCAAGTGCTCCAACAACACCGATCCGATGCCGCGCCCACGGTGCGCGTCGGCCACGTTGAAGGCGACCTCGGCGGTGTGTTCTTCCCCCTTCCCGAGACGGTCAAAACGTCCGATCCCGGCAATCTCGTCCTGAATCAAGACCACCAGGGCAACCCGCGAGTCGTAGTCCACGTGGGTGAATCGTTTGACGTCACGATCGCTGAGCCGAGGCAACGGAGCGAAGAACCTCAGATAGACCGATTCTGCTGACTGGCCCGCGTGGAAGCGGTGCACCCCGTCGGTGTCCGAGGGGATGATCGGGCGCACCAAAGCAATCGAGCCGTCGCTGAGCACGATGTCGGCTTCCCAAGCGCGTCGGTAGCCCGGCGGGAGCTCCTGCGACGCGTCCATGGGCCCTAGCATTCCACGGCGCGTTACTCGATCGGCCCACCCGTGCTGCCACGATGGAGCGATGGAACTCGAGGAAGTGGTGCAGTCCCGTCGGATGGTGCGCACGTTCGACCCCGACCGAGCGGTGCCAGTCGCGTTCATCGACCGAGCACTCGAGGCAGCGACCCGGGCCCCATCGGCCGGGTTCAGCCAAGGGTGGGACTTCGTGGTCCTGACTGCGACGCAGGATCGGGATGCCTTCTGGGACAGTGCCGCCCCGTCCGGAGCCCTCGAGACGCCCGATCGCTGGTTGCGCGGAGTGAGGGCCGCCCCCTGCCTGATCGTCTGCTGCTCGGATCCGGACCGTTACCGCCGCCGGTATGCCGAGCCTGACAAGGCCGTGGCCGACCCGAACGCAGCGGTGCCAGAGGTGCACTCGTGGCCGATCCCGTATTGGGACGTGGACACCGGGATGGCTGCCCTGTTGATGCTGTTGACAGGCGTGGACGCTGGTCTGGGCGGCTTGTTTTTCGGCATTCCAGACACCCGCCACTGGGGCGTGGCTGCCGCTCTGGGCATTCCGCGGGATCGGCGCCTGGTGGGCGTCGTGGGGCTGGGCTATCCCCTGCCGGATGTGCGCTCGCCCAGCCTGAAACGAGGCCGGCGCCCTCTGGCGGAGGTCGCTCACGCTGGGCGGTTCGGCGTCCCTTGGGGACTTCCCGCGAGCGCGAGCACCACACCGACTACAGCCCAAGCGGACAGCACCAGCAGCGGCATCATCGCGTTGGCTCCGTCGCAGTAGCTGACCGACCGCAGCAGCGACACCGAGGCACCAGGGGGCAGCAGCTCCAGGGCCGACGTGCAGCGCTAGGTGCTTCAAGACGTCGATCCCGACGCCTACAGTGAAGGCCTGCGGGCACCCCTGGGCGGCTCCCCCACAGCAGGCGAATAGCGGGCCTCGACCGCATCGTCGCCGCGTGTTCCCGCCTCTGGGGGTTAGCGGTCGGCATACGATCAGGACGCATTATGGCTCCGCACGCAGCCGCTACCCGACGCTCTCCATCGACAAGCCACGTCCTCAACAAGAAGGTGCCCGCATGGCCCGCAGGTCCGGCTCTACCCCCGAGGATCTTGGTGACTTCACCGAGAAGATCATCGACATCGACGTCGAGGACGAGATGCAGGGTGCCTTCCTGGAGTACGCCTATTCGGTGATCTATTCGCGGGCTCTGCCGGACGCCCGCGACGGCCTCAAGCCCGTGCAGCGACGCATCCTGTTCGGCATGTCCGAGTTGGGCCTGCGCCCAGACCGCGCGCACGTGAAGTGCTCCCGGGTCGTCGGTGAGGTCATGGGTAAATACCACCCGCACGGTGATCTCGCGATCTACGAGGCGATGGTCCGGATGGCCCAATCGTTCTCGATGCGCCTTCCCCTGGTGGACGGCCACGGCAACGTCGGCTCCCTGGACGACGGGCCGGCGGCCTCGCGATACACCGAGGCGCGCATGGCCATCTCGGCGTTGCTGATGACCGCGACCCTGGACGAAGAGACCGTCGATTTCGTCCCGAACTACGACGACCAACTGTTGCAGCCCGACGTTCTCCCCGCGGCATACCCTAACCTGCTGGTCAACGGTGCCGCGGGCATCGCCGTCGGGATGGCCACCAACATGGCCCCGCACAACCTGGTCGAGGTCATCGGTGCCGCGCGACACCTGATCGCCAGTCCACGGGCCACGCTCGATGACCTGATGCGCTTCATTCCCGGCCCAGACCTACCCTCCGGCGGAACGATCATCGGGCTGGACGGCATACGGGAGGCGTATGAGGGGGGTCGCGGTTCGTTCAAGACCCGCGCCACCGCGCGGATCGAGAACGTCACCCCGCGACGCAAAGGCATCGTGGTCACCGAGCTGCCCTACCTTGTCGGGCCGGAGAAGGTGATCGAGAAGGTCAAGCAGCTGGTGCAGTCCAAGAAGCTGCAGGGCATCTCCAACATCAACGACCTCACCGACCGCACCACCGGCATGCAACTTGTGATCGAAGTCAAAAACGGGTTCAACCCTGAGGCCGTCCTGGAGCGGCTCTATGCCCTGACGCCGATGCAGGACTCCTTCGGCATCAACAACGTGGCCCTGGTGGAAGGCCAACCGCGCACCCTGGGCTTGCGCGAACTGCTGAAGGTCTACGTCGAATTCCGGGTCGACGTGGTGCGCCGTCGGACCACCTACCGATTGGGCCGCAAAGAGGATCGGCTGCACCTCGTGCAGGGCCTCTTGATCGCTATCGCTGACATCGACGAGGTCATCCAGGTGATCCGTACTAGCGACGATGCCGCGGCTGCCCGAGCCAGGTTGATCTCGATCTTCGATCTCTCTGAAGTGCAGGCGACCTACATCTTGGATCTGCAGTTGCGTCGGTTGACGAAGTTCTCCCGGATCGAGCTGGAGACCGAGCGGGAAGACCTGGAGCGCGACATCGCGGCCTTGCGCGCGCTGCTGGACGACGAGACCTTGCTGCTGCAGACCGTGTCGGACGAGTTGGCCACCGTGGCCCGCGAGCACGGCACGCCGCGACGGACCGTGCTCATTGAGTCGACCGGTGCCAGCGTCTCCGC
>JBGTGC010000281.1:0-6403 GCA_041746935.1 Dermatophilaceae bacterium
GCCGGCAGGCGAGCACCACGGCTCTCCGTCGACCAAGGCCACTCCCGCGGGCGGCCAGGATGTCAAAGAGCGTAAGGAGCCGCGCAAGCTCACCAAGAAGGAACAGCGTGCAGTCGACGCCAAAACGCGATTGACGTCCCCGTGGGCCTCCGGGTTCGCGATCGTGTTGGCGATCCTGTGGTCGGTCCCCACCTTCGGCCTCTTCGTGAGTTCGTTCCGGCCGGAGAGACAGATCAAGACGACTGGTTGGTGGACGTTCTTCACCAGCCCCGAAGTCACCCTGGAAAACTACGACACGGTGCTCTTCGGTCCCTCGACCGACTTTGCCAGTGCGTTCCTGAACACGGTGGTCATCACTCTGCCCGCGGTGTTCATTCCGATCAGCCTGGCGCTGTTGGCGGCGTACGCCTTCGCCTGGATCGACTTCAAGGGTCGCGGAATGCTGTTCGTGGCCGTCTTTTCGCTGCAGGTCGTGCCGATCCAGATCGCCTTGATCCCCCTGCTGACGCAGTACGTCCGCTTCGGGATCGACGGCTCCTTGTGGGTCCTGTGGCTTTCTCACTCGATCTTCGCGTTGCCGCTGGCGATCTTCCTCCTGCACAACTTCATGATGGACATTCCTCGTTCCCTCATCGAAGCCGCACGGGTCGACGGTGCCGGTCACGTCAAGATCTTCTTCCAGGTTCTCCTCCCCCTGTTAGTGCCGGCCATTGCCTCCTTCTCCATCTTCCAGTTCCTCTGGGTGTGGAATGACTTGCTGGTGGCGCTGGTCTTTGCGAGCACGGATCTTCAGCCCCTCACCCTGAAGATCCAGAACCTGGCCGGTAGCCGTGGCGCCGAGTGGCAACTGCTGTCTGCTGGGGCCTTCGTCGCCATGGTGGTGCCGCTCGTCGTGTTCCTCGGCCTTCAGCGCTTCTTTGTCCGCGGCCTGCTGGCCGGTGGCGTCAAGGGCTGACAGGAACTCACCACAGCATGAGCACTATCTCCGATGTAGCGCGGGCGGCTGGGGTCTCTGTGGCCACGGTCTCCCGCGCTCTTCGGGGCGTCAGCACGGTCAATGCCGCGACCCGTGATCGGGTGTTGCAGGCCGCGGAGGTGCTCGACTACGTCGCCTCGCCCACTGCCGCGTCGCTCGCATCCGGTCGCACCCGAGTGGTCGGCATCGTCACCCCTTTCCTGACCCGCTGGTTCTTTGCCACAGCGGTGAGTGCCATCGAGAAGACCCTGCGCGAATATGGATACCACGTCCTCCTCATCGACTTGGAGGCAGACTCCCATCTGGAGCGGCGCGCACTGACCTCACAGATGCTGAGCAAGCGCGTCGATGGTCTGATCGCCCTCAACGTCCCGTTGCGCGACGAAGAGCTCGCGCTGATCGAAAAACTGGCCCTGCCGGTCGTTGCCATCGGCAACACCGTGCCCGGCCACCCGCTGATTCACATCGACGATGCGCAAGCCGTGCGGATCGCCGTCGACCACTTGGTTGACCTTGGCCACACGCACATCGGCTACGCCGGTGCCGTCCCATCCAACGCTGAGCACCGGCTGGTGCCCTGGGGCCGCCTGACTGGCTTCCGCGAAGGAATGCGCGATCACGGCCTCGTCATGAACAGCGACTGGATTGTGACCTGCGACTGGTCGGCGCAGGACGCCGCTAGGCAGGCGACATCTCTGTTCATGCGCGACCCTGCCCCCACCGCCTTGATTGCTGCCAGCGACGAGATCGCGATCGGGCTGATGGCGGTTGCGGTGCAGTCCGACCGACGTATCCCACAGGACCTGTCGATCATCGGCGTCGATGACTACGCGCTGTCCGATGTCCTGAAGTTGACCACAGTGAAGCAAGATGTGGTGTCCCAAGGGCGGGCCGCCGCTGACACTTTGTTGCACATTTTGCTAGGACCCACCGAAGAGGCCGCGCCCGCACGGCCCGCCGGCATGGTGGGTGACGTGCTCACGCTCCCGACCCATCTAGTCAGACGCCGGACCACGAGCCCGCTACGCGGGATGACAGGCCAGGTGCCCCCTCTGCTCAGCACCCCAGCCGACCGCTAAATCCTCCCCGCCGTCGCCAACTGATTCACTCTTGTCGGCTTTGGATCACTCCTACCCCGCGCGCCAAGTGCAACAGTGTGCTCCGCCCGGCAACAGTCCGGCGGAGCACACTGGGAGCTTTTCATTCGGGATGGAGCGAGGGCCCTACCGCCGCGGACCGGCCTGTCGGCGCTCGCCACCCTCACGTCGTGGCCCACCTTCACGACGCGGACCACCGCTATTGCGCGGACTGCCTTCACGACGCCTGCCACCTTCATGTCGTGGCCCACCTTCGCGACGCTGATAACCGCCACCACGCTGGGGAGGCCGTCCACCTCGACGCGGTGGCCGCAGCACGGCATCGAGCCGGGCCTGCGGGATAGCCTCGCCGGAGGGCGTACGCCCACCAGCGGTGGAAATCACGGCTTCGTCGCTCGGGCTGACCATCTTCGCGGTGGTTTGAACCCCAGCGGAGTCGAGCAACCGGGTGACCTGTTTGCGCTGGTGCGGCAGCGCCAGGGTGACGACAACACCGTCCTCGCCAGCACGCGCGGTGCGGCCAGAGCGGTGCAAGTAGTCCTTGTGGTCTGCGGGGGGATCAGCCTGCAACACCAGTGACACGTCATCGACGTGGATGCCCCGGGCCGCGACATCTGTGGCCACCAGCACAGGCAGTTCGCCAGACTTGAAACCTTCCAGGACACGGGTGCGTTGCGCCTGGTTCAGTCCACCGTGCAGTGCTGCGGCAAAAACGCCCGACTCGCGCAACTGCTGAGCTATTCGGTCGGCACCCAGTTTGGTGCGCACGAAGACGATGGTGCGCCCCGAGCGGTTCGCAATCGCTGCCGTCATGTCCTTCTTGTCGTGCGGGTGCACGAGGAAGAGGTGGTGAGCCATCGTCGAGACGCTCGCGGTGGCGTCATTGGTCGAGTGCGTCACGGGGTCGATCAAGTAGTTCTTGGCTACTTTGTCCACGCCGTGGTCGAGCGTTGCCGAGAACAACAAACGCTGGCCGCCGGCCGGAGTCAGGTCCAAGATCTCGCTAATAGCCTCGACAAAGCCCATCTCAGCCATGTGGTCGGCCTCGTCCAGCACGGTGATCTTGACGTTGCTCAGGTTGGCAGCGCCGCGCTCGATGAGGTCCGAAAGCCGGCCGGGGGTGGCGACGAGCACGTCGACCCCTTCGTCCAGGGACCGCAACTGCGGCGTGTACGACATTCCTCCGGCGATCAACTGGTGGCGCAGGCGCAAGGACGACATCAGGGGGCGTAGCGCTTCGACGATTTGCATCGCCAACTCACGGGTCGGCGTGAGGATAACCGCATGCGGCCGGTGCGGCACCGCGCGCTCACCCTGCGCCAGACGATGCAGCATCGGAAGGCCGAAGGCCATGGTCTTGCCGGACCCAGTCTGACCTCGCCCGAGCAGATCCCGCCCCGCTAGGGCATCGGGGATGGTCGCGGTCTGGATCGGGAAGGGCGTCACGATGCCCATCCGGGCCAAAGCGCCCACGAGGTCAGCGTGCAGGCCTAGCGCCGCGAAGCCGTTGTCGGCGGTGACCTCCGCGGGCGCGCTCGGGCTCGAGGCCTTCGCCGTGTAGGTGGCAGGGGTAGCAGTCGTTGAGGTCATGTTTCCTGAGGAGTTGTCGCTGCGGTGAGCAGCGTTGCGATGGGATGCCGTGTCCCGGGCGGGAGCGCGATCGCGGTCTTGGCGTGCAGGCTCGAGGCTGTCACGCTCGGCGCGGTTCATTTCGCGGGTCGCCCGGTCACGGTCGGAGGGTCGGCGCTGACCGCCGCCCCGGTCTTGACGATCTGGTCGCCCTGTCGACTCTTCGCGGTGTTGGCGCATCCCATGCTCACGGTGGTCCGGGCGTCGAGTCTTGGGTGCCTCACGCTGGGCCCGCTCGTGAACCTCTTCCCAACTCGGACCAGTTGAACGACCTTGGGTGGGCTGATCTGCGCCGCGGGACTCCCAACTGCGATTGCCACGATCCCTGCTGTCCCCACGGTCGCGGGCACTGCCATAGGAGCCCGAGCCACGTTCGCCATAGGACGTGCCGCCCGATCGGCGTGGCCCTGAGGACTTCGACGCGGACCAGCGTGGTGAGCCCGAGTCTGCTCCGCCGGAGCGTCGCCCTGCTGACGGGTTGTGCTCGGCACGGGAATCGCGCGCTTGCCTGGTTTCCTCACTCCATCGCGCAGACTTCGCGGGGCGCGCGGAACCATTGTCGTCACGCTTGCCTTCGGCGGCCCGGCGTGCGGATCGCTCCGATTGCTCGCGGGCCACGCGGGCGGCCTTCTTCTGGGCACTGCTGTGCCGGGCCTTCTTGTCGTTCGAGGGCGCGCCGGAGCGCGAGGCTTTAGGTGCCATCGTGGCTTTCTCGCTTCGTGTCATCGAGGTGGGTGCGACTCGACGCTTCGACAGCGGATGAAGACCTACCCCTAAAGTGCCCGTAACTGTGGGCACGTGTGCCGCCAAGAACGGTTCGTCTTGCGGCGGTGGGTTTGTCCGACAAACTCCGGCGGACAGCCCTTAACGATAGCAGAGGTCAGGCGTCAATCCGGTCACGGTCTAGGGCGTGGGCGGAGTCCACGATGAAGTCCTTGCGCGGGGCCACGAGCGAGCCCATGAGCAACTCGAAGACCCGCTCGGCCTGCTCGCCATCGGCCAGCGTCACCCGCCGCAGCGTCCGACGCCGGGGATCCATCGTGGTCTCGGCCAGCTGGTCGGCGTCCATCTCACCCAACCCCTTGTATCGCTGCATGGGCTGCTTCACCGTCCGGCCCCGGCGCTGGAACTGAGCCAGCGTGGCGCGCATCTCAGCCTCTGTATAGGTATAGATCAGCTCGCGCTTGGCACGACCCGATGCACTGACCTCCAGGCGGTGCAGCGGTGGCATCGCGGCATACACGAGTCCTGCCTCGACCATGGGTCTCATGTAGCGGAAGAACAACGTCAGCAGCAGGGTCCGGATGTGCGCCCCGTCGACATCGGCATCCGTCATGATGATGACCTTGCCGTAGCGGACCAGGTCCACATCGAACGATCGGCCAGACCCTGCGCCAATGACCTGGATGATCGCGGCGCACTCGGTGTTGTGGAGCATGTCGGAGACGGAGGCCTTCTGCACGTTCAGGATCTTGCCGCGGATCGGCAGGAGAGCCTGGAAGTCGCTGGAGCGAGCCAGTTTGGCGGTGCCCAACGCGCTGTCACCCTCAACGATGAATAACTCCGAGCGCGCCGTTTCGCTGGTGCGGCAGTCGGCCAGTTTGGCTGGCAACGTGGAGGACTCGAGTGCGTTCTTGCGCCGCTGCGTTTCCTTATGCACCCTCGCCGAGATCCGGGACTTCATCTCGGCGACGACTTTGTCCAACAACAAGGCGGCTTGCGCCTTGTCGCCGCGCGTCGACGACGTGAGCCGAGCCGTCAACTCAGACTCCACGACCTTGGCCACGATCTGACGCACCGCAGACGTGCCGAGGACCTCTTTGGTTTGTCCCTCGAACTGGGGCTCCGCCAATCGCACCGTCGCCACCGCAGTCATCCCGGCCAACACGTCGTCTTTGTCGATCTTGTCGTTGCCGACCTTGAGGCGCCGCGAATTGTTGTCCACCTGCTTGCGAAAGACCTTGAGCAGCGCCTGCTCGAAGCCTTGGACGTGGGTGCCGCCCTTGGGCGTGGCGATGATGTTGACGAAACTGCGCAGCGTGGTGTCGTAGCCGGTGCCCCACTGCAGAGCGATGTCGACTTCGCATTCACGCTCCACCGCGGTGGATGTCATATGGCCTGCGTTATCGAGGACCGGAACCGTCTCGGTAAACGTCGATGAGCCCTGCAGCCGCCAGCAATCGGTGACTGGTGTGTCCGAGGCCAAGTAGTCGACGAACTCGCCGATCCCACCCTGGTGCATGAAGGTATGAACGACGGCCGGCTCAGCGCGCTGATCCGCCACCCTCAAGCTCAGCCCCGGGACCAAGAACGACGTTTGGCGCGCCCGGGCCATCAGTTCCGCGTCCACGAACGTCGCGTTCTTGATGAAGATCTGCGGGTCGGCCCAGTAGCGCACACGGGTCCCGGTCACCCCACGTTTGGTCTTGCCGACAACCAACAGCCGGGACGTGGTCTCGAACGGTGTGAACGGTGCGTCCGGTGACTTCTCCCCGACGTCGGCAAACGTGCCCGGCTCGCCACGCCGGAAACTCATCGCGTAGGTCTTGCCGCCCCGATCAACCTCAACGTCCAGCCGTGACGACAAAGCGTTCACCACCGAAGCACCGACACCGTGCAGTCCCCCAGAGGCGGTGTACGAGCCACCACCGAACTTGCCTCCGGCATGCAATTTGGTGAAGACGACTTCGACCCCGGATAA
>JBGTGC010000282.1:0-10805 GCA_041746935.1 Dermatophilaceae bacterium
GCCCGATAGTCATCGCCAGTCCTGGCCTCGCGTGCCAACACTCGGGCGGGATGCTGGCGGTCGAGCTCGCTCTCGACGAACGGTGTCACGTCCACGTCGTTGACGACGACGCGTTCAAAGCTGCCGCCCAGCGAAACCTCGACTCCGTGGCAGTCGACGATCTTCAGACCGCTGACTTCGCAGTCCCGTATCTCGAGATCACCCAGGTTGCACACGTTGATGCGAGCACCACGGAACTCGTCAGTATCGACATACTCCCCCGTCATGGCAGGAAGTCTCGCGCACTCTTGCGCCGCATCGCTAGTGGGCGGGCGCTACCTCGACTCGGAGTCTGAGACGGAATCGGGTCCACCGCGCTCAGCCCGCATCTCAGCCCGAGTAGCCTCAGCTCTGTCCATCTTGGCGTGGAAGGCCTCGCGTTTCTGGTCGCGGGTGGGCCGATCATTCTCATCCAGCCGTACGTCCGTGCCACGAGAGCCCAGCAACTCCGCACCGCTGGACATGGTCGGCTCCCAGTCGAAGACGACTGCGTTGTCGGCTGGTCCGATCAACACGGTCGAGCCTGCCACCGCCCCGGCCTTGAACAGTGCCTCTTCGACTCCGAGTCGGTTGAGGCGATCGGCGAGATATCCGACGGCCTCGTCGTTGGCGAAGTCGGTTTGGCGCACCCAGCGAGTCGGCCGCTCCCCCACCACCCGGAAGGTCTCTTCTTCGCCGGAGGTATCGCGCTCGATCGTGAACCCACTGTCGTCCTTGGCCACCGGACGAAGCACGGCCCGTGCCTTCTTCACCAGCGGCAATGCGGCTCGGGCCCGATCGACGTGACCGGCGAGGGCAAAGGTGAGTTCCTTGAGTCCGATGTGCGCGACGGCGGAGACGATATGCACCTGAAGACCCTTAGCTTCCAAGTCGGGCTTGACCAGCTCGGCCAACTCCCGAGCTTCGGGCACATCCGCCTTGTTGAGCACGACGACGCGGATGCGATCAGCCAACGGAAGGCCGCCGAGGGAGGCGTCCGGGACGTACTCGGCGAGCTCCTGCTCGATGACGTCGAGGTCGGTCAGTGGATCGCGACCGGGCTCCAAGGTGGCGCAGTCGATGACGTGCACGAGGACGTGGCAGCGCTCGACGTGTCGCAGGAAATGCAGGCCCAGGCCTTTGCCTTGGCTCGCACCCGGAATCAAACCGGGGACATCGGCGATGGTGAAGCGCGCGCCCCCGGCCGTGACGACCCCGAGGTTGGGCACCAAGGTGGTGAAGGGATAGTCGGCGATCTTGGGTTTGGCCGCGCTGAGGACGGAGACCAGCGAGGACTTGCCTGCCGAGGGGAACCCGATCAGCGCCACGTCAGCGAGCGTCTTGAGCTCAAGGATGACATCGCACTCCTCGCCCGGCTCGCCGAGCAAGGCGAAGCCCGGTGCCTTGCGTCGCGGTGAGGCCAGAGCGTTGTTGCCCAATCCCCCACGACCCCCTAGGGCCACCACATACTCCGTGCCTTCACCGACGAGGTCGGCCAGCAGGCGGCCGTCTCGGCTGCTGATGACGGTGCCCTCGGGCACGGGCAAGATCAGATCCTCACCCGAGGCACCATGACGTTCATGCCCGGCACCCGGCTTGCCGTTCGGCGCATGCTGGTGAGGCCCGCGGTGATATTCCAGCAACGTGGTCACGGACGAATCGACACGCACGATCACGTTGCCACCATGGCCACCGGTGCCACCATCAGGCCCTCCGAGGGGCTTGAACTTCTCCCGGTGCACCGACGCCACGCCGTTGCCACCGTTGCCGGCACGCACGTGGAGCACGACACGGTCAACGAACGTGGCCATAACTCTTCCTCTCGGGAATGTTGCCTGTTGAGGCAAAAGCACAATGCCGGTGAATGCCCAAGGCATCACCGGCATTGCATGGTTCGCAGGCAAACCTGCGGTTGCAGAGATCCCGTTAGACGGAGACTTCCTGCTCCACGATGTTGACGGTCTTGCGTCCGCGCTTGGCACCGAACTGGACGGTGCCCGCGATCAACGCGAACAGCGTGTCGTCGGACCCGCGGCCAACCCCTTCGCCAGGGTGGAAGTGGGTGCCGCGCTGGCGAACGATGATCTCGCCGGCACCGACGGCCTGTCCGCCGAAGCGCTTCACGCCGAGGCGCTGCGCGTTCGAGTCGCGACCGTTGCGGGTCGAAGATGCACCTTTTTTGTGTGCCATGGCTGCTGCCTACCTTTACTCAGTGTTTCGCGCAGAGATCGCGGACGGATCCGGCGATGCTCAGACGTCGATAGCGGTGATCTTGACCTGAGTCAGTGGCTGACGGTGCCCCTGACGCTTCTTGTAGCCAGTCTTGTTCTTGAACTTCTGGATCACGATCTTGGGACCCTTGGCAGGCTGGACGACCTCGGCTGTGACGGTGATCTTGGCCAGCGCTGCAGCATCGGAGGTCACGGTCTCACCGTCGACCAGCAGGAGGGGAGCCAAGTCCACCGATCCACCGACCGGGGCGCTGACCTTGTCGATGATGAGGACGTCGCCAACGGAGACCTTCTCCTGGCGCGCGCCAGCGCGAACGATCGCGTACACGGGATGCTCACTTCCTGCAGTGCTGATAGGGGACAAAGTCCCAGTGGTATGTGGTGGCGTCAGCACGTGTTGATCCCGAGAGAATGATGACTGGTCATGTGACCGCTCGCAGGGCTGCGCCGACCTCCAAGGTTAACGCCTCCCCTGCCGCTGGCCAAAACGAATCCTGAGCCGGTGACCGAGGTCACGCCTCGTCACCACTGCCAGCCGCTGGGGGACCTGCCGGAGCAACCACTCGACCACGCTTGCGGCGAGGGCGGCCGGGGGCTTCGACCTCGGTGACCTCCGGTGCCGGGGCAGTCTCGACTGCTGCCTGTGGCTCGACCTGCACGGCCTTGCTCGCAGGGGTCTGAGTCACGGCCGCCACCTCCGTGGGGATGTTGCTCGCCTCGGTGTGGATCTCGACGACAGCCGTGGCCGTGGCGTTGGCGCTCTCGTCGCTCGAGCCAGCGTTCAAGGCAGCTGCGTGTGCGGCGGCGGCGATTTGGGCGGGGGTCGGCCCGCTCGGCGTCCTCGGTGCTCGGGACTGCGAACCGTTGCCATTGCTGTTCGCGTTGCCGTTGTTGCCCTGCCCGGAGGAACCATCAGACCCTGAGCCGCGGCCCTTACGGGCTCCACGACTGCGCGCATTCGGAGCGGCCTGCTCCTGGCTGGGCTTGTCCACTGGCTCACTGTGCACGACGAGTCCGCGGCCATTGCAGTGCACGCAGGGCTCGGAGAACACTTCGATGAGACCAGAGCCCACGCGCTTGCGGGTCATCTGAACAAGCCCCAGCGACGTGACCTCAGCGACCTGATGCTTCGTGCGGTCGCGGCCCAAGCACTCCAAGAGACGGCGGACCACGAGGTCGCGGTTGCTCTCCAACACCATGTCGATGAAGTCGATCACGATGATTCCGCCGATGTCGCGGACTCGCAGTTGCCGGACGATTTCTTCGGCGGCCTCGATGTTGTTTTTGGTGACTGTCTCCTCGAGGTTCCCCCCGGAGCCGACGAACTTTCCGGTGTTGACGTCGACTACGGTCATCGCTTCGGTGCGATCGATGACCAGCGATCCGCCCGATGGCAGCCAAACCTTGCGATCCATCGCTTTGGACAACGCCTCGGTGATCCGGTGCTCGGTGAAGATGTCTTGGGTCGAGGTCCATTTCTCCACCCGATCGCGAAGATCGGGAGCGACACGTTCGATGTAGTCGCTGACCTCATCCCATGCCTGATTGCCCGAAACGATGAGCTTGTTGAAGTCCTCGTTGAAGACGTCGCGGATGACCCGCACGGTCATCTCGGGCTCACCGTGCAGCAGCACCGGCCCGTTGGCGGACTTCGACTTCGACTTCGCCTTGGCCTGAATGTCCTCCCACATGGCCGTCAATCGCTCGACGTCGGCGCGCAGATCCGCTTCGCTGGCGCCCTCGGCCGCCGTCCGTACGATGACGCCGGCCTCGGCCGGGACGACCTCTTTAAGGATCTTCTTCAGCCGGGCTCGCTCCGTATCGGGCAACTTTCGCGAAATGCCGGTCATCGAGTTGCCGGGCACGTAGACCAGGAACCGGCCAGGCAGGGAGACCTGCGACGTGAGGCGGGCACCCTTGTGACCGATTGGATCCTTGGTGACCTGCACCAGCACGCTTTCCCCAGAGGTCAGCGCATTCTCGATCCGCTTGGCCTGATTGACCTCCAGTCCGGCTGCATCCCAGTTGACTTCACCGGCATACAGCACCGCGTTGCGACCTTTGCCGATGTCGACAAAGGCCGCCTCCATGCTGGGCAGCACGTTCTGGACACGCCCCAAATACACGTTGCCCACGGTCGTGGATTGAGTCTGCTGGGAGACGTAGTGCTCGACGAGGACCCCGTCCTCCAGCACCCCGATCTGCGTACGATCTTCCAGACCCCGCACGACCATGACCCGGTCGACGCTCTCGCGGCGAGCCAAGAACTCGGCCTCGCTAATCACGGTGCGGCGTCGCCCTACTTCGCGCCCTTCACGGCGGCGTTGACGCTTGGCTTCCAACCGCGTTGAGCCGCGAACCCCGGTGACCTCATCCCGCGCAGTGCGCTCCGGACTGTCCCCCCGACGACGACGACGCCGCCGCTTGCTCGAACCATCGGAGTCGTCGTCACCGTCGTCGGCTGCACTGGAGCCTGCCCCCGCGTCAGAGGTGTCGGCGTTGTCTTTGTTGGCCCCGTCATCGCTGCCCGAATTTGCGCCGGCGGACTTGGCCCCACCCTGCTTGTTGTTGCCCGACTTACCGCCACCTGACTTCGCGCCGGAGGCCGTGCCCCCGGACGCCGCCTTGCCGCCTGAAGCCCCATCACCAGCATCGTTGTCGTCGCGCTGGTCGTTCGCTGCGGCACCGGAGGAGTCTGAGCCGTCGTCGGAGCCAGCGGCATCCTGACTGCCGTCGCCTCCTTGGCCACGGCCGCGTCGACCCTTGCCCCCACGCTTGCGGCGGCGGTTCTTCGAGGATCCATCAGCGTCGCCATCGCTGCTTGAACCCTGCGAATCATCCGAGGTGTCGCCGTGGCCGGACTCGGCAGCCGTTGACTGCGCGTCATCTCCGGACGGCGCTTGGCGCGGGCGCTGCTTGGTTGCTGGGGCCTCGCTCGTGGTGTCTGCGCTGGGGGTGTGGTTGTCCTTGCTCTCCGGCGTGGGCTCGCGGCGTGACCGGGGCTTGCGAACAGGCACGTCGCTGAGATCCGGCGCCTGGAAAACCAACCCGAAACCTGCGCTGGGGGCTGCCTTCTTTGCAACCGCCTTGGGCGGTGCCTCCGCTTCAGGAGTGGTTGAAGCGGGGGTCGTCGGTTCGTCCGTGGTGGACATGGAGTCCTCTCGTGCCCAGCGAACCGGTCCAACCCAGGCCAGTACGGCCCACCATCCGCTGTAGCGGTAGCGTCGTCGGACCCAGCAGGGTCGGACGGAAGTTCATCCATACACCGCGCGGCTCGCGCACTTCGCGCGTCACCAGGCTGTGCCGAGGATTCCCGAGACCGGACTGCTCATCGCGTCGATAGTGATCGCGCCGCAGGTCGATGACCCTCGGACCCTCCGGCGGGTATGGGTGCCGAAGAGCCAGTGGCAGTATCGCATAGCCGCAGCCGAATTAGCGCAGATCTGCCAGCACCAAACCGGCGCGCGCCTTCGGCACGAACCACGTCGATTTGCGAGGCATCGCGTGGCGGTTGACGTTGACCGCCACGAATTCCTCGACGGTGACCGGCGCAATCAACACGGCGACCGCAGCCCGTCCCTCATCAACGGCATCGCACAACCACTGATCGGAGTAGTCGCCACCGACGTAGGTGATCCGCTCGTCGCCGGGCTCCCACCCGAGGATCTGCGCAAGAAGCACCTGCTCGACCAGCGCGTGGTCCATGGTGTCGATCACGGCCGGTTCGGCATGCTCATCCTCAGCCCTTCCACCCGAACCACAGGAAGGAGGCAAGCGAACCGCATACCCCTGACCGCCGCTGTATATGTGCACAGTGCCTCCTGCGGCAGGCGTGGTCGCTGGGCCGCTGAGCGGCCGGACTTCGGCACCGAAGCGCTGGAGGGCTTCCTCGATCGGTGGCAGCTCGGAAGGCCACGACGACAGCAACCGGTGATACGGCAGCAGCGACAAGTCTGGCGCTGTGGTGATGACCGCCATGAATCGTTCCAAGCCCGCCTGCTGTGCGGCCAAACTGCGGTGGTTGCCGTCGGCGACGACCAGCTCGCCCCCTCCCGCTAGCGCGCACAGTTGACTCACTCTGGCCGGATCGCTGACTACCCACACCTCGTGAGACCGACCAGCGTCATCGTGATCCACCACGTCTGGCTCACCTCCCTGGGCGCAGACCTGCTCCACCAGGGCGGCGAATTCGCGATCGTTCTCGGTCTGCACCAAGAGCACGGCCGACAGCAGATGGTCACACGCCTCGATCAAAGCGACCCGCTGACTCACCTTGGCCACGAAGACGTCTTCGTTGCGGATGACCCGACCGGGCTCGTCCGCACTGGTCGAGATCTCCTGCGTGTCCACCATGACAAACAATCCGTGGCTGAGGGTGCCGTCGGTGGTGGTGATCCGGTATGCCGCGACGATCTCCTCGTGCTGGCGATAGGACCCCGCGGCCTGAGCCTCGCGCAACGTCAGCGCCGCGTCTGGCAGAGCCTCTTCAAAGGTCTGCCCACGTGATTGGGGTGACTTGTGCGGCATCTCGACGGCGAGCGCACTGCGCGGCTTGCCCGCGATAACCGCGGTGATCTCGTTGTCGTCGGCGAATTCGTCGTAGTTCTGGGCACCGGTCCCCCCGGTGCTGATCCAGGCCTGAGCGATGGCGTGAGCGGCAGTCATGGGCAGGAACCGTACCGTCCGGTCCAGCGTGTGCCCCCATCACGGCTGGCCTGGTCAAGGACCCAGATCGAGGTTGTTACGCTTGCCGCTCCCCAGACACGACCCTCAAGGTGGAAGACCGTGCGCGTATTTAACTTCGCCGCGGGGCCGGCCACGCTGCCCCTCGACGTCTTGAACCGAGCCCAATCCGAGTTGACCGATTGGCTCGGCCTGGGCATGTCCGTGATGGAGGTCAGTCACCGCAGCACACACTTCGTCGCTGCGGCGCAGCGGGCCGAGTCGCTGATCCGGGAGCTCATGGGCATCCCCGAGGACTACGAGGTGCTCTTCCTCCAAGGTGGGGCCACCGGGCAGTTCTCGGCCATTCCGATGAACCTCGCGGGGCCCAGCGACGTCGTCGACTTCGTCAACACCGGGGCCTGGTCCAAGAAGGCCATCGCCGAAGCCACGAAGTACGCGCAGGTCCGTGTGGTCGCTGACGAGAGCGAATCGGGCTACAGCTCGGTGCCAGCCCTGGGCACGATCGAGGCCAGCAGCGATGCCGCATACCTGCATTACACGCCGAACGAGACCATCGGCGGGGTCGAGTTCGGCTATGTGCCCAGCGCGTCCGCGCCGCTCGTGGCGGACATGTCCTCGACGATCATGTCCCGCCCCATCGACGTCTCGCAGTTCGGTCTGATCTACGCCGGAGCACAGAAGAACCTCGGCCCGTCGGGGTTGACAGTCGTCATCGTGCGCAAGGATCTTCTCGGGAACGTTCGACCCGAGACACCGTCGGTGTGGGATTACGCCCAGATGGCCAGCAGCGGCTCGATGCTCAACACCCCGCCGACGTTCGGTTGGTATCTGCTGGGTCTCATCCTTGAATGGATCAAGGAGACCGGTGGCGTCAGCGCGATGGGTGAGCGCAATCAGGTCAAAGCTCATGCTTTGTATGCGGCGATCGACGGGTCTGACTACTACCGCAATCCGGTGGCTGCGAACGCGCGCAGCTGGATGAATGTGCCGTTCCTGCTCGCCGATTCCGAGCGGGAGTCCGACTTCCTCGCCGGCGCCGCGAGCGCCGGCTTGCACAACTTGGAAGGACACCGATCGGTAGGTGGCATGCGGGCCAGCATCTACAACGCGATGCCGATCGAGGGCGTGCAGGCTTTGATCGATTACATGCAGGAGTTCGAACGAACGCACGCCTGACCCTCTGCGACATCAGCACCCACACATCGCGCATACATCCGACATTCGACGCCGAAGGCACGCCATGACCCATCGCATCAAGACCTACAACGCGATCAGCCCGATCGGGTTGGCCATGTTCCCCAAGGACTACGAAGTCGGACCCGAGGTGTCCTCCCCCGAGGCTATCGTGCTCCGTTCGGCCAACCTCCACGATGAGCTTATCGACGAATCGGTCGTGGCCGTGGCCCGTGCGGGCGCGGGAACGAACAACGTGCCGGTCGAGGCCCTGAGCGCTCGTGGAGTCATGGTGTTCAACACGCCAGGGGCCAACGCCAACGCCGTCAAGGAACTCGTTATCGCCGGCATGCTCATGGCGGCTCGCAACATCTGGCCGGCCGCGCAGTTCACCGCCGGTTTGAGCGAGGCGAACGGTGATCTGAACCCGACCGTGGAAAAGGCAAAGAGGGAGTACGCCGGCTTCGAGTTGCCTGGTCGCACCCTCGGCGTGATCGGTTTGGGGGCGATAGGCGTGCTGGTAGCCAACGCGGCGGCGTCTTTGGGTATGAAGGTCCTCGGCTACGACCCTGCGCTCACCGTTGAGCGGGCGTGGCAGTTGAGTTCCTCCGTGGAGCAGGCGACCTCGTTGGAGGACCTGTTCAGCCGCTCCGACCTAGTCACCGCACACGTGCCCCTGATCGAGGCCACCACTGGCCTGATCGGTGCCGCCCAGATCGCCCGGATGAAACCCGGCGCTACCGTGCTCAACTTCGCCCGCAGCGGGATCGTGGACGACGACGCGGTCATCGCTGCCCTCGATGACGGCCGCCTGCACGCATACATCTGCGACTTTCCCAGCGCGGCACTCGTCGCTCACCCCAAGGTGGTGGCGTTGCCGCACCTGGGCGCATCGACGGCCGAAGCCGAGGAGAACTGCGCGGTCATGGCCGCAGAGCAAGTCCGCAACTATCTCGTGGACGGCAACGTGCGTAACAGCGTGAACATCGGTGAGGCAGTGCTGCCGAGGACTCGGGGGGCCACGCGCTTGGCGATCTTCAACCAGAACGTGCCCAACATGGTCGGTCAGATCTCCGCAGTGCTGGCTGACGCCGGACTCAACATCGCCGATCTGATCAACAAGTCTCGGGGCGAGTTCGCCTATACCTTGATAGACGTCGAGGGTGAGGTCTCCACCGTCGTGGCCGACAAAATCGAAGGCATCGACGGCATCCTGCGCCTTCGAGTGATCTGAGCTGCACCTTGTGCTGACGGTTGTGGCACCGAGCGTTATAGGCCAGGATCGGGCAAACCACCCCAGGAGGTTCCATGAGCAAAGATGCTCACCTGCCCGAAGGCGCCGATGACCAGCGCAGCGAAGCCGCGAAGAAGCACCCGGAGAGCTATACCAAGTCCGGGCGCCTGAAGAAAGATATCTACGAGGCAGAGATGGAGCGCCTCCAGGAACAACTCGTGCTCTTGCAGTACTGGATCCAAAGCCAAGGCCTGAAGGTCCTGGTGATCTTCGAGGGACGAGGTTCGGCCGGCAAGGGTGGCGTCATCAAGCGGATTGCCGAGCGCACCAGCCCTCGCACCGTGCGGGTCATGGCCTTGCCGAAGCCCACCGAGCGACAGCAGACCCAGTGGTACTTCCAGCGCTACGTCGAGAACCTGCCCGCCGCTGGCGAAATGGTCATGTTCGACCGCTCTTGGTACAACCGCAGCAACGTCGAATGGGTCATGGGCTACTGCTCCGAGGACGAGCACGCCGAGTTCTTGCGCAGCTGTCCGGAGTTCGAGCGGATGCTCGTCCGTTCGGGGATCATCGTGATCAAGTACTGGTTCTCGGTGTCGTATGAGGAGCAACGTAAGCGCTTCGAGGCCCGCAACGCCGAGCCGCTCAAGCGCTGGAAGCTCTCCGACATGGACCTAGCCGAGCACGAGCTCTACGTGCGCTACTCAATGGCCAAGGACACCACCTTCCAATACACCGACATCAAGCAGGCTCCTTGGTATGTCGTGCCCTCAGACGACAAGCGCACCGCCCGGGTCAACTGCATCGCTCACCTCCTCGACCAGTTCGACTACGAAGATGTGGCCCCCGACCCGGTCGATTTGCCGGTCATGAAAGAGGTGCCGTACGTGCGTCCACCGATGCACGAGCAGACCTTCGTCGAGCAGAAGTTCTAACGGGTTCGACGGGGGGCGTGCTGGGTGCTCGCCAGCAGGCCCACCGCCAACCAACAGGCCAACATCGAAGATCCCCCGTAGGACAAGAATGGCAATGGCAACCCGGTGACGGGCATCAGCCCCAGGTTCATCCCGATGTTCTGGAAGGTCTGGAAGGTGAACCAACACGCCACCGCCACGGCCACGTTGCGGCCAAAGGGGTCATCGATCAGCAAGGCCACCCACAGCGAGCGGACAATGACGAAACCCAGAAGCATCATCACACCCGCTGCGCCCCAGAGCCCCCACTCCTCGCCCACCACCGAGAAGATGAAGTCAGTCTCCTGGAAGGGGACATAGCCGCCTTGGGTCTGCGGACCCTGCCCCAGCCCTGCGCCGTTCAGCCCGCCTGAGCCGATAGCTACCCGGACCTGAGCGCTTTGGTAGCCGATTCCGGTGGGGTCGAGGCTCGGGTCGATAAAGGCCAACAGTCGATCCACCTGATATTGATCAAGGAGCGGCACGCGCAGCGCCGCCACCACGGCCGCC
>JBGTGC010000283.1:0-9920 GCA_041746935.1 Dermatophilaceae bacterium
GCACCCGGTCGAACGCGCCGACCCCAGGGCTTTGCGCCTTGGCTAGGTCGCCCCTGCCCGCGGCGAGGGGCACGGCAGGGCGCACCGGCACGACCGCTGCCGTGCGCACCGGCGCGACCCCGACATCGGTGACGCTGCCCCACTCTCGGCATTCTCCGCAGCGGCCAACCCATTTGATGCTGCTCCAGCCGCACTCCGTGCAGCGGTATGCCGGCGCGTTCTTCTTCGATGCGGCGCTTCGTGCCGAGATGGATGCCATGTCGAGCAGGCTATGCCTCGCCCCCGACAGAGCCGGACTGGCCGCCCAGCGCGCCGTCATACGTCCGGTGGTAGAGATTGACGGCATAGTCCACACTGTTCCCGTCGTGCTCGGCAAGAATGGCAGCGGCACCCTCGGGCTCGAACTCGATGCCCACGACCGACTCGAAGTCAGCGCGGCTATCGAACTGCCAGCGCATGTCCACCGGGGTCCGGGTCCAGCCCGCTCGAGCCCAGAAGCGCTCCACCGCGGCGGCGTCGTAGTCAGGCCAAGCCCTGCGGAACCATTGGCCGAACGTGGACCGCGTGGCGTCGTTGTCGATGACGAACGCCGTGCCCCCAGGGGCCATCACACGGTCCAGTTCGGCTAACCCGGGCTCGCAGCCCGGGCCGAAGAAGTAGGCCCACCGGGCGTGCACGACATCGATCGACCCCGGTTCCACGGGAAGGGCCTGGGCGGCCCCTGCGCGGACCTGAACATCGCTGACGTTCGCCCCCGATGCGGCCAGCGCGGCGATCCGCTCGCGGGCGCGGACTAGCAGGGGTGCGTGCGGTTCCACCCCGATCACGGTGTCAGCCGCTGCGGCCAGGATCGGCAGGTGGTAGCCGCTTCCGCAGCCCAGGTCGAGCACGGTGCGTCCGCGCAGGTCGACAACACCTGCCATGGCCGCCCAGATGGCCCCGTCGGGGTCGACGCCACGGTTCTCCACCTCGTAAATGTCTGCGTGGTTCCAGATGTTGGGACTGGTGACCGCAAAATCGTCAGTCATCAGGGCCCGATGAGGTCTGTGCGGTCGCGCTCGCGAGGGTCACAAGGTGGACCAAGAGCGGCAACGGACGCCGTCCGTCCGGGTGGCTCACCGCCTGTCCGTTCGCGGATCGCGTGGCCATCACCTCGTCACACATGTGCGCGAGGAGCCGGTATGCCGGGGTGCCGATCGGTCGCCGCGGTGCAATACCAATCGAAATCATGGCCGCCCGGCCCCCACTGCCGCGGTCGAACTCCTCGATGGTGACCTCGGTGTATGCCGACTCGTCACTACGCTCAACGCTGCGATAACTGCGCTTGATGGGCAACTGCCAACACACGTCGGGCGTGGTGGTCAGTGGCTGCACCCCTTCCAGCAATGCGTGTTGGTGCAGTGCGCAGCCGGCCCCGGCGGGAAACCCCGGCCGGTTGAGGAAGATGCACGCACCATCTACCAGCGCCGTCGTCACTTCAGCGGCGTCGTCGGTTCCCGTGTCGGGCTCATTCATGGCGGTCCACCTGGACGCCTGGCCGATGTCGTGCATCTGCCATTCGTCGGGACCGAGCTCATCCACGACCTGCCGGACCCGATCGAGATCGGCGAACTCAGCCCACATCCGCGGCCGGTCGAGGGTGACATCATCGTCGCGCCTCATCGACTCCACCGGCTCAGCGTAGGGCCTCACCAGGGTGACCCCTGAGAAACACTGGGAGGGTGTTCAGTCGCGGGGGGTCTACTGTGTGCGCCATGGAAGGACCTGCAAGTGGCTGCTGAGAGTCCGCGCCTCGTGGTCCCCGTCCACCTGTCCACCTCATCGGTCTATCCCGAAGGGCCGGGCTATTGCTTCGACCTTGCCGAGCGACTCGGTTACGACGGGGTGGAAGTGATGGTGTGGAGCGACGAGGTCACCCAAGAAGCCAAACCACTGATCGCCCTCTCTCGCTTGCATGGGCTGCCGATCGGAGCGATCCATGCCCCCACCTTGTTGCTCGCTCAGCGACTCTGGGGCTGGGACCCCTGGGGCAAGATCGATCGATCATTGGACCTCGCCCGAGACGTGGGAGCTCCGCTGGTCGTGGTCCACCCACCCTTTCGCTGGCAGTCCCGATACGCCAGAGGCTTCGTCGAGGGCGTGGCTCAGCGGGCTCGAGATAGTGGGGTCAGGATCGCGGTAGAAAACATGTTCCCTTGGCGCGTCGGATCGACTGAACTGCAGGCCTACCTTCCCGCGCACGACCCGACCGATCTGCCTTACGAGCAGCTCACTTTTGACATCTCGCACGCCGGGACCGCTGGCAGGGACGCCCTGCTGATGTTGCAGGAGTTGGGTGCCCGGGTCGCGCACGTTCATCTCGGCGACAGTTTCGGCACGTTCAAGGACGAGCACTTGGTGCCCGGACGGGGTGTCCAACGCTGCGCCGAGGTGTTGCAGCATTTGGTGCACAGCAACTACGGCGGGGTGGTCAGCCTGGAGGTCAGTACCCGCAAGGTTGACCGAGCCCAGCGAGAGTTCGACCTCGAGGAAGCGTTGGCCTTTGCCCGCACCCACCTGAGCGCACCGGCGGTCACCTCCGAGCCGTGAAGCCTCAATGAGTCCCGTGATGTGCCGGGGCACAGCGCCGCGTCGAGAGCGCGTAACCTGACCCCATGAATCTCGGGATACTGGACCCTTCGCCGCTGCTCCGACGAGGTTTGTTGGAAGTGAGTAGGCACGACTCGCTGCGCACCGTGATCGAGAAGGCGCCGATCAGCCGAGGTGTGGTCAATCGGTTTGTGGCCGGTGCCGATACCGAGTCCGCGGTGGCCGTTTCAGGGCAACTGACAGACACCGGTCGCAGCGTGACCATCGATTACCTCGGTGAAGACACTCTCGACGTCGAGATGGCGACCGGCACGAAGAATGCCTATCTGGAGTTGTTGAGCCAGTTGTCCGAGGCCGGGCTGACCCGCGCCGGACAGGTCGAGGTCAGCCTCAAGCTGAGTGCGCTCGGCCAGGCCCTGGGGTCTGATGGTCACGAGATGGCGATGGGCAACGCCCGCGAGATCTGTCGGGCGGCCTCTAACGCTGGCACGACGGTCACCCTGGACATGGAAGACCACACGACCACGGATTCAACGCTGGACAGTCTGCGCGAGCTGCGTCAGGACTTCCCCTGGGTCGGTGCGGTGGTGCAGTCCTACCTGCACCGCACCGAGTCCGATTGCCGCGACTTGGCGTATGAGGGCAGCCGGGTTCGCCTGTGCAAGGGGGCTTACAACGAGCCCGAGTCCGTCGCCTACCAAGACAAAAGTGACGTCGACAAGTCGTATGTGCGTTGCCTGAAGGCACTCATGGCCGGTGCCGGCTATCCGATGGTGGCCAGCCACGACCCCCGGATGGTGGAGATCGCCGGCGTCCTAGCCGATCGGGCTGGGCGCGCCAACGACAGCTTCGAGTACCAGATGCTGTTGGGTATCCGACCCGATGAGCAGCAACGGTTGTCCGATAACGGCTCGAGCGTCCGGGTTTACTTGCCCTACGGCGACCAGTGGTACGGCTACTTGGTCCGCAGGATGGCTGAGCGCCCCGCCAACTTGGTCTTCTTCGCGCGTTCCGTGCTCACGACGGGCTGAGCGACGTGCGGATCGCCATCCTGGGGGCCGGGGTGATGGGCAGCACATTGTTGTCGGCGTTTATCCGTGCTGGACATAGCGCGGCCGACCTGACGATCAGCGACAAAGTCGAAGCCCGACGCGAGGAGATCGCCGCCATTCACGGCGTCCCCGCCGCCGAGCCGGCACTCGCTGCGCGCGGTTCTTCCGTGGTGATTCTGGCGGTGAAGCCTCAGGACATGCGCACCCTGCTCGCCGAAATCGGTGACATCGTGGAGCCGGGGGCCCTGGTGATCTCCATCGCGGCGGGCATTAGCACCGAGTTCCTGGAATCGCATCTGCCCGAGGGCACGTCGGTGGTCCGAGTCATGCCGAACACGCCGGCACTGGTGGATGAGGCCATGTCGGCCTTGGCCCTCGGCCGGTACTGCAGCGCCGAGCATGGCGGGCAGGCCGAGGCGCTGCTGGCCACGATTGGCCGGGTGATCACGCTCGACGAGCAACACCTCGACGCCGTGACTGCACTCTCAGGCAGTGGCCCGGCATACATCTTTTATGTCGTCGAGGCCATGATCGAAGCCGGTGTGCTGCTCGGTCTGCCGCGGGTGACCGCGACCGAGCTCGTCGTGCAGACCTTGTATGGCGCCGCCACGATGATGCGCCAGACCGGCCAACACCCGACCGTGCTGCGCGAGCAGGTGTCCAGTCCCGGAGGCACCAGCGTGGCGGCGTTGCGCGAACTCGAGGACCACAAAGTGCGGGCCGCGTTTATGACAGCCATCGAGGCAGCAGCTCGGCGCTCCCGGGAGTTGTCGGCGTCGGACTGAGTCTGGTCTGCGGGCGCGGCGGCCACCGATTTACCTGCTGTTCACGTGCTTGCGGCTGGACACACGGCCGACCTGTGCCAAAGTATGCGCATGACTGAGATCAGTGTGCGCATACTTGCCGAAGAGGACTGGGATGAGTATCGGCAGACGAGGCTGCGTGCGCTGAAGGAGTCTCCGGAGGCTTTCGTGGCCTCGGCAGATGAGGAAGTCGACTACCCGGAGGAGCGTTGGCGCGACCGCATGCGTCGGTCTCAGCGACTGATGGCCGAGCGTGAAGGCAAGGCCCTGGGGGTGGCCAGTGTCGGCTCGGAGAACACCGCAGACGACAGCGTCGGAGAGTTGTTCGGCTTGTGGGTTTCTCCCGATGCTCGCGGCAGTGGGGTGGCGCGCCGACTCCTCGAGGCAGCGGCCAATGCGGCTCGTGAGTCCGAGATGAAGCACCTTGTCTACTGGGTGGGCACTGATAACGGTCGTGCCGTGGCCTTCGCGAGCAGCTTCGGCTTCCGTCCCACGGACAATCGGCGTCCGATGCCGATCCGAGGTGCCGAAACCGAGGACGAGGATGCCGAAGAGATGGCGATGGTGCTGCCGCTGAGCACGTCAGCCGGTGGCATACCCACCAGCTTGTAAGCGACTCAGGGGCGGGCAGCCAACTGCTCGATGTATTTGCTCGGCCCGGAGACAATCATCATGTGGTGTTGGCCGACTTTGGTCTCCGGCAGTGCGTGCATGAAGTCTTCACCCGGTGCCTTCACGCCGACGACCGTTACCCCGTATCGCTTGCGGATGTCGGTTTCACCGAGGGTGAAGCCGATCATCTCTTGGGCCGGCCTCATCTTGACGATCGCGTAGCCGTCTTCGAATTCGATATAACCCTCCATTTTGCCGTTCACCAGGTGAGCGACTCGGCCACCCGACTCCGCCTCGGGGAAAATCACGTGATGCACCCCGATCCGCTCCAGCAGCCGGGCGTGCTCGGCGCTGACGGCCTTGGCCCAGATCGAGGGTATGCCGAGGTCCACCAAGTTGCCCACGGTCAGCAGGGAGCCCTCGATCGACGTGCCGATCCCGACGACCGCGACTCGGAAGTCGCGGGGTTTGGCGGTGCGTAACTCCTCGGGGTTGGTGGCGTCTATGGTTTGCACGCGCATGAGTTTGCGGGCGTAGCGCTCGGCCACGTTGCCATTGATCTCGATGGCATGCACGCGATAGCCCAACCGGTCCATCTCCAGGGCGGCAGCTGCTCCGAAGCGCCCAAGACCGATCACCAGGACGTTTTCGTCGAACAGTTGATGCTTGGCCATCGGTGCGGCTCCTCGTCGTGATGGTGCTCTTGCCGGGCGGTTCTCGGCTAGCGTGCCACCATGATCGCGGCACATGTCGCCTGGGACCAACGTTTCACGGCATACGACTTCGGGCTAGGCCACCCCATGCATCCCATGCGGCTGAATTTGACCCAGCAACTCGCGCTGCATTTGGGATTGCTCGAGCATGACGACGTCGTCGTTGCTCCCTCCCAACCGGCCGACGATGCGGCCCTGGCCACGGTGCACACGCAGGAGCTGATTTCCACCGTGCAGCGGCTGTCCGAGGATCCCAGCGCCGCGCAGGGGCACCTGGGCGTCGGTGATGGGGATACGCCGGCCTTCGCTGGCATGCACGAGGCCAGCGCGCTCGCAGTCGGAGCGACCATCGACTGTTGCCGGGCGGTGTGGGAGGGCAGAGCGCAGCATGGGGTGAACATCGCTGGCGGCCTGCACCACGCCATGCCGGGCCGAGCCTCCGGGTTCTGCGTCTACAACGATGCGGCCGTCGCCATCCGCGATTTGCTGGCCACTGGAGTGCAGCGAGTGGCTTATATCGACGTCGACGTGCACCATGGGGACGGCGTTGAGACCGTCTTCTGGAACGACCCTCGAGTCCTGACGGCGTCGCTGCACCAGAGTGGACAGACGCTGTTTCCGGGCACGGGTGCCCCAGGGGACACCGGAGGAGCCGCCGCGCCGGATACCGCCGTGAACGTCGCGCTACCGCCGGGAACTGACGACGGCGGCTGGCTGCGCGCCTACCAGGCCGTGGTGCCGCAGGTCATCCGGGCCTTCGCGCCGGAGATCATCGTCAGCCAGCACGGCTGCGATTCCCACCACTGCGACCCGCTGGCTCACCTGGACCTGACCATCGACGGTATGCACGCGACATACACATGGATCCACGAACTCGCTCACCAGGTCAGCGACGGGCGCTGGGTGGCCTTGGGTGGGGGAGGCTACGAATTGGTGGATGTCGTGCCACGCGCGTGGGCCCACCTCATCGGGATAGCCGGGCACCGGCCGGTCCGGTTGGACGAGCCCGTCCCCCCGGCATGGCGAGAGATGGTGCAGCGGGTATGCGGTGTGCAGGCTCCCGAAAGCATGGGTGATCGCGGCGGCATCCCCATTCACTACGGGTCCTGGGATGAGGGGTACCACCCCGAAGACCCCCTGGATATGGCGATCATGGCAACCCGGATGGCGGTTTTTCCGGGGCTCGGCCTAGACCCGTATTTCGACTGACGCCTGATCGGGGAAGTGGACGCTAGATGCGTGACAATTGCTGAAAACTGCTTGTCGTCCTGGACGAAGTTCCGCAGAGACTTTCCACTGCGCCACATCAGCCCCTATGGTGGGCCAACGGCACAGCCATGCAGCCCCGTGTGCGCCGATGTGACCGGACTCAGAGACAAGGATGCCCCATGGGCGAGGAGCGACAAGTGGCCGAGATGTCGTTTATGACCGTCGCAGAGGTGGCCGCCCTGATGCGTGTTTCCAAGATGACGGTCTATCGCCTCGTGCACAACAACGAATTGCCGGCCGTACGGGTGGGGCGTTCGTTCCGGGTGCCCGAGGCTGCCGTCCAGGACTACCTCAGCGAGTCCTACCACGGCACAGCTTGACCGTCACGGGTTAGGGTCACCTGCGACCAGGCGATAGGCTGACCCCTTGCGCATCGAGGTCCGGTGCGACCCCCACACGAAAGACTCGGTACATCCATGGGTTCAGTCATCAAGAAGCGCCGCAAGCGGATGGCAAAGAAGAAGCACCGCAAACTGCTGCGCAAGACGCGTCACCAGCGTCGCAACAAGAAGTAGCTCCCTCGGCGCGGTGGTGGGCTGATGTCCGGACGCGTGCACGAGGCCGGTGCGCATTTTGAGAGTCTCGTGCCCTCCATCGACGAGCAGGGCCGAGCCGTGCGCGTGAGCATTCTGACCCGAACTGGATGTCATCTCTGCAAGCGCGCCCAGGCCGTCGTAGACAAGGTGCTTGAGCCGCTAGCGGTCGCCTCCTGCGCAATCGACATTGATGCCCAAGATCCACAGGCACGCGCTGACCTCCTCGCGCGGTACGGAGAGTGGCTGCCGGTGATCTTTGTGGACGGGCGGGTCCACGACTACTGGACCGTCGATCCAGCCCGACTGCAGGAGACCCTCGCTGGCACCTGAAGGCCGCTGACCAGCACCGCACAAAGAAAGTCTTTCGATGACTTTGTGCATTTGTTCACAAAGTCCTATCCTGGTGAGTCCAACCTTCGTGTGGCTGCCAGCGTGGTGCCACCGGGGACCCGAAAGGAGCCGGTGCTGTCGTGGACACGGAGCCTGCACGTCGCGGAGTGCCGGACGCCACGGTTGGTCGTCTCCCGGCATACCGCAGGGCGCTGAACGACATCGCCGAAGATGGCGGCACACGGGTCTCCTCTCGTGAGCTAGCCGAGGCCGCTGGGGTTCAGCCGGCGCAACTTCGTAAGGATCTGTCGCACTTGGGCTCCTACGGTGTTCGTGGGGTGGGATACGACGTCGATCAGCTCCGTGAGCAGATCTCGGCGCACCTCGGGCTACTCAACTACTGGCCCGTCGCGATCGTCGGGTTGGGCAACCTGGGGCGGGCACTCGTCGCCTTCAAGGGGTTTTCTCGGCGTGGATTCCACATCGTGGCGCTCGTGGACGACGACCCTGCGATCGTCGGTGAGGAGATCGCCGGAATGACGGTTCAGAGCCTGGAGGACCTGGTTGCATCTGGCGTATCGCTTGACTTCGGGGTCATTACCACTCCCGCCTCAGGGGCCCACCGCGTGGCCGACGTCCTGGTGGATCTGGGGGTCCACTCGATCCTGAATTTTGCGGCGACGACGCTGTCGGTGCCCGACCACGTCGGGGTGCGCCAGGTGGACCTCTCGACGGAGTTGGAGATTCTGGCCTTTCACGCCCAGCGTCGCTCGGCGTTGCCTTCGGTGCCCGAGCAGCGCTCGGCGATCGGCGGAGCTCGATGAGTCTGCTCGTGGTTGGCCTTTCGCACGAGACTGCGCCGCTAGAAGTGTTGGAGCGGATAGCCCGGCACCCGGCGGCAGTCGCATCCTTGCGCCACTGCGTAGCCGGTGCCGAGGACATCGCCGAGTCGGTGGTGCTCGCCACATGCAACCGAGTCGAGATCATCGCCGAGGTGGACCGATTCCACGGGGCAGTCAGTGACATCGCTGAGGCGCTGGCCCAGGCCGGTGGCTTCACCCGGCGTGAGATCACGGAGGTGCTCTATGTGCACTACGACGAGCGCGCGGTGCACCATCTCTTTTCGATGACCTGCGGCCTCAACTCGATGGCCATTGGTGAGCCTCAAGTCCTGGGTCAGGTGCGCGACACACTGACCGCTGCGCAGCACGCGGGATCGGTGGGGGCCCACCTCAATCCGTTGCTCCAGCACGCTTTGAAGGTGGGCAAGCGTGCTCACGCCGAGACTGACCTGGATGCGGTGGCCCGCTCTTTGGTGCGGCGCGGACTCGATCTTCTTGCTGACGTAACCCCACCGTTGTCGCATGCCAGCACGGTCATCGTGGGTGCCGGTGCGATGGCTGCCCTGTCGACCGCCACCATCCGCGCCTCGAGCGCCGCCGACCTCACGATCGTCAACCGTGACCGGGTCAAAGCGGCTGCCCTCGCTGATCGCCACGGGGTGTCCAGCTCCCCCTGGGAGTCCCTGGCTGATCAGTTGATCACCGCTGACCTCGTCATCTCCTGCACCGGGGCAACGCAACCGGTGATCACGCTCAAGATGGTCACCGCCGCTCTCCGCAGCAGGCAGGATGGGCGGCCCTTGGCTGTGCTCGACCTGTCGCTACCCGCCGACGTGGAGCCCGGCGTCGAGGCCCTGACGTCGGTGCACCGGGTCGGTCTGGCGGACCTGCACGACCGTGGCGACTCTGAGGCGATGAGCCCTCACCCGTACGTGGCGCAGGTGATGCGGCACGTACGCGACCTGGTGACCACCGAGGTTGCGGCATACCTGATGAGCCAGCGAGCAAGGGCGGTGGCCCCGACCGTCGCGGCCCTGCGATCGCGGGCTGGTGTCGTCGTCGAGTCCGAGATGCAGCGGTTGAGTCGGCGACTGCCCGACCTCGATGAACCCGCCAGCGCCGAAGTGCGGCAGGCAATGGCGCGGGTGGTCGACAAGCTGCTCCATACACCGAC
>JBGTGC010000284.1:0-7369 GCA_041746935.1 Dermatophilaceae bacterium
CTTGCGATCGTGCTGGTCATCACCACCAAGAAGGTGTTGCTCAGCCTCGGAGCGGGTGTGTTGTCGGCTGCCTTCATCGTGGCCGACTACAACCCGCTGGAGACGCTTTCGCTCGTCTGGTCATCATTCGTGGAGATTTTCTGGGTCGACGGGGCGCTGAACACCGCCTACGTCTACATCCTGATCTTCACTCTGACCCTCGGCATGATCACCGCGTTGATCCTGATGGCCGGTGGCAGCTCGGCGTTCTCGGAGTGGGCGGTTCAGCGCATCAAGACCCGGCGCGGGGCGCAGTTCTTGGCCGCGATTCTGGGCGTTGTCATCTTCATCGATGACTACTTCAATGCCCTAGCGGTCGGTCAGGTCGCGCGGCCGGTGACCGACCGACACAAGGTCGCCCGGGCTAAATTGGCGTACCTGATCGACTCGACCGCGGCGCCTGTCGCCGTCCTCGCCCCATTCTCGAGTTGGGGTGCCTACATCATCGGAGTCATGGCCCCCATGGTGGCGGCGTCAACTCTTGAGGTCAGTGACTTCCAGGCTTTCGTGACTTCGGCCGGATTGAACTACTACGCCATCGCTGCCGTCTTCACGGTGTTCATCGTGGTCACGTTGCGGATCGACATGGGGCCGATGCGCACCGAGGAGAGGCGGGCCGTTGAGGAGGGGCGCACCTTCGATGAATCGCTCGCCATTCCAGGTGAGCTTGACGAGGATCTTCCAGTGCACGAGCCGGGGGCCAAGCGTGCCTTGATCGTCCCGTTCCTTGCTCTTGTCGTCGGGGTTGTCGGCGGCATCATCTACACGGGTTATGCGAAGGCCGAGGAGCCAAGTTGGGCACCGCTGGACGTCATGGCCAACACTGATCCGTACGAGGCGCTGATCTACGGTGCCGTGTTCGGTTTCGTTTCAGCCTTCTTCTACTACTTGCGGTACACACTGAACAGCCCGAAGTTCGGCGGAGGAGTTTTGGCGCGCGGCTTGGGTGCAGGTATCAAGTCGATGTTGCCTGCGGTGTACATCCTGCTGCTGGCCTGGATGCTCGGGTCGCTGATCGGCGCCCTGGGCACGGGCGACTACCTAGGCGGGTTGGTCGAGAGCGCCAACATCGAGCCGCAGTGGCTGATCCCAGTCATGTTCATCGCGGCCGGTGCGATGGCCTTCTCCACAGGAACGTCCTGGGGATCGTTCGGGATCTTGCTGCCTATCGCTGGCGACATCATGAACTCCCTTGACCAACCCGACCTGTTGCTTCCCGCTTTCGGCGCGGTGCTGGCCGGCGCGGTCTTCGGCGACCACTGCTCGCCGATCTCGGACACCACGATCCTGAGTTCGACTGGTGCCAGCTGTAACGTCATCACGCACGTCATCACCCAGTTGCCGTATGCGCTGGTCGGTGCTGTCGCCGCGCTCACCGGCTACGTGGTGCTGGCCTTGACCGGAAGCGGCATCGTCGGTTTCTTCGGCATGGTCGCGGTGTTGGCCGTCTTCGCTGTCGTCGGCAAGATGCTCTTTCCTCGGCTGGATGCTGACGTCTCCAGTCGAGCTCGCACGGAGGCGACCGCAGGCTAAGGCCCAGCGCAGGCCACGGCGGTGGGTAGCCTGAGCGAATGAGCGATCTGCATACCGAATCAGGCTTGCCGCTGAGGCCCGTCTACGACGCGCAGGACGTGGCGGGCTTCGATCCAGAGCAAGCGCTGGGCGCGCCGGGGGATTACCCCTACACGCGAGGGGTCTATCCCTCGATGTACACCGGGCGTCCGTGGACGATGCGGCAGTATGCGGGATTCGGCACGGCGGCGGAGTCGAACGCGCGTTATCACGAGCTGGTGGCCAACGGCACTGGTGGCCTCTCCGTGGCCTTCGACCTGCCCACTCAGATGGGCTACGACAGCGATCACCCGCTAGCCAGCGGAGAGGTCGGCAAGGTCGGGGTGGCCATCGACTCGGTCGAAGACATGCGAGTGCTGCTGCACGGCCTACCGCTGAACGAGGTCTCCACCTCGATGACCATCAATGCTCCCGCATCGACGCTGCTCTTGATGTATCAGTTGGCCGCCGAGCACGAAGGCATCTCGGCACACCAACTGACGGGCACCATCCAAAACGACGTGCTCAAGGAGTACATCGCCCGCGGCACCTACATCTACCCGCCGGGGGAGTCGCTTCGGTTGGTCAGCGACACCTTCGCGATGTGCGCCGAGCACATGCCGAAGTGGAACACCATCTCGATCTCGGGGTATCACATGGCTGAGGCGGGGGCCACTCCCGTGCAGGAGATCGCCTTCACCCTGGCCAACGCCAAGGAATACGTGCGCGCCGCCATGGCCGCCGGCCTCGAGGTCGATGACTTTGCGCCTCGGTTGTCCTTCTTCTTCGTGGCCCGCACGACGCTGCTGGAGGAGATCGCGAAGTTCCGGGCCGCGCGACGGATTTGGGCGCGCATCATGCGTGAGGAATTCGGCGCCAAGAACCCGAAGTCCTTGATGCTGCGCTTCCACACCCAGACCGCCGGGGTCCAGCTGACCGCCCAGCAGCCAGAGGTGAACCTCGTGCGAGTCGCCCTCCAAGGACTCGGCGCGGTGCTGGGCGGCACGCAGTCGCTGCACACCAACTCCTTCGATGAAGCCATCGCGTTGCCCACGGCCAAGGCGGCTAGGCTGGCGTTGCGCACTCAGCAGGTGCTGGCTTACGAAACCGACGTCACCAAGACGGTCGACCCTTTTGCTGGCTCTTACGTCATGGAGTCGATGACCGATGACCTCGAACAAGCCGTGGTCGAGTTGATGCAGGCCGTCGAAGACCGCGGGGGAGCCGTCCGGGCGATCGAAGAGGGATTCCAGAAGAGCGAGATCGAGCAAAGCGCCTACGAGATCGCCCTGCAGATCGACTCCGCGGAGCGCGTGGTGGTCGGCTTGAACAGATTCACCAGCCAGAGCGAGGAGCCCTACGAGCCGCTGACCGTCGACCCGGCGATCGAGGCCGCGCAGTGCGCCCGGCTCGAGGAGTTGCGAAGTGGTCGCGACGCCAGCGCGGTCGCCGCTGCGCTCGATGAGATGCAGCGGGCCGCTTCCGGCTCGACCAACGTGCTCGTTCCGATGCGTGAGGCGCTGCGCGCCCGAGCGACCGGTGGAGAGGTCGCAGACGCCCTGCGTGAGGTGTGGGGGCAATACGTGCCACGCGAGACCTTCTAAGGAGGCCGGTAAGGTGGCGCTTTACCCCACCCTTTCATCCCATCCCCGATCTGAATTGTGATCTGTCGAGCCTCTTGTGACTGCTGAATCCATGACCGCATCCACCACGACCAGCGCTAACAATGAGTTGACCGCTCGTCTGGTGCGCGCTGTCGATGAGCTGCGGGACTCCCTGATCGGTTGGCGGCATGAGGTCCACCGCTATCCGGAGCTGTCCTGGCAAGAGCGCCGGACCACTGCGCTGATCGTGAACGCCTTGCAGGACAGCGGGGCCCGGATCACTGCCCTGCCCGGGTCTGGAGCCATCGCCGACTTGGGTGCAAGTGACCCTGTCCGCACCGTTGCCCTCCGGGCCGACCTGGATGCCTTACCGGTCGATGAAGTCACCGGCCTTGACTACTCCTCTCGCAATCCCGGGGTCACTCACGCTTGCGGGCACGATCTGCATACCGTCGCGGTGCTCGGGGCAGGTCTGGCCCTGGCCGGGATTCAAGACGAACTAACCCAACGGGGACTGGGCGTGCGGTTGCTGTTCCAACCCGCCGAGGAGTCCATGCCCGGCGGGGCCCACGCGATGATGGACGCCGGGGCGATCGAGGGCGTCGATGCGTTGTATGCGTTGCACTGCGACCCTTCCCTCGACGTCGGTCAGTTGGGGCTGAAGTCGGGGCCGATCACCGCCGCCTCGGACTCGATCCGGGTCACCCTGACCGGGCGCGGCGGGCACACCTCCCGTCCCCACCTGACCTCCGACCTCACCTTCGCCCTGGGCAAAGTCATCACCGAAGTGCCGGCGATCCTGTCGCGCCGCCTGGACCCACGATCCGGAACTGCTTTGGTATGGGGCGCGGTCCGGGCCGGCTCGGCGGCCAACGTCATCCCGGCCTCGGGTGAATGCGTCGGCACGCTGCGAATGCTCGACTCGCACACGTGGGACACCACTGCGCCCCTGATCGAGGAGATCGTGCACGCGGTGGTCCGGCCCTATGGAGTCCACGCCACCGTCCGTCACGTCAAGGGCGTGCCGCCGGTGGACAATGACGAGTTGGCGGTGTCGCTCTTCGATGAGGCTGCCCGCGCAGTCATGGGACCGGAGTCGGTCGTTACTACCCAGCAGTCCCTGGGTGGGGAGGATCTCGGCTGGTATTTGATGAAGGTGCCGGGAGCGATGGCCCGCCTGGGCACACGCACCGCCGGGGGCCCGACCTTTGAGTTGCACCAGGGCGATCTGGTCGTTGACGACGAGGCGCTCGTGCATGCCGCCAAGCTCCTGGCCGCCGTCGTGCTGCGCTGAGCGCAGATCACCTTTGCGTCACGTTTAGCTCTTGCTCCACTCAGATTCCGTGAGCCGGGACCCTCCGGGGGTACGATCTGCCGCGTGGGGCCCCAGTCCTGTGGTGCATCCACGCACTGTGTTCACGTACCGAAGGAGAAACCTGTGCGCCAGGTCATCAAGCTTGCTGCCGTTTCGGCCGCCGCCACCCTCGTGCTCGCCGCCTGTGGCGACGCCCCCGACGAAGAGGAACCCGCAACCGGAGGATCCGACCCCGCGGCCAGCAGCGATGATGCTGGGGAGTCCGCAGCCACGGCAGCAGGCGACGCTGCCGACTTCCAGGCCTGCATGGTCTCAGATGCCGGCGGGTTCGATGACCAGTCGTTCAACCAGTCCGGTCGCGAAGGCATGGAATCGGCCAAGTCCGAGCTCGGCATCGAGACGACGCTCGTGGAGTCCCAGTCCGACGCCGACTACGCCACGAACGTCAACACCTTGGTGTCCCAGGGCTGTGATCTGACCATCGGAGTCGGCTTCCTGCTCGAGGACGCCATTCAGACCGGTGCCGACGGCAACCCCGACGTCAACTTCGCGTTGATCGACTCCGCCTTCTCCGACGCCGACTTTGCCCCGGTCGAGCTCGACAATGCCAAGCCGATCCTGTTCAATACCGCCGAGGCCAGTTTCTTGGCGGGTTACCTCGCCGCGGGCATGACCGAGACTGACACCGTGGCAACCTTCGGCGGGATCCAGATCCCCTCCGTCGCGATCTTCATGGACGGCTATGCCGATGGTGTGGCGAAGTACAACGAGGACAACGACACCGATGTCCAGGTCTTGGGTTGGGACAAGGAAGCCCAGAGCGGTTCCTTCTCCGGTGACTTCGACAACCAGAGCCAAGGTCAGACGTTGACCGACCAGTTCATCGCTCAGGGTGCCGACATCATCATGCCGGTGGCCGGGCCTGTGGGCTTGGGTGCCGTTGCGGCCGCCCAGGATGCCGAGGGCACCAAGATCATCTGGGTCGACTCCGACGGCTTCGAGAGCACCGACGCAGGCGACATCATGCTGACCTCGGTCCTGAAGCAGATCGGGCCTGCCGTGGATGGCACCATCACCGAGACCATCAACTCCGGATTCTCCAACGAGCCGTACGTCGGCACGCTGGAGAACGATGGTGTTGGCCTGGCTCCCTTCCACGACTTCGAAGGTGACGTTCCCGAGGAGCTCAGCGCCAAGATCGAGGAATACAAGCAGCAGATCATCGACGGCACGCTGACCATCGAGTCGCCCAACTCCCCGTAAGTTCTTCAGCACGACGTACGTCCAGCGGCCCGGCCCCAAGGGTCGGGCCGCTGTCGCGTCTGAACACGAAGCGACAGGAGCAGTGGCTGTGAAACTGGAACTCCGAGGGATCACCAAGCGGTTCGGGACGCTGACGGCAAACGACTCCATCGATGTCGTCGTCGAACCGGGCGAGATCCATGCCCTACTGGGCGAGAACGGTGCTGGCAAGAGCACACTCATGAATGTCCTCTACGGCCTCTACGAGCCGGACGAGGGGCAGATCTTGCTCGATGGGCAACCGGTGTACTTCGGCGGCCCCGGCGACGCCGTGGCGGCCGGGATCGGCATGGTGCACCAGCACTTCATGCTCATCCCCGTCTTCACCGTCGCCGAGTCGGTCGCCTTGGGGTTCGAGCCGACCAGCGGGGCCGGCGTGCTCAACCTGGCCAAGGCCCGCGAGCGGGTCACCGAGATCAGCGAACGCTTCGGGTTCCACGTCGATCCCGATGCGTTCATCGAAGACCTACCCGTGGGAGTTCAGCAGCGGGTGGAGATCATCAAGGCACTCTCCCGCGATGCGAAGGTGCTCATCCTGGACGAGCCGACCGCGGTGCTGACGCCGGCCGAGACCGACGAGCTCATCTCGATCATGGGTGAGCTCAAGGAGGCGGGCACCTCGATCGTCTTCATCACCCACAAACTGCGTGAAGTGCGAGCAATCGCCGACCGCATCACGGTCATCCGCCGCGGTGCCGTGGTGGGTCAAGCCAGCCCGAAGTCCACCGAGACCGAGCTGGCCTCTCTCATGGTGGGCCGCTCGGTCAGCCTGTCTATCGACAAGGATGAAGCCAACCCCGGCGAGGTCGCCCTGGCGATCAAGGGCGTCACGGTGCTCAGCCCCACCAACGTTGCGCTCATCGACCGGCTCTCGCTCGACGTGCGCGCAGGAGAGATCTTGTGCGTGGCCGGTGTCCAAGGCAACGGACAGACCGAATTGGCCGAAGCCATTCTGGGTCTGATCGACATCGATGCCGGGTCGATCATGCTCGAGGGCAACGACGTCGCCTCCCTCGGGGTGCGGGAGCGGTTGCGCGCAGGGATCGGATTTGTGCCCGAGGACCGGTCCACCGACGGGGTGATCGGCAGCTTCTCCATCGCCGAGAATCTGATTCTGGACCTTTACAACACAGCACCGTTCGCCAAGGGCGTGTCGATGAGCCCGGCGAAGGTGCGCGAGAACGCCGATCAACGCACCGAGGAGTTCGATGTGCGGTTGACCGACGTCAGTGACCCGATATCGACTCTCTCGGGCGGAAACGCGCAAAAGGTTGTGCTGGCGCGGGAGATGTCTCGGCCGCTGAAACTGCTCATTGCTTCACAGCCCACTCGCGGCCTTGACGTCGGGTCGATCGAGTTCGTGCACTCACGGTTCGTGGCCGAACGCGACAAGGGTACACCGGTGCTGATCGTGTCAACGGAGTTGGACGAAGTGATCGCGCTCGCCGACCGCGTCGCGGTGATGTACCGCGGGAAGGTGGTCGGCATCGTCGACGCTGCCGAATCGCCAGATGGGATCAGCCGTGACGTGCTCGGACTCATGATGGCCGGAGTGCCC
>JBGTGC010000285.1:0-5909 GCA_041746935.1 Dermatophilaceae bacterium
GTGTAGGCCCATGACAACTGACGCCCCCGTTGTGGACATTGCCCAAGATACTGACCCGATCATCGAGGGGTCCGACGCTTTCGATGTGCCTTCTCATATTGCGTATTTCAACACCGCCAACCTCTCGCCCCAGCTGCGCGGTGTCCAACAGGCAACGGCGGCAGCGATGACTGTGCGGGGAACGCCGTGGACCATCGATGCCCAGGACTGGTTCACCGATGTGGAACGTTTGCGATCCCTGTTCGCTACTTTGGTTCACAGCGATACTGACGGGATCGCGTTGGTCCCGGCCACGAGTTACGGGTTCGCGGTCGCCGCCGCAAATCTCCCCCTCAAACACGAGCAGCGAGTGTTGGTCCTGGATGAGGAGTATCCCTCCGGGATATACACGTGGCGCCGCGCCACTCGGGCGGTCGGCGCGGAGATTCTGACCGTGAAACGTCGAAGTGGCCAAACCTGGACCGACGCGATCTTGGCGAACCTTGATGAGCGGGTAGCGATCGTGTCCGTGCCCAACGTCCACTGGACTGACGGCGCCCTCATTGATTTGGTCACTGTCAGCCAACGCGTCCACGAGCTCGGCGCTGCGTTGGTCATCGACGGGTCCCAGTCGATCGGCGCGATGGACCTCGACCTCCGTGAGATCAAACCGGACTTTATGGTGACCGTGGGGTACAAGTGGTTACTCGGGCCGTTCGGGGTGGGGTACCTGTACGTCGCCGAACAACACCGGCAGGGGCGAGCGTTGGAAGAGAACTGGATCTTGCGTGAAGATTCCCAGGATTTTGCCCGGCTCACGGACTACCGGGACGGGTATCAGCCTGGTGCACGCCGCTTCGACGTTGGTGAACGCACCAAATTCGAAACGGTCCCGATGGCTATCGCCGCCCTCGAACAGATCCACCACTGGGGTGTGAAGCACATTTCGGACACCCTGGCCGCGGTCACGGAGAAGATCGCGACCCACACGGCAGGGCTGGGGTTTGACCCCCTAACCTCCGGACAACGCGGGCCGCACATGCTTGGGGTGCAACTACCGGAGTCCATGGCCGACCTGATTCTGACTGGGTTGGCTGACGCGCACTGTTACGCCTCCATCCGGGCCGGTTCGTTGCGCATAGCTCCCCACCTTCACATCACCGACGCCCACCTAAACCAACTGACCACCGCCCTGGATCAGGTGGTCAACGACGTGAAGTCGACGTAGTGGCTGACCGGTGATGCTTCGCTGATCGGTATCAGTTTCGAGCGAGGGTTTGGATCATGTTCTCGCGTAGGCTGAGCACGCGGTGCAACGGCTCATAAGAGAGTGCTGGCAGGTCAGGACGTGGTCGAGGAAACGTCGGGTGATGCCGAGTTCGGTGAGTTGACGGTCGATCTGGTCGCGCTGTGACCTGATGACCTCGTCACGGCCGCTCCCGTTGCGGTGCGGCACCAGTCGCGTCTGCTCCAATGACAGCCCAGCCTCTCGGCACCCGAGAACGATGCGCAGACGGGTCCACGGTCTCCTCGTCGTCGTCTCGGTAGCCGTTAGCCGCCCGTGGTGGGCGGACCACACCCATGTCCTCCCAGTGGCGCAGTACGTGCGGTTCGACACGCAGTAGGTCGGCGACCTCGCGGATCCTCATGTCGACCAATCTAGCCTTGCCTTCAGGTCAACCTGAACCTCTAACGTCAACGACAAACCATTCGGTCAAGACGGAGGAACAACCATGCATCAACACAGGCTCACTTGGCAGGAACGCGAGATCGCGTGGACCAAGACCGGGTCGGGGCCACCGGTAGTCCTCGTGCATGGAACACCCTTCTCTGCTCGCGTCTGGTCGACCTACGCCAAAGAACTGAGCTCCCGCTACACCGTCTACACCTGGGACATGCCTGGCTACGGCGAATCCTCGAAACACCCCCACCACCCGGTCAACTTCGATGTCCACGCGAAGGGGCGTTCGCGGCTCTGGTAGACCAGTGGAACCTGGATGAAGCGCCGCACGTCGTGGCGCATGACTTCGTTGGTGGCGTGGCGCTACGCGCTCACCTGGTGGAAAAGGTGCCATACGCGTCGCTGTTGCTCATCGACGCGGTTGGGGTGCCACCGGCCGGCTCACCATTCTTTCGTTTCGTGGCATCCCACCCAGACCTACTCGCGCAACTGCCGCCCTACATCCACGAGTCCGTGGTCCGGGCCTACATCGAGGGAGCCAGCCACCAAGGCCCGCGAACAGAAGAACTCGATGACCTGGTGACTCCCTGGACCGGAAAACCCGGACAACCAGCGTTCTACCGGCAGATCGCAGGCTATGACGAGTCCTTCCTCACCGAGAACGAACGACACATCGCAGATCTTCAATTGCCGGTGCGGGTGTTGTGGGGAAGCAACGACGACTGGCTGCCGGTCCAGGCCGAACAACGGCTACACAGTCTTATCGACGGCGCCGAATGGAGGCTCATCGAGGGCGCTGGTCACCTCGCCCAGTACGACGCGCCCGTAGAACTCAGCCACGAGATCACCACGTGGCTGACATCTCAAACGAACTGACGTCACCAAGCCCCAGATGAGGATCGGCGACCGGTGTGGGTTCCCTAGCCCTGACAGCTAGGCCGTGGCAAAGTTGTGGTGCGTGAAGGCAGCGCACTCCGGGCCGGGTGAAATCATTGTGCGTTCTCGACTTTCTGTCTCGCGGTCGGTTCAAGGGTTCAGGGCCTAGGGCGCACGGTCAGGGTGAAGGGGGTGGAGGGCTTGTTGTCGTCTCCGGACATGTTCAGTTGGGAGTTGACGATGACGTAGTCCTCGTCGGTGAGCGCGAGGGTCGTGGGGTAGCGCAGATCGTCCAAAGCCTGCTGTGATGCCACGGTTCCAGCGAGGCCGGTTTCGTCTAGGTTGATGGTCATCAGGCCGTTGGCTGTGATGGCCGTCAGGGTGGAGCCTTCCAGTTCTAAACCGTCACCTTCGGGCAATGACTCTCCGGCGAGGTCGACGGGTTCGATGGCTGCTGTGTTGGTATCGATGCGGAACAGGTCACCGCTCGCGTAGTGGACGGTGTAGACGGCACGGCCATCGTTGGTGATGGCGATGCCGTTGAGGTTGAAGTCCTCATCATCGAAAGGGATGGCACTGTTTGCGACGTCTGCCCACTCTTCCAGTTCACCGGGTGCGCCTTCGTCAATCGGTATGCGGTAGAGGACCGGTCGAAAGGAATCGGTGACGTAGGCGGCGTCGTCACTCACTGCGATGTCATTGATCAGGGACCGTTGCCCGCCGGCCGCGTCGTAGTCGGCGATGAGTTCTCCGGTGTTGGTGTCGTAGACGAATACCAGCCCGGTGTCGCGCCCGGCCACGAACAAGCGCTCCTCGTCGACCGCGAGCCCGGTCACCGCAGTACGACCGTCCTGACCCCCAGCGAGGAACACCTCGGCTTCGGAGTCTTCGAGACCGGCCTTGAACACCGTGCCGTCCTCAGTACTACCGACATAGATCTCACCGGTGGAATCGTCGATTGCAACCCCTTCGGGGAACACCCGTTCGCCCGGCACCACGATTTCTCGGTCACCGGATGACCCAGTCGCCCCCGATGGGGTGGACTGTTCCGGTGAGTCTTGCTCTGCTTCCGATGATGAGCAGGCGGTGACACCGAGAGCGAGTACGGCGATGAGACCGGTGGTCCGTGTCGCGTGCATGATTTGGCCCGTCTTCTAGTTCGAGAACAATTGGTACCATCAATGTAGTAGACTGATCGTTCTCAAACAAGTGAGAGGACAGGCCACCATGGTCAGACCACGGCTTTTCGACCAAGACGAGGTCCTTGATAGGGCCGTCATCGAGTTCTGGCGACACGGTTACGCAGGACTTGGCCTGGAAGACCTCCTCGCCAACATCGGTCTATCCAGGGCCAGCATGTATCGAACGTTCGGGGCCAAGGCCGATTTCTACGCGCTGGCGCTGGACCGGTACCGGCTCACCGAAGGCAACAATTTCCACGAATGCTTGGACGAGGACAGGCCGGTCATCGATGCCGTGGCCGCTGTTTTCGACCTGATCGTCGACCAATCGATGGACCCTGAACGTCCAGCTGGTTGTTTCGTGGTCGCAGCGACCGCGGAGCGGGCGCCTGATGATGAGCGGACGACCGGGCAGGTCAGTGAACAGGTCAAGATTCTGTGCGCGCTGTTCGAGGAACTGTTGGACCGAGGTCGCCAGAGCGGCGAGGTAGCCGCCGACCTGGACGTGACCCGGTGGGCACGGTTCCTCGTCTCGGCCATCCAAGGCATTCGCGTCATCGCCACCAGCCGGCCCGAACGTGTCGTCCTGGAAGACATCGCAGCAACCTGCACCGAAGCCCTGGCCTTCGGTATGAGAGCTCCTTCGTCTCTGGCCACACGGTGAGCCAGCGTATGAGCTTACGCCAATGGCGTTCTGGAGAAAGCACTCCAGACCCTCATGGAGTAACGAAACGTCACTGGCCTAAACGGATACTAATTGTCAGCGTCGCATTGATCGCTGTTGCTGCTGCGGCACTTGGCTACCGACAGTTCGCGGTGGCCGATGCCGCCGCGCCGTTGGAACTGGGCGATCGGTCAGATGGCGGATCCGGCGCAACTCAAGCTGAGAGTTTGACTGTGACCGGAGGTGCGATCGCCCAGACCCGGCGTTGGGTCACAACCGAGGCGTCCATCGTGGGGTATCGCGTGGACGAAGTGGTTGGGGGCGTACTCGACGAGACAGTGGCTGGAAGGACCAACAACATCGATGGCATAGTGAAGATCGAGGACGGTCAGCTCCTCTCCGCCGACTTCACCGTCGATATGACTACGGAAGACGCGGGGTTGGCCAACCCGCTATCAGGCTCCCTAGCAGCAGTTGTTTTGAGCTGATCGTCCGGCCACCGCGACGCCAGATCTGCCGAATCTGGGCATTGACCCACCTCTGGATCTTGTGCGGTGTCCACCGCAGGTGGGTTGGCTGGCGATCTTCGGGTGCACGCCTGCTTGATGACACATCTGCTTCTCGCTTGATATCCAGAATACCGGCGGGCCCCGGTGAGACCGCTCAGGTCGACTGGTCGGCCATGTACCGGGGGGCCACCTTGTCAGTGCGCAGCGCCAACCCGATTGCCACGATGGCGGGCACGACTACCAGGACGGTCCCCATAGCTAAGGTCCACAAGTCAGGAGCGACGACCGATTGTTCGCGGATGGACTGAACCAGCACGGTGAGGAAGAGGCCGAGGTAGGCGGCAGCCGCGGCCGCCACGACCTTGCGCTGGCGCTGCACGCTGAGGCGCAGAACACCCCGCGCTACTAGCCAAGCCAGCACCAAGCCGATGGCCGGCAACACCTGCAGCGCGTGAAGCCCCACGAAGTGCGCCACCCGACCATCACCGAATTCGGTGGACCATCCCATCAGCGGCAGACCAGCCCCACCCTCAGCACCACCGAAGGAGTGCGTGCCGATCGTGGTACCCCCGGCCTCGATCTGGCCGTCCGCGGGAGCTGTCATCCGATACCCGCTGAGCGCACCCAAGAGCATCAACGGAACGGCAAGGGTCATCCCCAACCCGACCGGACCCTGCAGACGACGTCGGGCCAGCAAGACACCAGCCACCAACGTCGCAACACTGAAGATCCCCACACCTGCAGCCATCACGGTGTAGAGCACGCCATTGAAAGAGGTCTCGTAGTTGAAGTGCGAGGGCACACCCCGCCAGGCCTGCAGGACAATAACTCCCATCTCTACGATCATTGACCAACCGACGATCTCGAGGGCGATCTGCACGATCCGGCCGCGGTTGACGTGATGGAAGATGTAGAGAAGTGCGGGGGCAAATGCGATGAACGACAAAGAAAATTTCAGCGGCTTGTTCCAGATCGGGACTCCGCGAGCCAGGGTGTCGTCGACAACCCCCATCGCCAGC
>JBGTGC010000286.1:0-2889 GCA_041746935.1 Dermatophilaceae bacterium
GTAGCGGTCGCGGCCACCGCCGCACCGGGGTCAACCGCCAGCAACAATTCGGCTTTGCCACTGGTCCTGGCCTTCGGTGCCGGCCTGGGTGGCTCGGTGCAGTATGCCTTGAACGGCAGGGTTACGACCGTGACGCGCAACGCGCTCGCGACAGCCTGGATCAACTTCACCGTCGGCACGGCCACCGTGCTAGTGGCTGCCATTGTCGCGATGGCTGTGGGACGTCTGCGCTGGCCTGGGTCGTGGGATGCGCCCTGGTGGGCCTGGCTCGGCGGGTTGTCTGGGGTGTTGTTCATTGCCGGTGCCGCCTGGGCCGTTCAACACACAGGGGTGTTGGTCTTCGGCTTGGTGGCGCTCACCAGTCAGGTCGGGGTGGGGCTAGCGCTGGACCTCGCCAACCCTGCAGCCAGCGACCGGATCGGTCCGCAGTTCCTCCTCGGCGTCACGCTCACGGTGCTTGGCGCAACGGCTGCTGGCGTGGCCGCTCGACTGAATGCGTTGCGTTCTCCCTTGTCGGCGTCGCACGCTGACTAAGGTGGCGCTCATGACTGCGCGCATTCTCGACGGCAAGGCCGTGTTGGCCGACATCAAAGTAGAACTGGCGGCCAGAGTGCAGGCCCTCGGCGAGCGAGGTGTCCGACCGGGTCTGGGCACGGTCTTGGTGGGAGTGGATCCCGGCAGCACCTGGTATGTCGGTGCCAAGCATCGCGACTGCGCTGAGATCGGGATTGCCTCGATCCGTCGGGATCTCCCGGCGACGTCGCCCCAGACCGAGGTCGAGGCGGTGATCGACGAGCTCAACGCCGACTCAGCCTGCACGGCCTTCTTGGTGCAGCAGCCGACCGGCCTCGATGAGTTCGCCCTCCTGTCTCGCGTCGAGCCAAGCAAAGACGTCGACGGGCTGCACCCGGTCAATCTGGGGTCGCTGGTGTTGGGCAAGGCTGCGCCGCTCCCGTGCACCCCAGTGGGCGTCGTGGAGTTGCTCCGTCGCCAGGATGTGCCGATTGCTGGGGCCCAGGTGGTGGTGATCGGTCGTGGTCTCACGGTGGGGCGCCCGCTCGGTCTTATCCTGACCCGGCGCAGCGAAAACGCAACGGTCACGCTCTGCCACACGGGGACGCGAGACCTGGCCAGCCACCTCCGGAACGCGGACATCGTGGTGTCGGCGGCTGGGGTGCCCGACCTGGTCACAGCCGAGATGATCAAGCCCGGGGCCGCTGTCCTGGACGTGGGGGTGGCCCGCCGTGATGGCATGATCGCCGGAGACGTTGCAGCGGATGTTGCGGAGGTAGCGGGATGGCTCTCACCCAACCCAGGCGGGGTCGGACCGATGACGCGGGCCATGCTGTTGTCCAACGTCGTCGAAGCGGCTGAGCGGGCGCTGGACTGAAGCCGGACTGGAGAGATCGTGGTGGATCAACGTCGTGGTGGATGAACTCAGTCGTGGATGAACTCAGTGGTGGATGAGCACAGTGGGTGGCGGATCGCTCAGCCTCTCGGCGCCTGGTGGGTGATGCCGTTGGGCTTGCTCATTTCTGCGGCCGTTCTTCTTAGCGGAGGACTGCGCGGCTTCGGTTACGGCCTGGCTGCCACGCTGGCGGTCGCCGCGCTGATCCGACTCGTCACCCCTGCGAGCCGAGCCGGGGGTCTGATCGTGCGCTCTCGGGCGTGGGATGTGGCCCTACTCGTCGTCTTGTCGGCCGCCTGCGCCGGGCTCAGCTTCAGCTTGGTGATCCGTTAGCTGATCAAGCCCAACTCGGTGACCGCCGCGCGCTCCTCTTCGAGCTCGGCGACCGAGGCATCGATCCGCTCCCGCGAGAAGGCGTCCACCTCGAGATTGCGCACGATCGCCCAATGCCCACCCGTGGTCGTGACCGGGAAGGACGACATGAGACCTTCCGGCACGCCGTAGGAGCCATCCGAAGGCACGACCATCGAGGTCCAGTCACCCTTGGCTGTGCCAGCGAGCCAATCGCGAGTGTGGTCGATCGTGGCCGCAGCCGCTGATGCCGCGGAGGATGAGCCTCGGGCTTCGATGATGGCCGCGCCGCGCTTGGCGACCGTGGGAATAAAGGTGTTTTCGAGCCAGTCCTCGTCGTTGACCATCTCGGCGGCGTTCTGTCCGCCCACTTCGCAGTGGAAGAGGTCGGGGTACTGTGAGGCGGAGTGGTTGCCCCAGATCGTCATCCTGGTGATGTCGGTGACGGGTCGGCCCGTCTTGTGCGACAACTGCGCTTTGGCCCGGTTGTGGTCCAGTCGGGTCAATGCACTGAACCGTTCGTCGGGGATGTCGGGGGCGTTGTTCATCGCGATCAACGCGTTGGTGTTGGCCGGGTTGCCGGTGACGGTGACACGGATGTCGCGGGCAGCGTGGTCGTTCAGTGCCTTGCCCTGCCCGGTGAAGATTCCGCCGTTGGCTTCGAGCAGGTCCGCGCGCTCCATACCCTTGGCTCGGGGGCGTGCACCCACCAGCAGCGCGATGTTGACGCCGTCGAAAACCACGTTGGGGTCCGAGCCGATCTCGATCGCGCTGAGCAAGGGGAACGCGCAGTCGTCCAACTCCATGACGACGCCCTCCAGCGTCTTCAGCGCGTCCGGGATCTCCAGCAGTCTCAACTCGACCGGGGTGTCCTGCCCGAGCATCTCTCCCGAGGCAATCCGGAATAACAGGTTGTAGCAAATCTGGCCGGCAGCGCCGGTGACAGCCACCTTGACTGGCTTGCGATCCACGGTGTCTCGTCCCAACTGAAAAGTGAGTATGCGGTTGGTTGAGAACGTTAGCAGCGACCGCTCGCGATAGCCTGATGCGATGCCGACCATCGTTTATACCGTCACTGACGAGGCCCCGATGCTGGCCACCCACTCGCTCAAGCCGATCGTGGAGGCGTT
>JBGTGC010000287.1:0-10490 GCA_041746935.1 Dermatophilaceae bacterium
CGCTGGTGTGGCCATGGCGTTCAAGCTCATCGAGTCCGCCGAGCGCCGGTGGCGAGCGGTCAACGCACCCCACCTCGTCGCCCTGGTCCGGGCCGGCGCTACGTTCAACAAGGGCATCCTGGTCGAACGAGCCGACCACGACTCAGGAGGTGATCAGCAAGCCGCGTGACACGCTGATCCACAGGTCTTGACAATAGCTCCTGGTGGGGCGTCGGGAAGTTCAAAGGCGAGTTGGTCGGGATAGCAGAAGTACCACTCTTCGCGGAGTTCGAATGAGCGGATCAGGGGATGTCCGGTTTTGTGGTTGTGGGCACTGGCGTGTCGGTTGGGGGAACTGTCGCAGCACCCGACGTCACCGCAGGTCGAGCACATGCGTAGATGTACCCAGGAGCCGCCGATGGCCAGGCAGTCTTGGCACCCGTCAGAGGCGGGCAGTTGGCTGTTGTCGATTCGGTCGAGGTGTTGGCAGTTGGCCACGGGTTCCTTTGCGGGTCAGAGGCTTGTTCGGGTGGCCATGAATGTCAGCGGAGCGGTGCGCTCAGGTGCTGGGCTCACAGGACCGGGTCGAGGTCTGGATCTGGCTCGAAAGCCTCTGATACCTCAGCCACCTCTTCGGGGACGAGCACCGGGACGGGGATTACTGGCAGCACCGGGGACCCTTCTAGGGCCATCATGATTTCGTGGGCCGCCTGTGGGTCGAGGGGGACGACGCTGGTTTGGTCTCCGGCTTCGGTGTTGCTCATGCCCGCAGCTCCGTGATCACTTCTTCGCAGACCCCGGGTTTGTAGGCCTTGGCCGTGTCGATGAACGTCACTCCTGCGTCCACGACGGCACGTAACACGGCCAGGGAGGCCTTTCGGTCCGCGGGTTGACCGAAGTTTCCGTTCTGGTCCACGATGCGCGTCGGGCCGTAGCCGATTCGACTTACTTTCATGTCTCCACCAATGGTGACGGTGTTCATGGAGCAGTCCCTTCCTGAGCCTGTGAGCTTGCTCGTGCGGGTGCAGGGGTTGTTCCGTTGACTATGAGCGTGCGACGTCTGGTCGGATTCTGTCCACGACAAAACTTCTATGGAACAGAAGGCTGTGCCTATTAGAGGCTGGTTTCGCGTCGGCGGTGAACGCGGGTTCGTGGTTCGAATCTCTTCTATGGCGTGGCGATCCGAGGTTGGTCTTGGCCCGCTTGGGGATGCTGAGAATCGGTTGCAGGCATTTTCTGGGCGAGGTATACGGCGTGGGCGATCTCGACGGCGATCCGTCGCAGCGCGGTAGCGATGGGACTGGGTCGGTGTCGTCGTATGGCCACGGAGCAGGTTGCTGGGGCTATCCCGTTGAGCGGGATGTAGGCGAGCCCGAATTGGGTCGCGGGGTAGGCCTGGGTAAAGCTGGCCGGGACGCTGAGGGTGGCGTCGTTGTAGGACAGGCTGTACAACTGTTCGGAGACGTGCCCGGTCATGTTGATGTCTACCCGGTGGGGTTGTTCCCCGTTGCGTTCCGGCACGAGGTTCCAGAAGCCTTCCCAGTCGTCGGGTTCTCCGGGTACTTGTTCTCCGTGCCGTTGGGTCAAGACGTCATCGACGCTGAGGATGGAGGCGCCGGCGAGGGGGTTGGTGTCTGAGACCACGAGGACGCGGGGTTGATGGAACAGCGGTGTCAGGGCAATGCGTGGGTCGGCTACCGGTCCCCAGATCACGGCAATATCAATCTCGCCGGTGAGCAGAGGATCGATGATTTGGGTGGTTTCCAGGTCCCGCACCCTGATCTTTACGCCGGGGTGGGCATCTTTGAAAGCGCGGATCACCTGCGTAGTGATATGGCTGGCACCGCCCATCAGGGTCCCGATGGTGGCCGGGCCGACGATGGCCGGGCTGAGGTCGCGCATGGCTTCCATGAGTTCGGTCTCGACCGCTAGTGCCCGTTGGGCGTGGGGTAGCAACACTGCCCCCGCGGGGGTGAGTTCGACGTGGCGGGGGTCGCGCTCGAACAGGCGGGAGCCCACGGCACGTTCCAGGGCGGCGATCTGTTGGGACAGGGACGGCCCGGCGATGTGCAACCGTGCGGCGGCGCGGCCGAAATGTAGTTCTTCGGACAGGGTCACGAAGTAGCGCAGTTGGCGCAGTTCCATAGTTGGTAACGGTAACCGGTGACGATAGACGCGGCCTTTCGTGGCCTAGGGAATGCGTCGTGGACAGCGGGTTCGCTGTGCCGCACCGTAGGGGTGTAACCACCTCCGGCAGCAACAGATGAGGAAGAGGTATCGGATATGAGGATCGGGATTATTGGTGCGGGCGCGATCGGGTCGGCGCTGGCGCGGCTGGCCAGCGCCAGCGGCCATGATGTTGCGATCGCGAACCGGCGCGGACCCCAGTCGTTGCAGCCACTCATCGAAGATTTGGGTGGCTCGGCCCGGGCAGACACGGTGGAAGGGGTGGCGCAGTTCGGGGATGTCGTTTTTGAGGCGTTGCCGTTTGCTGCCTACACGTCGTTGCCTGCTGATGCGTTGAAGGGCAAGGTCGTGGTGTCGGCGTCCAACTATTACGCCGGTCGCGACGGTGCCATCGACTTGGGCGATCGCGTGGACACCGAGCTAGTCGCGGAACATCTTGCCCATTCGCGGGTGGTGAAGGCGTTCAACACGATCTGGTCGCAGCATCTGGCCACGCAAGGCGATAGGACCGCCGAGTTGGCGGCGCGGCGGGTCATCTTCCTTGCCGGGGACGATCAGGCTGCGGTGGACACGGCGGCCGGTCTGGCCCGCGACTTTGGATTCGGTCCCTGTGCGACCGGGACCTTGCACGAGGGTGGGCGGGTGCAACAACCAGGGTCACCGTTATACAACGTAGACCTCACCCTGGCGCAGGGCCAGGTCGCACTGGACCAGCTGCGAGCATGACTGGAGTGATTCGTGGCTGACTCGGGGACACCATCGATGCGGCACGACTATGACGGGCTCGTCGAATTTTCCTCGGCGCAAGGGCGGTGGATCTTGTTGGCCGCGATCCTGGGTTCGGGGTTGGCCGGGATCGATGCCACGGTGGTCAACGTCGCGCTTCCCGCGATGGGGGAGGACCTGGACGCTGGTTTCGCGGGGTTGCAGTGGACGGTCACGGCCTACACGTTGACGTTGGCCGCGTTCGTGCTGACGGGTGGTTCGTTGGCCGACCGGTTCGGGCGCCGCCGCGTGTTCGTGATCGGCATCGTCTGGTTCGCGGCCGCGTCTTTGCTGTGCGGGCTGGCCCCGAGCATCGAGACGTTGATCGCCGCCCGGGCTTTTCAGGGGGTGGGTGCCGCGTTGTTGGTGCCGGGCAGTTTGGCGATGATCCAGGCCACGTTTGTCCCGGCCGACCGGGCCCGGGCTATCGGTGCCTGGTCCGGACTCGGTGGGGTCGCTACTGCGATCGGCCCGTTCCTCGGGGGGTGGTTGGTGCAGTCCGTGTCGTGGCGGTGGGTGTTCCTGATTAACGTCCCGCTGGCCGTCGTGGTGGTGCTGGTGGTGTTGCGTCACGTCCCAGAGACCCGTTCGCCTGGGCGGGAACCGGTAGATCTGATCGGCGCTACTTTGGGGGTTTTGTCGTTGGCTGGCATCACCTACGCGCTGGTGGAACAAACCACCCAAGGCCTCACCTCCCTTGCGGTGGCTGGGGCCGCGGTGCTCGGGGTGGTCGCGGGGGCCGGTTTCTTGGTGACCCAGGCCCGGCTCAAACACCCCATGTTGCCGTTGAGCATTTTCTCCTCCGCCCAGTTCAGCGCCGCCAACGCCGTCACGTTCACCGTGTACGGCGGTTTCGGGGCCGTGTTCTTCCTGCTGGTCATCCAACTGCAGGTGGTCAGCGGTTTCACACCGTTGGCCGCGGGCATCTCGATCCTGCCGATCACCGTTCTAATGTTGGCCTTGTCGGCCCGGTCGGGGGAACTCGCTAACCGGATCGGGCCGCGGCTGCAGATGAGCGTGGGCCCGGTGATCTGCGCGGCGGGTTTGCTGCTGATGCTGCGCATCGGCCCAGAGGCCGACTACTTGGTGGACGTGCTGCCCGGGGTGGCAGTGTTCGGGTTCGGTTTAGCGGTCATGGTCGCCCCGTTGACCGCGACCGCACTGGCCGCAGCTCCCGATGAGCACGCCGGTCTGGCCTCGGGGGTGAACAATGCGGTGGCCCGCGCCGCGGGTTTGGTCGCGATCGCCGTTCTCCCGGCGGTGGCCGGGATCAGCGGCGCCGACTACACCGACCCGGCCGCGTTCAACGACGGTTTCGACACCAGCATGTGGGTCGCCGCCGGTGTCCTGATCCTCGGTGCCGGGATTGCCGCGGCCACGATCTCCAACACTGTTTTGGCTGGCGACGAGCTCGACACCGGTGCCTCCGGACCTCGGCCGGTAAGTCACTGTGCGGTCGGCGGCCCGCCGCTGCACGTCAACACCCGTCCTACGCCACCAGAAGCGGCTGGGCCATGACCGAGCCGCGCAGCACGGCCCAACAGAGCCCTGCACCTTCGGGCGGCCTCGGGGGTCAGGTGGCGGTCGGGCTGCGAAGGTTTATGGCCACCCAAACCTCGAGCGCAACCGTCCTGCTCACGGCCACAGTCCTCGCGTTGGTGTGGGCCAACTCTGCGTGGGGAGGGACGTACGAGGCCTTCTGGCACACCCCGCTGAACATCACTCTCGGCGAAGCGAGCTTGGACCTGGATTTGGAGCACTGGGTCAACGACGGGCTGATGGTGTTCTTCTTCTTCGTCCTCGGACTGGAGGTCAAACGCGAACTGGTCGTGGGAGAACTGTCCGACACTGGCAAGGCTGCCGTCCCGGTTGCCGCAGCTCTTGCGGGCCTGGTGGTGCCGGCGCTGATCTTTCTGGCTTTCAACCCCACCGGCCCGGCCGCGGCAGCGTGGGGCGTGGTGATCTCCATGGACACCGCATTCCTTCTCGGCGTCTTGGCGCTGGTCGGGCCCAAAGGTTCCCCCCAGTTGCGAATGTTCTTGTTGACCTTGGCCGTCGCCGACGACATCGGGGCGCTGACCGTGATCGCAGTGTTCTATACCGACGACTTGTCGGTGACCGCGTTACTGTGGGCGATCGGTGGGGTCGCGGTGATGGTGGTCCTGGCCCGACGACGCATTGGCCGCGGCCCGTTGTTCTTCGTTCTCGGTGCCGCCGTCTGGGTCGCCACCGTCGCTTCAGGGGTGCACCCCACCATCGCGGGTGTCGTGATCGCCCTGTTCACCCCGGCGTTCGCTCCCAGGCGCACCGAGGTCGCACAGGCCACTCGGGCGGTCACGGCGTACCGGCAGGACCCCGGCGCCCGCTATGCACGGCAGGCCCGCTGGTCCATCGACGCCTCGATCGCCCCCACTGACCGACTGCAACTGCTGTACCAGCCCTGGACCTCATTCGTCATCGTGCCACTCTTCGCGTTGGCTAACGCCGGCATCGTCCTCGACGCCGACGCCCTATCCGCTGCAGCCACCTCACCACTGACCTGGGGTGTGATCGCAGGCCTGGTTGGCGGCAAGCTGCTAGGCATCTTCGGCGGCGCGGTCGCCGCGGTCCGACTCGGTTGGGGTGAGTTGGCACCGGGACTGAACAGGTGGCAACTCGCCGGTGGCGCCGCCCTGTCGGGGATCGGATTCACCATCTCGTTGTTGATCGTCGACCTCGCGCTCGGTGACGACGAAGCCCTGGCCGATCAAGCCCGCATCGGGGTCTTGGCAGCATCGCTGATCGCGGTCGCTGTCGGGTGGAGCTTGTTTGCGCTGGGTCGCCGCTTCGGCCCTGAGCACTGGGGTGACCCCACCACGTTGGTGCCAGCCGTGGACCAGGGGCGCGACCACATCTATCCCACCGGCCTCGATGAGCAGGCGCAAGTGACGTTGGTGGAGTTCCTCGATTTCGAGTGCCCATTCTGTGCCCGCGCGACCGGCTCGATCGACGATGTCCGCGCCCACTTCGGGGCCCAGTTGCGTTACGTGGTGCGCCACCTGCCACTCATCGATGTCCACCCCCACGCCGCCCTCGCTGCCCAGGCCGCTGAAGCCGCCGCCCGTCAAGGGAGATTCTGGGAGATGCACGACGCACTGTTCGCCGACCAGGACCACTTGGAGTTGGACGATCTCATGACCCGGGCCGCTGCCCTCGGCCTTGACGAAGAACAGTTCGCCGAGGCATTGGATGACCACCACACTGGTGCACACGTGAGCGACGACGTTGCCAGCGCGCAGGCTTCGGGAGCGCGGGGCACCCCCACTTTCTTCATCAACGGCACACGCCATACCGGCCCTACCGACGCCGCCACTCTCATCGCCGCCCTCAACGACGCAGTCGCAGCGGGCGGAAACACGCAACCCCCTGACTAAACAAGACCAACACGACCTACTACGGGAGCCCACCATGAACGAAGCCGCACATGTCCCATCGCCCAACGATCTCGCCGGCACCACGGTCGTGGTCGTCGGTGCCAGTTCGGGTCAAGGGTTGGCGGTCAGTCGTGCCGCGGCCGCTCACGGGGCGCGCGTCGTGATGGCCAGCCGGACGGCTAGCACGCTCCAAGCTGCAGCCGCCGAGATCGAGGGTGATGTCGCCTCGATCGTCACGGACATGCTCGACCCAGCTTCCATCGCAGCACTCTTTGAGTCCGTGGGCGAACTGGACCACCTGGTGGTCACTGCGGTTGCTGACGAGGTCAAGAATCGGTGCCGTTTCGTGGAGATGACCGACGAGATCGCTTCTCGTAGTCTGGACAAATTCTGGGGTTCGTTCAACGCCGCGCGGGCGGCCGCGCCCCGCATCCGTGCGGGTGGTTCGATCACCTTGACCTCCAGCGTTGCCGCGTTTAACCCACCGGCCGACGGAGGTTTCGCCGTGATGAACGCCGCTAGTGCCGCGGTGAACACGCTCGGACGGTCACTAGCGGCAGAACTCAAACCTGTCCGGGTCAACGTGATTGCCCCGGGCGTCGTAGACAGTGGTGTGTGGAACGCGATGAGCGAACAAGACCGCAATCACTTCCGAAGTGACTATGGCAAGAGCCTGCCGGTCGGACACATCGGTCAACCCGGCGAACTTGCTGCAGCATTCATCTACATGATGACGAACACGTACACCACCGGAACCGTCCTTCCTGTTGATGGCGGGGCGCTGCTGACGTAGCCACGCTCACCAGCGTTCGAGGCTCGCGCAGACAGTGACGGGCCGGGCGACGCAAACACCCCGAAGACCCATGAGACAAGGGACCAGCCCCACACACTTGGAGAGCGCTGATGAGCCTGTTCGAAGACGCCCTACCGAAACTGAGCGACGCCCACATCAGCCGTCTGGAGGCCGTCGGGACGCGGGTGGCCACCGAAGTGGGTGACGTGCTCTTCGCCGAGGGACAAGACGAATACGACATGCACGTCGTCCTGGCCGGGACGGTCGGGGTCTATGACGACATATCCGGCCAGCGCGAACTACTCATCGACCAAGTAGGACCCGGCCTCTTCCTCGGCGAAATGGGACTGCTGCGCGGCGAGGCGACCTACGCGACCGCCGAAGTGCTGACCGCCGGCGAAGTGCTGGAGATCCCACGAGCCGCGGTCGTCGATATCGTGGCCAGCGACCCCGAGCTCTCGGAGATCTTCTTGCGCGCTTTCGCCGCCCGGCGACAGCTCAACGCCGATTCGGGGTCGGGTTTGACGATCATCGGTCGCCGTGGGGACCCGGACGCGCTTCGCCTGGCCGGGTTCGCCCAGCGAAATTACCTGCCCTCGACGTGGTTGGACCCCGCCGATAAAGGGGCGGCCCGAGTGCTGGAACGAAGCGGTCGCACCGCCGCACAAGCCATGCAGACCACCGTGGTCACCTGGGGCACCGAAGTGGTCCTGGACGCTCCGTCCAACCGCGAGCTGGCCAACACCGTCGGCGTCGGGGTAGGGCCCGTCGTGGACGGCATCGTGGATCTAGTCGTCGTCGGCGCAGGCCCGGCCGGTCTGGCTGCTGCCGTGTACGGGGCCAGCGAAGGTCTAGGCACCTACGTCGTGGACTCTCTCGGCGTCGGTGGCCAAGCAGGGACATCCTCACGGATCGAGAACTATCTCGGGTTCCCCGCTGGCCTCTCAGGCACCGAACTGGCCTCACGGGCCGTGGTCCAAGCCGAGCGGCTCGGCGCGAGCTTTGTCGTGCCCTACCGGGTTCAATCACTCACCACCTCCGAAGAAAAAGGTCGTACGACACACGTGTTACACCTGGATTCCGGAGACGAACTGCACGCCCGGGCGGTCATCATCGCCACCGGCGCTGACTACCGCCGACTACCAGTAGAAAACCTCGACGCCTACGAAGGGGCAGGGGTGTACTACGCCGCGACCGCCGTGGAAGCCCGGCTATGCGGTGGTGAGACGGTGATCGTCATCGGTGGCGGCAACTCCGCCGGGCAAGCCGCGATCTTCCTTACCGGCCACGCCCACAAAGTGTTGTTGTGTCTGCGAGGGGATGACCTGCGCAAAGGTATGAGCGACTACCTGGCCCGCCGCATCGATAACCACGAACAGATCGAAGTCCGCACCAACACCGAAGTCACTGCCTTAGCCGGCGAACCCGTCCTGGACCACGTCACGCTGACTCACGACGGGGAAGACACAACGCTAGCGTGCAAAGCCGTGTTCTCCTTCATAGGAGCCAAACCCAACACCACCTGGCTCCACGGGGTAGCCATGGACGACCGCGGGTTCTTGCTCACCGGCCCCGACGTCCCCAAACCAGCCCGACCCGAAGAGGCAGGTCACGATCGCGCACCGATAGACGCGCCCGAACTGCAACCCGCCCGCCTACCCTTCGAAACATCCCTACCGGGCGTCTTCGCCGTAGGCGACATACGGGCCGGATCCACCAAACGTGTCGCCGGCGCGGTCGGTGAAGGCTCAGTCTGCGTCTCAGAAGTGCACCGCTATCTGCAGAACTGACCGCGCGTTGACATCTGGTCGACCCCACCCTGAGGCACAGGGCACGGCGATTGCACCCGGCCGGCACGAGAAGAACACCGAGAAGAGGAGAAACGATGGACGAGGACCTGCATCACCGCATCGACGAACTCGTCAAAGAAGAACACCAACTACGGGCCAGGCACCGCGACGGATCCGGCATCGATCACCAAGAACAGGCCAGACTCACCCACCTCGATGAACAGTTGGACCAGGCGTGGGATCTGCTGCGTCAACGCTCGGCCCGGCGCGACGCCGACCAAGACCCCGAACTGGCTACCGAACGTAGGACCGATCAAGTGGAGAACTACCTCAACTAGCGATCACGCCATGAGGATGATCGGCGGCCGCGTATTGCCCGAGCTTCACTACTTCTATTCGATGACCAGGGCGCACGTGCGCGCAGGCTCCAAGGCGTGGCACGAAACCATCCTTGAGCGCGGGGAGGAGCAGATTCTGGCATCGGGTGCCACAAACCTTGGCCTAACTCTGCCTGCACAGCTGGCCACGGCCTCCTTCCTTCAGATGGTGGGTTTGTCGTCCCCACACGCATCCAAAGCGAGGGAACCGTCATAGACCCTGGGGCTTCTTCCAGGCGGCGTTGGCCAAGATGGGCGCGACCATCAGTGAACACATGTTGGCCGGCGAGGACGCCGTTACGCAGGCCGAGGAGAGTCACCAACTGCGGCTCCAACAAGGTACGAGGCCCGACCGTGCTCCGCGTATACGAGGTCTCGCGTTATGGCAAGTCCATCGTGCCGAGCGCAGACTCCGCCGAGGCCTCTGACCAACACCTGCGCACAGGCCATGGCCCCGGTCCTTGGCGGATCCCCGAAGTTCCGCGGACGTTCGCGTTGAGCGGGTCCCGTATGAGGAACGGCTATCGGCGCTCGGTCGGCCCATCAGGACAGGCCGACTGCCACGGGACTAGCCGTCCCGCAGGGGATCCCGTCCCGGTGAACGACCGTCCGCGTGCGAGGTCGAGCTGTCGGTGTTGTGCGCCAAACTGTCGGCTATGACAGCCATGTCCCAGCACCTGAGTATCGCGATCGACCGGCCCAGCAGTGCGGTGTACGAGTACGCCGCTGATCCCGCGAACCTGCCGCGCTGGGCGGGCGGGTTGACAAGTGCGACCGTTGAGCAGGTTGACGGTCAGTGGGTGGCCGACTCACCGATGGGCCTCGTCACGATCAGTTTCGTTGCGCAAAACGACTTCGGCGTGCTCGATCACGTCGTCACGCTGCCTTCAGGTGAGAGCGTGTACAACCCGATGCGGGTGATCCCGTACGGGGACGCGAGCGAAGTGGTGTTCACCCTGCGGCAGAGCCCTGGAATGTCCGACGACGAGTTCGCGCGGGATGCCGAATCCGTTCGCACCGACCTCGACTCCCTGCGGCGCGTACTCGAAGCCGGCTGAACGTCCGGTCACCGAGACGACCCGAGGTTGGCAGGATTCGGCCCGGTCGGCGGTGAGCCGTAGCAAGGCCACTACCCGCGGTAATCTCGCCGCGTGAGAATCGATCCGTACGGCGACGCCGATCTCGT
>JBGTGC010000288.1:0-3105 GCA_041746935.1 Dermatophilaceae bacterium
ACCGTGCATTGAAGACCAGAAGGTCGTCGAACCCACAACTACCCCAACGCCCAACACTCGGGACCGTGGCAGGTCGACCACCGCCGATCAACCAATGGTCGTCGAACCCGTCACGACCCCATCCCTCCCCGGCGCGGCCGCGGCCGGTCGACGACTGCCGATGAACCAATGGTCGTCGCCCCCCTGACCACGCCGGGTCCGACACCCATCGTCATCATCGAATCGCCAACCTTCGACCCGGCCCAGGTCATCATCGAATCACCTACCTTCAACGCGGCCCCGGTCAAGATCGATCTCGCTTAGAGCGGAATGCATCAAGGTTGCTCGTTGAAGTTCTGGAGCGGGAAGCCGCAGTGCCGGTAGTAGCTGGCGAGGTCGGATCGGGTGATCCGGTCCAAGCCGGCGTCAATCGCGTCCACCAACGGATCGAACGTCCGGGCCGTCGCCGTTGGACCGGTGGATGATCGTGCGCACCCAGTCCTCCTGGTAGCCTATCAGTCGCGCCACGGCCGGACAGTGGTGACCCACCGCGACGAGCCAGACGTTGTGCCCGAGGCTGTGTTCGACCGGATTGCGGCTGTGCCGATCGCGGGTGGCGAGGTCGTGCCGTGGCCGATGCGGGGTGATGGTCAGACACCAGGGCCTGGCCGAACCTCCTTGGTGGTCCGTCCCGTCGCCTCCCACGGTCTCACCAGAGTCCGTCTTGGGGGTCCAGAGGCCGGGGGGTAAGCGACCAGAATCCAGTGGCGTGAGCGCCGGGAATCTGGGCTCGTCGCAATGTTAAGACCCTCCTTCCATGGGGGGTCTTTTCTTTCATGCGGGGTCCAGCTGAAGGGGGCCTCCAGTCGGGGTACCACGGCGGCGAATATCCTCTGCCACGGGAACCGGGAGCATGGGTCCAGCGGACCAACCTTGCGACTGCCCGGAGCCGTCGATCGCCGCGTGACAGGTGCGCCGTGACTCCTGCCGGTGAGCGCTCCGTGATCTGCGGAACGGAAGCTGGGGGGACACCAATCCTGACCACCCGATGCGCCATGGGACTCGCGCACCGAGCATCTGTGTCTCAGCCTCCGGTGGTGCCCGCCATGATCGGGGACGGGACGACGACCCATGCGCATCCGCACTTGATCTCCATCGCGCCCGATTACTTGATGGTGGCGGACGTTGCCCTGGAAGGGCCCTATATCAACCTCCAGGCCACGAACAAGGCGAACGGATGATCTACGTCATGTTCCACAAGGATTACGCTCACAGGGCAGATACGCGAGCCGACGGTGTATCGTTTCCCATCGCTGACCGCGTGACCGCAGGGAGTTCCGTTGACAACCGCTGATCTAGGCAGTTTGATGTCGCGCAATATGGCTTCTACCCTATAGACGCGGCCATCGTGGTTCATGTGTATCGTGCCATCCCAACGACGGTCCAAACAGGCCATCATTGTTGCCAAAAGTTCGCGGTTTCCTGTCGATGACGCTATCCAACGTACCGGTTTTGGAACCTCATCCCTGTAGGCATCCCGATCCAACATCGTGGTTAGCTGGTACCCGGCTGGCGAATGCGCAGCGATCCAACAGCCTGGTTCCTTCTCCTCATCCTGACGCCCTAAACGTGCCTTCATCACGCTGGCCCGCCGCGCTAGTGCAACGCTCCGAGCAAGCGCCAGTCCTTCGGTGATCGACCCACGGAGTCGAGGCATGCGCCCGCACCCGTGGGTTTATTTTGTCAAGTGCCTCGACTACATTTGTGGACGATTAGAGACTGGGAGGGGGAGAGGGAAGCTTTAGGATTCTTTACCTCCACGATATTTGTCGAGCCGACATCCGTTGCGACGAGATGCTCCTACTCGGTGAGTTCGTCGTTGGACTGGTCAGCAGCAGTATCTGGAGGTGCGCAAATAACGCGACGTGTCTCGGCAAGAATCTCACCGCACCCTGCATCCTCCTCCGAGCCGCATACCGTCGACCGGATGACTGTTTCGGCATGCAGTTCACCGCATGCTGGGCAAGGGCCGTGTCGAGTGTAGGCCTTTCGAGCCGTGGGCCGACGAAAGTCGGCAAGTCGGCGAATCGCGCTCACCGGGTCATCGATGGTCACCGGATATTCCGTGTCCCGATAGCGGTCACCATTTGGATGTCTCCTCTCCACCTGCTCAAAGGACACTTCGAATATACCGGCCTCAACGAGAGACACGATGATTGCCTTTACGTCACTCCGCTTCGTCAACGGTCGCGTTCCGTCCCGGTTGGTCTCGTCCAACGGCGTCCCCTTCGGTGGTCGGGGGCGATAGTCGTTCGCGATTTCGGCCGCGCTGAGGCGTGGGCGACCATCCGCACCGGCGTCACCCTTGGATACCGCCGAACTTGCCAGCGTGATCACCGAGAATCCTAGAGCCCGCTGCTTGTCTTTCAGATCAGGATTGCGGATCAGCGCCGCCTGCGCGCTTACCAGTTGCTGCAATCGATCGATCTTGGCAATGGGGTCCTCGGACTCGACCAGATTATGAGGCCGGCTTACCGGTGACCAAGCTTTCGTGAGATGGTCCAAGTCAACCGGTTTTCCGCCGGCGGCAAAGAAGTCATCGAGACCAACCTTACGGGCGTCCTCACCTTCCGGGAGTTGCACCATCTCGACCCGGCCGCCACGGCGCGTGATCGCCCCTGCCAGCCGAGAGAGCGCATCCATCACGCTCGGGTTGGTCATTACGTCACTATCGAACGCAATCCTGACAACCCGGCCAGAAAGTGCGATCTCGTCCAGTTCCGAGACGACTACCTTCCTTTGTAGGAAACCGTAAACACCGTTCAGGCTCAAGCAAAGAACGCCATGCGAGGCGGCAGCGTCAGCCTTCTTTGATCCCTCGGTGATATCGAGCGATTGTCGATTAGGCCGGGGACGGCGTGGTCAGTCCTGGAGATGGTCTCGCGACCCGTGAGGCAACACGGCAGGCTGATCACCATCACCCGCCCAGGAAGCCCGCTGCGGTCGCTGACAAGCGTGTCGAGCGATGACGTCACAGCGAGTTTCCAGGTCAACCAGTCGTGGGGCAGACACACTGCAGACGTCCGGCCTGCCGACTCGGGTTCGTGTTCGGCGAGCCAGCGCAGC
>JBGTGC010000289.1:0-3412 GCA_041746935.1 Dermatophilaceae bacterium
AGATGCCGGCCAGCGGACTGGCCAGGATGACGCGGGGCGTGTCGCCGCAGGCCTCGGTGGTCTGCATACCGGCGGCTTCGAGGCGCGTCCAGATCTGCGGGACGTCTTCGATCCGAATCCAGTGCAGCTGGACGTTCTGCCTGTCGCTGATGTCGGCGGTGTCGCGGGCGAACTCCGTCGAGATCTCCCCCAACACACGCAACTGGTGCGCGCTGACCGCTCCCCCATCGAGCCGAACCCGCAGCATGAAGAACTCGTCCGACAGCTCGTGCGGCTCCATCTGCGCGGTGCGACCACCCGGTATGCCGGGGCGGCGCTGGGTGTAGAGCCCCCACCAGCGCATCCGACCGTTCAGGTCGTCGGTGTCGATCGAGGCGAAGCCCTGCTTGGAGTAGATCTGCTCGATCCGCTCCCGGACGTTGAGGCCGTTGTCGGCGGCCTTTGTCTCTTCGTTGTGGTTCAGGGGTGACGGTCCATCGATCGCCCACTGACCGTTGGGGCGGTTGGCGCGGGCTGGTCGGACAGTGCGGAGTGTTGCTGCGTTCGATGTCATGGGGTCCTCACGGAGTCTGGCGGCGCGCGAGGCGGCAGTCTCTCTAAGGAGGAGAATCGACCGGGCTCACACGCCCGGTCGGCGGCTCATATGAGCCAGCGAAGTGGGGCGCGGTTAGCGCATCCCACACATCAAAGTGCTGCTGACCCGGAGCAGGTCGACATAGCGTCGCGAGACGAGTCGGTCCTCCGGGCGGTTGATCACGAGTGAATCATAACCGCAGATCTGGGTATGCATAACCTCGACTACCGATGAGCGGAGTGGTCGCCCCAATGGGTGGTGTTCGTCCACTCCTCCAGCGTCTTCCTCGCTCTGTTCGTTTTCTTCGTTGAATGGACCCTGTTGCCGGATCGGCATCCGAGCGGTAACGTCACTGCCACCTGAAAAATGTATGCGCATACATTTTCCAGCCGGTTGACCAAAGACGACCCGGAGGAGGTGACTCATGGCCACGTCCGTCGAGCGCGCCCGGGTCACGGTCTATACCGTCGCCGAGCACGCCGGGGTTTCCGTCGCCACCGTCTCCCGCGTGTTTCAGGAACCGCACTTGGTCCGCGAGGTCACCCGGGCCAAGGTGCTGCAGGCCGTCGAGGATCTCGATTACGTCCCACACGGTGCCGCCCGTTCCCTTGCTTCTTCTCAACACGAAGCGCACGGCCTGGTGTTACCCGAGCTGGGCGGCCCCTACTACTCCGAGTTGCTGATGGGCTACGAGTCGGTGGCAGCCGAGGCCGGCCACAGCGTCATCTTGTTGCTCACCGAGGGCAAGTCCAACCTGGACCTGCAGCTGCGCCGCCTGGCGGGAAACGTCGACGGCATGGTGCTGATGGGACCGCTAGGTATGTCGATCAGCGCCCTGGCTGCCCTGGCTCGACGCGTCCCGATGCTGGGTTTGACGGGGCTCTCCCACGACGGTTACGAATCGTTCGCCACCGAAAATCGCGCGAGCGCCGAGCAACTCACCCGGCACCTGCTCGGGCACGGGCGCCGCCGGTTGGCGTTCGTCGGCAGTCCAGACGAGGCTCGCGACGTTCGCGAACGCTACGAGGGCTTCGTCGCGGCTCACGACGGTGTCCCCTGCGCCGAACCGATCCGGGCCGAGCTGCGCGAACAGGAAGGACGCCGGGTCGCCGAGCTCATCCTTAACGGCACCATCGACAACGACGTCGACGCCTTGGTATGCGCCAACGACGAGCTCGCCTTGGCCGTGCTCGACCGGCTCACCGACGGTGGCGTCGACGTGCCCGGTGACATCGCCGTGGTCGGCTGGGACGACGTGATGACCGCCCGCTTCGTCCGCCCGGCGCTGACCACAGTCGCCCAGCCGGTGCGCGATCTCGGGGCTGCCGCAGCCGTGCGGATGCGCGAGCTGATCAGCGGTGCCCCCAGCACCCGTGAGGAACACACCTTGCCTACCACCCTGGTCATCCGGGAATCCTGCGGCTGCCTCGCGGGTCGCCCTTCACCGCAACCAACCCTCGAAGAAAAGGAGTGACCATGCGACGCACCCAGATGCTGATCGCACTGACCGCCGGAACCGCAGTGGCTTTGGCCAGCTGTGGACGCGCGAGTGAGAGCGGCGACGGTGAAGCCGCGCCGCAGACCGGTGAGGAGGTTTCCACCGAAGACGTCGCCGGGACCATCGACGTGTGGGCGATGGGTGCCGAAGGCGAAAAGTTACCCGAGCTGGCCAAGGACTTCGAGGCCGCTCACGACGGGGTCACGGTCAACGTGACGGCTATTCCGTGGGACTCCGCTCACGACAAGTTCGTCACCTCTATCACCGCTGGCACCACGCCCGACCTCGCGATGGTCGGCACGACCTGGATGGGCGAGTTTGCCGGCCTCGACGCCCTGGACCCCGCCCCCGGGTCAATCGACTCGGCGGCCTTCTTCGAGGGGGCACAGAGCACCACCGAGGTCGACGGCACGGCATACGGCGTGCCCTGGTATGTCGAGACGCGGCTGGTCTACTACCGCACCGACATCGCTGAGAAGGCGGGCTACGACGAGGTGCCCACCGACTGGGAGGGCTTTCACGAGATGGCCGCCGACTTGCAAACCAAGGGCGGCTCCGAGTGGGGCATCAGCCTGCAGCCCGGAGCGGTCGGCTCCTGGCAGACCGTGCTGCCCTTCGCCTGGACCAACGGGGCCGAGGTCGCAGCAGAGGACCAGTACACCTTTGACACCCCGGAGATGACCGAGGCGGTCGAGTACTACCAGAGCTTCTTCACCGACGGCATCGCCGACACCAAGCCGGTCGCCGACGAGCTCATCGCCAACTTCACCAGCGGCGACGAGCCGATGTTCATCTCCGGGCCGTGGATGCGATCCCTCGTCGAAGACGCCGGAGGCGAAGGCTTCGCCGACAAATACGACGTGGCCCCGGTTCCGATGCCCGAGGGCGGCTCGTCCTCCTCCTTCGTCGGCGGCTCCAACTTGGCCGTCTTCAAGGAGACCGACAACCGGGACACCGCGTGGGCCTTCGTGCAGTGGCTCACCGAGCCGCAGACCCAGATCGATTGGTATGAGATGACCACCGACCTGCCCTCGGTGCAGGCGGCCTGGGACGACGAGGCACTCACCTCCGACCCCAAGCTGGCAGCCTTCGGCACCCAACTGGAGACCGCTCAGGCTCCGCCGTCCTTTCCCACCTGGGAGGAGGTCGTGACGTCCTTCGACACCGCCATTGAACAGGTGACCAAGTCTGGTGCCGACCCGGCCAAGGTGTTGGAGGACGTGCAGAGTCAGGCCGAGTCGATCGGGACCGGTCAGTAGGCCATGGCCCTGACCACCGGCACCTCTCGTCGGTCGGATTCCTCTGCGGCGCCCGACCGGCCGGATGCCGCCGCGGAGCGC
>JBGTGC010000290.1:0-16618 GCA_041746935.1 Dermatophilaceae bacterium
TAAACTGGGCTGATCTGATGAAGCACAAGCACGGCTTCACCGACCCGGTCCCGCAGAACATGGAAGCGGGCCTGGCCGGCAACGGCGTGGACACGTTGCATGGCCACGCCAGGTTCACCGGCCCGCAACAAATCGAGATCGCCGACGTCCCGTACGAGGCCGACCGGTTCCTGATCGCTACCGGCGCCAGACCCCGGCCCGTGGACTTCCCCGGCCACGAACACCTCATCGACAGCACCGACTTCCTGAACCTGGACATCCTGCCCAGACGGATTGTGTTCATCGGTGGTGGTTTCATCTCTTTCGAGTTCGCGCACCTCGCCGCCCGGGCCGATTCCTCGGTGACCATCGTCGACCGCGGTGATCGCCCGTTGAAAAGTTTCGACCCCGACCTCGTGGAACTGTTGATCGAACGCGGACACCAGGCAGGCATCGACCTGCGCCGCTCGACCACCATCACTGCCATCGAACGCGCTGAACGCGGCCACCAGGTCACCCTCGAGACGCCAACAGGTCCCGAGACGGTCGAGACAGATTTGGTCGTCCACGGTGCGGGACGGGTCGCCGACCTGTCCGGGATGGGTCTCGATGCCGCTGGTGTGCACTGGGGTGAACGCGGTGTGCACGTGAGCGGCCACCTGCAAAGCGTTACGAACCCTGCGATCTGGGCTGCCGGTGACAGCGCCGATACCCCTGGGATGCCGTTGACACCAGTCGCAGTCTCCGAAGCCAAAGTCGCCGCGTCCAACATGCTCAAAAGCACGACCACCACCCCGGACTACACCGGCATCCCCACAGCGGTCTTCACCATCCCCGAGCTCGTCCGCGTCGGCATGCTCGAATCCGAAGCACGCGAGCAGGGCATAGACCTGATCGTCCGCTACTCCGATACCAGCACCTGGTACTCCAACTACCGCGTCGGTGAGAACACGGCATCCGCGAAAATCCTCATCGACCAATCCACCGACCTCATCGTCGGCGCCCACCTCCTGGGACCCGAGTACGGAGAACTTGTCAACACCCTTGGTGTGGCCATCAAACTCGGCCTCACCGCCACACAACTCAAATCCGCGACAGCCGCATACCCCACCGTCGGCTCCGACCTCGGATCGATGCTTTAGGTGCCTGGTCCCGGTTCGCAATCAACGACGCCTGGGCCGGTGTGCTCCCCGAGGCGCGGGCGATCGTACGGAAGTTCCATACTGGTGAACTTCTGTCAGGGCCGTCTCGACGCCCCGGTCCTAGGCCACGACGTGGAGCTTTCGCTGGACCCTGACCCGTCACGCTCCTTTCCTTGGCCCCCGCCGTGAGGCAGCCCCAACACCGGGCACGGCCTTCGTCGGCTCACCACGTGAACTCCGGACCTGAGGACCAGCCGCGCCCCTCTAGCCAGGGGGCCCGGGTGCGCCTGCTCGCCCTGATCGCGATCCTTGTCGTTGCAGGTGTGACCGCGGCCGTCGTCGGCCCGCCGGATGCACAGCAGATTCAGGGATACATCGCCGGGGCAGGTCCGGCCGCCCCAGCCCTGTTCGTGTTCATCTACGCCATGGTCACTCTGCTCCCACTGCCCAAAAATGTCTTCGCCGCCCTCGCCGGTGTGATGTTCGGCCTGGTCCTCGGAGTCGTGGTGGTCTTTCTCGCGGCTCTCCTCGGCGCGGCGGTCGCGTTCGCCCTCAGCCGAGTACTCGGGCGCGACGCCGTAGAGCGGATCACCGGCGCTCGGGTCGAACGAGTTGATGCGTTGTTGAACAGACGGGGGATCATCGCAGTCATCGGCGTGCGGCTGGTCCCCATCCTGCCGTTCACGGTGATCAACTATTCCGCCGGACTGACCGCGGTCCGGACCAGGGACTACGCCATCGGTACCGCGGTGGGCATCGTTCCGGGCACGGTCTCCTTCGTCGCACTCGGAGCCTTCGGCACAAACCCGGGATCGTGGCCGTTCCTGATCTCAGCCACCGTCCTGATCGTCCTCACCGGCAGCGGCCTCCTCGCAGCCCGAAAATCGCGCCGAGACCGACAACTCCGCCGATAGTCATCCCGCGAGGTCCGCCCGTAAGCCCAACAGTCACCAGTCAGCGATCCCCTGCGGGACGAGCGGGACCATGGGCTCAAGCCGGTCCTACCGCTACTGGTAGTGGTTCCCATACGAGGCGCGATTCAGGCGTTGCCCAGACTGCCTACGGTCCGATGGCTGGCATCCCGGATGGGGTGTGGGCGTTTAGGCCTCTCCGCGGGCGGGGTAGTCGTTCTCGGTGAAGAACTTTACGGCGCCAAGCACATCAGAGATGCGGGGGCGGGCGGCGGGCATGGAGTTGACCGCCGCCATGTACACGGTGGCGTCCGGGCGGATCAGGAACAGGCCGGGCTCCCCGAACAGGTCGGGCTCGGGGTCGGTGATGCCTTTGCTGACGAACAATCCCCAGGCGCGCATCGACTCGATGCTTTGCCCGTGGCCGACCTGCAGGCGGTCCAGACCCCAGTCCGTGACGCTCCGCTGCGCGCGGTCGGCGTCGTCCCCGCTGACCGCGACGATCGAGGTGACACCAGCGACGGCGAAGTCGTCCATGGTCTGGTTCAGCTCGGCGAGGTAGCCGCGACAAATCGGGCAGTGCAGACCCCGGTAGAAGAACACCAGCGTGAACGAGTCCGGCCGTTGGTCGACGAGCCGGAACCGACCGCCACCAACCAGGGGAACGTCGAGGTCGGGCGCGAGAGTGGTCGGCGTGGGAGTTGGCATACGAGCCACAACCCCCGTGGTGGCAGCAACTATTCCGGTGCGCCCGGACCGCCAGGGGCGAGGGCCGGTCAAGGCTGCGTCCGTGAAACCTGTAGAACATGGTCACCTGAAGACGGCTTGCGAGAAGGCGGTAGATCCGCGGCCTGTGCACGTAGCGAGCGGTCACGCGGGTCAACCAGCCGTGTCACAGCATTGTCGACCGCGGGGACTCTGGTGAGGGATGATTGATGCACCCGCAGCGGGAAGCCGTGTCGGAGCCAGTCGGTGGTGCCCGAATCGTTCGGGGCGGTCGGCGTAGGTGCCGTCCAGGGTGTATCACGGAGCCGAAGTCGTCGAAATCCGCTACACCGCGTTCACCTCCCGGCACAAGGACCGGCACGTCACCGCCCGGTTCCGTGCTAGCGATCACCGGCCGAGGTCGACCAGCGTTGCCAACACACTCCTCTGGCCATCGTCATCAGCAGTCCTCAGGCCGAGGTCCGGGCCCTCATCCGCCAGAATACGACAACAAGCACCGAGGCACTCAGCACCGCCAGCAGACCCAGTCCGATGACCCCCGTGTTCGATGAGTCGGCGGTACCGCCGGCCCCGGTGGCTACTCCGCCCTCGGGCATCGTCATTTCACCCGCGGCGGCAGTGGTGAAGGCAGCAGTGGCTGTGGTCACCATCGACAACGGCTCTTCGATCCCGGTGACTGAGTGGCGCTGCGCCAGGACCGCGATATTCACGTGACCCACTGTGACTGTGCCGTCGGAACTTTCGCGGGCGTAGAAGCGGGTCGGTAGGTCGATACCCATCGTCTGCTGTGCCGCCATAAACGGCGTCCCGGCCTTCGGGTTCCCGGCGAACGTGACCTGGGTAGGACGTAGCGTCTGGCCGATGGACTCAGCTCCGGCCTGGTGATCGACCACTGGCAGCTCCTTCAGACCGGCGTCGGCGAAGGCGTCCTGGTAGCGGCGGATGGACTCGGGCACCGAGGTTTTGCTGGTTTGCTCGAGGCGGTACTGCGGATACGCGGTGACCGCAGCGCCGAGGGTCGCTGGCTCCGAGGCTCCACTGGCTTGGGTGGCAAGACCGCCGACGGCTTGGTCGAGGCCAGTCACTGCTGGCGACTCGGGGTCAATGCCGGATTGCACCGCGAGGTACTCCCCGGAGTTGTGCGCGAGCCAGACCTGACCAGCTTCGTCTTCCCAGGACAAGAACTTCTGCGGCAGATCGATGCCCACCTCTTGGGCCTGCAGCAGTAACGGCGTACCGACCGGCGGTGCACCGCCGATGACGACAGTGGTGGGGCGCAACGTGGCCCCGACCGACTCGGCATTGGCCTGGTGATCCAGGGTGAGCGTGACCATCCCTGCATCGTTCAAGGCGTCCTGCACCCGCTTGGCCGTTTCCGGCACGTCGTAGTCACTGGCATAGACCACCAGGCCCGCCACCTCCGGCGGGCCCGGATCGGATTGCGCATTGGCCGCCACCGGGCTCAGCACGAGCGCGACTCCCAACAGCGCGCCGATGTATGCGCTCATCCGCATCATGAACCTGCCCCTTCGCAACTAGTGATTCAACGTCACCATACGTGCTATTGGCACTACCAGAAACTGCCAAAGACGTCGGACCAGGCTCTCCGGCGTTCTGTGACGACCGGGTCAACGGGAATGGCTTGTCAGTGGCACCGGGTTTCGACCCAACTACGAATACAGGAGTGCACCATGCGCATGCTCGGCTTTCCGTTCCTCAACTCTCTTCAGTTCCTTGCCCCTCTTGCGCTGCGTCTTGGCCTGGGAGTGGTCTTCGTCGTCCACGGCTACAGCAAGTTCACTGGTGGACCCGCTGAGGGGTTCGGTGGGATGCTCACCGGACTTGGAGTAGGCGCTCCGGAGTTCGTGGCCTGGCTGGTGACGATCGCCGAGCTCGTCGGTGGTCTCATGCTGCTCGCTGGACTTGGGACGAGGCTTGTCACCCTGCCACTGATCGCGACATTGATCGGCGCGATCATCTTGGTCAAGGCCGACCTGGGGGTTATCGCGCCCACCGGTGCCCCATCGCCGGGAGCGGAGTTGGACATCGCGCTACTTGCTGGATTGGTCGCGTTGCTCTTCATGGGTCCGGGACGTCTCTCCCTCGACCATGTCTTGGGCGTCGAGGCCCCAGCGTCCGAGCGTGAGCTCGCCAGCACTCCTCGCTGAAGCCTCGGGCACTTCACCGCACTCACGTGAAAGAGTCATGACTCATACCAGCCCGACCATGTCTTGGCTCACGCGACGTTGCACGAACTGGGACCCGGCAATCCCGCTGACCCAACTCTGGAGCATTTATGAATGAGATAACCGTTGTCGATCACTCGCAGGTCCGTACGTGATCACCTCCGTCGTGACCGGTGCCGTCGCGGGTGTGGCGATGGGCTACGTACTCCAGCGGGGACAGTTGTGCTTCCATTCAGCCATCGGCACCTCGCTGCAGGGTCGATTCCTGTTGGCTCGCGGGTGGGCGTTGGGGATCGCCCTAGCCTCGGTGGGGCTCGCTTTGCTGTTCCTGCTGCCAAACACCGGTGGGCTTAATCAGGGCCTGGCCTTTCGGCCGGTGGCCAATGTGGTGGGTGGACTGGTCATCGGTGTGGGCATGGCCGTCGCAAAGTCGTGCGTCTCTGGGCTCTTTTACAAGTTGGGCTCGGGCATGCTGGGTGCGTTGGTCGGGTTGATCGGGTGGGCCGTAGGTGAGCTACTCGCCCGTCAGGTCACTGTGCCCGGGCCCACGGTGCTGTCCGGTGGCGAGGCAGGCACGATCCCCGGCCTGCTTGGCGTGCCACGCCTGCTGGTCGCCGTGCTGTTTCTGGTCGCTGTCGCGGTCGCTTTGTGGCGGCGGACTGGACGCGAGTCCCCGGCCCATGACTGGCAGTGGGGGTGGCCGCAGATCGGTTTCGGTCTCGGGTTGGCGATCACGGCCGGATGGGCCCTGGCAGCGATCGGCGGCGCCAGCTTCGGTCCCAGCTCCGTGGGTGCCGTGGCGAGCGTCGCGGCTGGTTCCCCGAACTACTGGCTGATCACGTTCCTGCTGGGCATCGTGGCCGGCGGGGCCCTGTCGGCTCGTACGGCCGGCGGTTTCTGGCTGCGCGGCGAGGAACCCGTGCGCTACCTCCAACTCGCGGCTGGAGGCCTGCTCCTGGGCGCAGGAGGCTGGATCGCGGGGGGCTGCAACCTCGGGCACGGACTATCCGGAGTCGCGCAGCTCAACGTCTCCTCGTTCGTCGTCGTGGCAGCCATGGTGGCCGGGGTCTGGTTCGCCCGTCTCCTCGCAACCCGAGCTACGAAGCAGTCATCAGCGGCCCGCGTCTAAAAGACCACCCACTACACATCAACGGAACCGACCCAAGGAAACCTTGTTACCCCTGCCCGGTGTCAGATTGATGGCACCGGCACCCGAGAAATTCCCATTTCAAGGAGAAACGTATGGACGCACCACGCTACGAGAAACTCACTGCTCTGTTGGTCAACTGTTCTTTAACTCCGGACCCTGAGCGTTCGCATACGGGCCGGCTGTTAGACGTCATCGACCACATCATGTCGGGCGCAGACGTGCAGGTGGATCGTCTGCACACAGCGCAGCACGACATCGCGACCGGCGTGCAACCGGATATGCGCGAGCAGGGCGCAAAAGGCGACGAATGGCCCGCGTTGTGGCCCCGCGTCCAAGCCGCTGACATCCTCATCCTGGGTACCCCGATTTGGTTAGGTGAAGAATCGTCGGAGTGCCGGCGTTTTATCGAGCGCCTTTACGCCATGTCTGGCCAGCTCAACGAGGACGGCCAGTCCGTGTACTACGGCAAGGTCGGCGGCGCCGTGATCACCGGCAACGAGGACGGCGTCAAGCACACCTCGATGTCGTTGCTGTTCGCCCTGCAACACCTTGGACTGACGATTCCCCCGCAGGCAGATGCTGGCTGGCTCGGCGAGATCGGTCCCGGTCCTTCCTACGGTGACCCCCGCGAAGGCCAACGACCAGTCGGCTTCGACAGCGCCTTCACCCGTCAAAACGCCACCATCATGAGCTGGAACCTTATGCACACGGCAGACATGCTGCGCAGGGCTGGGGGTTTGCCCAACTACGGAAACGACCGCAATGTGCTCCAAAGCGGTGAAACGTTCGGTTACGTCGAGCCGGAGCCGGTTGCAGGCACCGAATAGTCGATTCCCACGTGCATTCTGACGTTTAATCTCGTCGGTGCCTCGGTTGCCGATCGCTTATCTGCACCCGTGTGAGTTTGGTCCATATGTCAAGGGTGTGTCACTGAAAGTATGCGGATATGACCGAAATCCTCATCATTGCCGCCGCAATATTCGGCTTTGCGTTGGTGTCTCGACCCTTAGCAATGTCCCCGGTCACGGGGCCGATGGTTTTCACCACGGTGGGCTTGCTGGTCGGCTGCGCCGGGGCCGGCTGGTTTAACCTCAGCCTCGACGGGGAGGCGCTGACCATCATTGTGGAGGCGACCCTAGTGTTGGTGCTGTTCACCGACGCGGTACGGATCAACCTGCGGAAGTTGCGTAAAGACGTTGCCATCCCCATCCGAATGCTCGGGGTGGGTGTGCCGCTGACGCTCGGCGCTGGCACGGTCGCTGCGGCGCTGATCTTCCCCGGCTTTTCGTGGGCCGAGGCCTTCTTGCTGGCGGCGGTTTTGACCCCGACCGACGCGGCTCTGGGCCAGGCCGTGGTCAGCGACACACGGTTACCCGTCCGGGTGCGGCAAAGCCTCAACGTCGAGAGCGGCCTTAACGATGGGCTGATGGTCCCGATTGTGACGGTGGCCATCGCGCTCGCCGCCGCCGAAGAGGGGGGCTCGCGCGACTGGGGTGCTTTTGCGGCGAGCCACATCGGCTTCGGGTTGCTGTGCGGGCTGCTTGCCGGGGCTGTGGGCGGCATACTGCTGGATCGATTCGCTTCGGCTGGGCACGTCGAGGGGGTCTACCGCCAACTGGCCACCGTGGCAGTCGCGGCGGCGGCCTATGCGGGTGCAGAAGTGCTGGACGGCAACGGTTTTGTGGCCGCGTTCGTGGCGGGAATGACGTTTGGGGTCGTCGCGGCCAAACAGTGCAAAGACGTTCAAGACTTCACTCAGGACGAGGGCGACCTGTTGACCGCGATTACCTTTCTGCTCTTCGGTGCGGTCATTGCGGGACCGCTGGTGACCGAGGTGACCTGGCCAATCATCGGGTATGCCGTCGCCAGCCTGACCGTCGTCCGCGTGATCCCCGTGGTGCTGGCGCTCGCAGGGTCAGGCACATTGCTGCATACCAAGGTGTTTTTGGGCTGGTTCGGGCCCCGCGGTTTGGCGTCGATTCTGTTTGCGCTGTTGGTGATGCAGGAACTTGAGGGCGCCAACACGGAGCTGATCTTCACCGTCGCCATGTGGACGGTGCTGGTCAGTGTCTACGCCCACGGGGCGACCGCGAGCCCATGGGCCCAGCGTCTCGGCGCGGCGTTGTCGCGCATGCCGGAGAATCAAGCCGAAAACCGGGACGCACCCGGATTGCCGACCCGGCGCACACTGGAGTGAGGCCCCAGATGAGCATCGGGCACTGAGGTTCGCTGTACCGTCGGTTTTCTTAGAGGTTGTCCTGACCGGTTGAGCCTGATGTGCGTTGGTCGAGCGCTTCCCGCGCTGTCCCACCGCCGTTGGTTCGGGGTGTCACGCCATCACACTTCGGCCCGAAGGATGCTGCTTTTACCGGGTAACGCGTAGCAGTGGCGAGGAGGAGAAGTCCGGGGTCGGTCCGTAGGCAGAGATGACTGATGGCGGTACGGAGATGTCGGCCAGGTAGAGCTCGCCCACGATCTCACTATTGCGTAGGCCGATCTTCGGCAGTGCCAGCGTCATCGTTGCGTCGGCGTGAACCACAATTCCCGGGATCTGCCCGCTCGTGACTTCTAACCCACTCGGTGTGTCGAGCGCCACCACGGTGGAAGCCGTGTTCAGTTGCTCAATCAGCAACACACTGGGTCCGCGTGGCGCACCGCGTAGCGAGTAGCCGATGACCGCGTCAATCGCGATGTCGCAGTCCGCGACGGTTTTGGAGGTGCTCACCCCCATCCGGTGCAGGATGTCGAGTTGGTGCGCGGCGGTCGGTGAGAGTTCCCCGGGCGGGTTTGTCGTCGTGACGATCACTTCGACCCCGGCGTTGGCGAGGTGGCGAGCGGCGACCAATCCGCCCCCGCCGTTGCCGCCCGGGCCAGCGGCGACCGCGACACGGTCCGGACTGGCGAGATCGAGGACGAGACGAGCCAGATTGCGGCCGGCGTTCTCCATCATCTGAAGCAACTCGATGTGAAGATCTTCGATCATCACGCGGTCGACCTCGATCATGTCGGTCTCGGTGATCCACGCGATGTCGTTGGCTGGCACGACCGGGTAGGGGGGAATGACGGGCACGAAACGCAGCCTAGCGCCATACCAACCTCCCCAAACGGGTTGGCATTGGCAGGATCGGCTGGGTTCAGCGTGTTCTTGAACTGTCACACCTGCTACAACGAACTCACGACTCATGTCCTCCAACGAATAGGGAGCTGTCGATGCCTTCGCAACCGATTGCCGAGTACGCGCTGCTGTCTGATTGCCGGTCGGCGGCGCTGATCAGCCGCGACGGCACCGTCGACTGGTTGTGTTTCCCCCGGTTCGACAGTGCTGCGGTGTTTGCCGGTCTGCTCGATGATGACGGTGGGCGCTGGTCGCTGCGACCGGTCGGTGAAGCGTCCATCCACCGGCGTTACCTCGACGGGGCGATGGTGCTCGAAACCACCTACCGGACAGAGTCTGGTGTCGGCGTCGTGGTCGACGCCATGGCAACCGGACGCAACGAACGGGGTCACGACTTGGGTGCCGATTCACCGGGAGTGCTGATCAGACGGGTGACGTGTACCGAGGGCACCGTGGTGTTCGCGCTGGAGTACGCGCCCCGACCGGAGTACGGGCTGATCCATCCGCTGTTGCACGGAATCGACGGAGGTGTCCTGGCTCGTGGTGGCGCCGACGTTTTGGTGTTGTCGTGCCCGATCGCGGTCACGCTGGAAGATACCGCGTCGGCGACATTTGGGCTGTCCAGTGGTGAATCGGCCGGCTTCGCACTTCAACATCGGGCGAGTTGGCAGGAACGGCCCGTGGTGTGGGACGCCGACGAGGTGGCGGAGCGGCTCGAGGACACTATCGCCGGGTGGCAGAGCTGGTCTTCGTTGCATCAGAGTTACGACGGTCCCTGGCGCGATCTGGTGGCCCACTCCGGGCGGGTGTTGCAGGCGCTGACGTACCAACCGACCGGTGCGATCGTGGCCGCGCCGACCACGTCGCTGCCCGAGACTGTCGGCGGGTCCCGGAACTGGGACTACCGCTACACGTGGGTCCGAGACGCCAGCCTCACGCTGGAGGCGTTGTGGGTCGCGGCGTGTCCGGACGAAGCGCATCGCTTCTTCTCGTTCATGTCCGGCGCTGCGGCGACCTCGTTGCAGCGGGGTGAGGATCTGCAGATCATGTTCGGGATCGGCGGCGAGCATGACCTGAGCGAACGCTCCCTGCCTCACCTGCGCGGTTGGCGTGACAGCGCGCCGGTGCGCGTCGGCAACGGTGCGTGGGACCAAGTTCAGCTCGACGTGTATGGCGAGTTGCTCGGCGCCGCGCACCGTCTCGGCGACCAACTGGGTGAGTTCGACGAGGTGACGAAGGACTTCTTGGTCTCCGTGGTCGATGCCGCAGCGAGCCGCTGGACAAACAAAGACCAGGGCATTTGGGAGATCCGAGGCGAACCCCGCCACTTCCTGTACTCCAAGTTGATGTGCTGGGTCGCCCTCGATCGCGGGATCGCCCTCGCTGATGAACTGAACGCACAAGCACGCGTACAGGAATGGACCACGACACTTGACGAGATCTCCGCCGCCATCCTCGAGCGCGGATGGAGCGACACCGCGCAGGCTTTCACGCAGTCGTTCGGCTCGGACGACCTGGACGCCTCCAGCCTCATGATGCCGATCGTTGGCTTCCTGCCGGGCGACGACCCGAGGGTCAGTGCGACCGTGGACGCGATCGCGGACCGGCTAACCGACGACCAAGGGCTCGTCTACCGTTACCTCGCCCACGACGGACTCGAAGGCGAGGAAGGGACATTCTTGTTGTGCACGTTCTGGCTGGCACAGGCACAAGCGCTCGTCGGCGAGACGGAGCGAGCTCGTACAACCTTCGAACGTGCGATCTCCTACGCCAACGACGTCGGGCTCCTCGCCGAAGAGGTCGACCCGACAGGAGCCGAGCTGCTTGGCAACTACCCTCAGGCGTTCAGCCACATCGGACTGGTCAACGCGGCCTGGGCTATCGCACAAGCCGAGCGTCACTAGGCACGCGTACACCTGCCTGGGGATCGCTCATAACGTGGGTAGGTCAAAAGCACTCTAGGGGACCGAAGCAACAACGCGCCTCATCGTCGATCGCGTAAACCGAGGTCGTTACTTGACTGGCGTAGTGAAACGAAACGACAAGTCTCGGCTACCTCCAAAGGAAGGCCGCTTCGAATACACAGCACCGAGAATGCACCCCTAATGGACACTTGTAATGCGTACTCACCCGCCCCCGAGGGCGGCCAATGTCAGACCACTAGCATGAAGAAATGAAGACGCCCCTCGAAGACCTTGAGCAAACCGATGAGTATGACGTTGTCGTCATCGGTGGTGGAGCGGTTGGTGAGAACGCCGCCCAGTACGCCATTGCCGATAGCGACATGTCTGCGGTGATCATCGAGCACGAACTTCTCGGTGGTGAGTGCTCCTACTGGGCGTGTATGCCCAGCAAGGTCCTACTCACGCCGAGCGACGTGTTGGCTCACGCCGCAAACGTGCCCGGGGTAGCTTCGGTGCTCTGCGGTCACGGTGTCGACGTGGACGCTACTCTTTCGCGACGTGATGCTTTCACCAACGGTCTCGACGACTCCAGCCAGGTCGAGTGGGCTGAGGGGGTAGGCATAGAGATCATTCGAGGTCACGCACGCCTGTCGGGACAGCGCGAGGTCACCGTCGGGGACCGGATCGTGCGGGCCCGCCAAGCGGTTGTGCTGGCGACGGGATCAACCGCAAAGATCGCACCGATCGATGGCCTTGACGCTGCCCTGCCATGGACGTCACGGGATGCCACGAATGTCCACGAGGTTCCTCAGAGTCTCGCGATCATTGGTGGCGGTGTCGTCGCGTGCGAGTCAGCGACGTGGTTCGCGTCCTTCGGGACGCGGGTCACGCTCCTGGTGCGAGAGGACCGTCTGCTCGGGAACATCCCGGAGTTCGCTGCGACCGCGGTCCTGGACGGTTTGCGTTCGGCCCGGGTCACGGTGCTTCTGAAGACATCCCCGACCTCGGTGACGCGGCCCGGGGCCAAAGACACCGGATACGGTCGGATACACGGCGGGCCGGTGAGCATCCACAGCACAACGGACAACGGGGATGGCCATCTCCTAGAGGTCGATGAGGTCCTCGCCGCGACCGGACGCGCTCCCGGCACCGACGGCCTCGGACTCGACACGGTGGGACTGACGGACCTTTCCGGGTCTCGTGGATTCGTCCCTGTTGATGATTCAATGCGTGTCGTCGGGGTGGAGGGTGACTGGCTGTTTGCCGTCGGCGATGTCAATGGCCGCGCGTTGCTCACCCATCAGGGCAAGTACCAGGCTCGGGTCTGTGGGGACGTGATCGCGGCCACGGCCCGTGGAGGTTCTGTCCTGGGCCCGCGGTACGTCGCGGCGTCCGATCACGACGCAGTGCCCCAGGTCATCTTCACCCAACCTGAGGTCGCCTCAGCCGGGCGCTCCGAAAGCGCGTTGCGCGAGGCCGGATTCGCGGTGCGTCGTATCGGACTATCGATGGCCGTGGCGGGCACAGCGGTGCAACGCGACGACGACGCCGGGACCGCCGAACTGCTCCTCGACGAACACACCGGGGTTATCCTCGCCGCGACCTTTGTCGGGCCCAGCGCGAGCACGCACCTCTACCCGGCCACGCTCGCAGTATCCGCGGGCCTGACCGTGGAACAACTCTGGCAAGCGGTCCCGGCATACCCCACACCAAGCGAAGTTTGGTTGAGACTGTGCGAGGAAGCACGCACCCCAACCGTTCCCTGACCATCCACACACGGCCTGTCGGCACTTCCAGGCGCACCTCCTGGTCCCGAGCGTCACGATTCTATGAGCCCCCTCGGCATGGTCGTCAAACTTGTCCTCACCACCCGACAGCTCAAGTCCGCCATTGCCGCCTGCGCCACCGGCTGGTCCTCTAAGCCACGACGCCCAACTAGCCCGGGGTTAGACCACGAACGGAACCCCAGGTACCGCGCGCCCTCGGCTAGTGCTCCGTGGTGATACCTCCTAGCGCCGTGGCATCTAGGATCTGGACCCGGCCGTAGCTGATCTCGACCAGACCGCCGCGAGCGAACTTACGGAGCACCCGGTTCACCGAGGGACGGCGAACTCCCAGAAGCGCGGCCACGGTCGTCTGGGGCAGGGACACCATGTCATCGACGCGTTCTTCCAACAGCAGCTGGGCGACCTGGATCTCGAGCGGCTGCCCGAGCAGGCTCGTCAACCGGGAGTGAGATCGAGCCAGGCGTTGTGCCACGCTTGTCAACCACCGTCGTGAGACCTGCGGGTGAGTGGCAAGGAGTTCTTCGAAGTGGTTGCGGCTCAGCATGAGACAAGTGGTCGAGGTGTTCGCCCGCGTCTCGTACGGCATCGACATCCCGAGCAGGATCTGGATGTCACCGTCAATATCCCCCGGCCGTAGCGTCTGGATAACCATTCGTCCGCCAGACCCGTGCACCGCGATCTCTAGACAGCCTTCACGGACGATGCACACTCCAATAGGCACATCACCAGCGCGCTGCAGCGGCTCGCCGACGACCAAGGTTCGTACCTCAATGAAGCGGGCAAGCCCCTCAACGTCCTCGAGTCGTAGCGGCGTTGTCTCCGCATGCCCCACGCACCTAGAGACCCAGAGGGCATCGCGGAAGGATGCTGACTCTTCCTGACGCTTGCGCATGCTTCTCCTACATGATTCTTCTCAGGCGGTGGACCAACAGTGTCACCGACATGACACTTCGGGACGTAGTCCGGGCATCAACAACTTCTACATACGTCAGCGGCACAACCAACAACCAGAGGAGAGCCACCCATGGCCCGCATTCCCGTCCACACCACCGACAGCGCCCCCGAGCAGAGCCGTGACGAGCTCAAGGGGCTCGAGGCGAAGTTCGGCAAGGTCATCAACATCCACGGAGGGATGGCGCATTCACCGGTAGTGCTCCAGAGTTACATCGCCATCCAGCAGGTCATCGCCGACTACGGCTCCTTCGACGCACGCACCCAAGAGGCGATCGCACTGGCGGTGGGCAACGCTGACGGGTGCAACTACTGCCAGGCAGCCCACACCGGAGGCGGCAAAGCTGCGGGCCTCACCGACGAGGAGATGGTCGCCATCCGAGGAGACGAGGCGGACTTCGACGCCAAGCTGGACGCTCTGCTTACCCTCGCCCGCCAGTACACCACCAACATCGGTTCCGTCGAAGACGACTCCTGGCAGGCTGCCCTCGACGCAGGCTGGAGCGACGAACAGATCACCGAACTGTCCACGCACGTCACACTGAACCTGCTCACGAACTACTTCAACCACTTCGTGCAGACCGATCTCGACCTTCCGGCCGCCCCGGCGCTCTGACCGTCGGGATCCCACGCTCCAGTCACGAAAGGGTGCCGCTCGAACAATAGTTGTTCGAGCGGCACCCCTCCGTGAGGCGCATCCGTTGCGGCGCCAGCCCCTGCCGCGCCTGGTCGAGAGACTCCGAAAAGCCCCAATGAATAGACCACGTTGGAGCCATAACCGCGGAATAAGTGCGGACCTGGCACTCCATCCTCCTGTTACAGGATGACGGGCATGGCCCTGATCAGGGCCATGCCCGTGGTGGCGCTGAGGGGAATCGAATCCCTGACCTTCTCTCTCGGCAAGAGAAACTCCTATGCCCCGCCGGACCTCGGGGACTCTCGGCGAAACAAGCCTTGACCTGGACCGATGCTCAGCATCGGTGATGTGGTGAGGTCCCACGCTACCCCGGCTCCTCGGGACTGTCGACGCCGCTCGAAAACTGAGCAGATGTGACGCGGTGGTTTCTAGCGGTGGTTGCAACACTTCCTTGATGATGGAGGTTGTGATGTCTACGAGTCGTCGAGTGAAGAAGGGCCCGGGCCGTCGCCCGCAATCGGCTAAGCGTGCCCGGTTCATGGAACTGCGGGCCCTTGGCTGGGGAGTTCGGCGCGCGGCCCGCGAGGTGGGTGCCTCGCCCACGGCGGGCCACAACTGGCCCCGCGGGCATTTGGTCTACCGCAAGGGCAAAGTCGTTGGGTACGTGCCCCCGTTAGACCGCTTGGGCGTGCGGAATGTCAGCGCGCGGTTCCTGTCCCAAGATGAGCGGATCGAGATCGCGGACTTGCGTCAGCGGGGGATGACGATCCGGGCCATAGCCCAACAGTTGGGTAGGGCCCCTTCCACCATTTCGCGTGAGTTACGCCGAAACGTCACCGGCGGCCCACGTTGCGCGTACGTCCCGTTCGAAGCGCACCGTCGGGCGGTGTCCCGCCGATCACGGAGAAATCCGCGGCGGATAGACACGAACAAGGATCTGCGGGGTGTGGTCGATGACCTTCTGGGGAAGCGGTGGAGCCTCTCCATCACGTTCGAGGCGCCACAAGTCAGGGGCCGCAAACCAGACTTCGACCGAGGATCCGCTCGGCGCGCCCCAGATGTCGGCTTGCGCAGGACCATACATATTGATTGAGGCCCGGATCGTTTGACACTTCCCCAAGGCGCCACGAGCCAGCTCTGCCAGGTCAGACCATGCGGGCGGCTGAGTTGCCATGGATCAGAGTAGCCGACCGGCGGTTGAGATGACGATGTCGCCCCCATCGTCACAAACGGCGGAGCATACCGAGCTGCTCATAAGACAGCACCGTGTGCGGATCCCCATACGGCGATCGACTTGTGGAGTGATGACCCGACTGGACGTGGCGGGTGGCCTAGCTGTGCCAGCATTGCGCCATGAGCGAGAGCCAACCTGAGAGCCTGCGGGGCAGGACTCTTAAAAGCCGCACCATGCGAGGGTCCCGGTTCATCGGCTGCGACCTGGGCGACGTCATCGTGCGCGGAAGTGATGTCTCAGGAATGGAGATCGACTCCCCGTGGCTCCTCGAGGGTGGCAGGCTGCTCGTCAATGACGTTGACGTCGTGCCCTTCGTCGATGCGGAACTGAACCGGCGATTCCCGGGGCGAGAGCTGCGCGAAGCCGAGGACCCCGATGGCTTACGCGCCGCGTGGGCGGCCGTGGAGAAGACTTGGTCGGCCACGCTCGGCCGGGCTGTTGCGATGCCTGCTGGGACGGTCGACGCGACCGTCGATGAGGAGTGGTCATTCGCCCAGACGCTGCGCCATCTGGTGATGGCAACTGACACTTGGCTCGGCAGGGCCATCCTCGGGCTAGAGCAGCCATACCACCCGGCCGGTCTACCTAACGACGACAACGACACCGACGCGCACGAGGAATCCGTGTTCTCCACCCAGACCCCGTCGTTCGACGATGTCCTCCAGGCGCGTGCGGAGCGACAGACGATGGTGCGCGACTTCCTGGCCAGCATCACCCCCGAGGATATAGCCCGGCCACGACAGAACCCGCATGCTCCGGCGTATCCAGAGACGGTTCTGTCGTGCCTGCGCACGATTCTGGAGGAGGAGTGGGAGCACCACCGCTACGCCGTGCGCGACCTGGCCGCACTCGAAGTGCCGCAGTCGCAGGCTGACTAGAACCCAGATGGTCTGGCG
>JBGTGC010000291.1:0-9307 GCA_041746935.1 Dermatophilaceae bacterium
GAGGTGGCGGCGGTGGTCTCGACGGTCCGTCAGGCCTCGCGAGACAGGGAACGCGCGTCGTGACAGGCAAAGCGGATTTACCCGAGAACCCAGCTCGTCCAACGGATCGCAGGCCGAGGCGATCACGGCGCCCAGCGACCGATGATGTGCCGGAACAAGGGCGGGAACTACTCACGGAGGCGACAGTCGACACCGACGACGGTGAGCAAGCACCGGCCCAACAGGCAGGCAGCGAGACCGGTGCAGCGCCGACCCGGCGCTCGACGAGCGCCGGGTCAGACGACTGGTGGCGCGAGCAACGCCCGCCGCACTGGGGCTGAACGGGCCCCTTGGTGAGTGGCCTGAGACAGCCCGAAGCGGCTGACAGGCCTTGCCAGGCTCAGGCTTGGGAGCCACGCTGAAGCAGGTCCCGGATCTCGCGCAAGACCATCACGTCTTCGGCGGTCTCTTCGGGCTGGGGCTCCTCGTCACGGCGACGGTGCTCGATGACCCTGTTCATCGGGACGATGATCAAGAAGTAGACGACGGCAGCGGTGATCAAGAAGATGATCAGCGCGTTCACCATGGCGCCGATGTTGATCAGCGTCGCCTCGTTGCCTTCGGCGCCGAGTTGGATGCCGAAGCCCGGGACATCGGCTCCGCCGATACGGGCCAAGATTGGACTGACGAAAGAAGAAACCACGACGTCGACCACTGCGGCGAACGCAGTGCCGATGACCACCGCGACCGCGAGGTCAACGATGTTGCCGCGCATGATGAAGTCTTTGAAACCTTGAAGCATCGGGGAGGAACCTTTCGGGGCGCTCACACGGGAGAGCAGAGGCAAACGGGAGCCACCGCGAAGTCAAGATACCCAAACGAATGAAGGTCCAACTATTTCCGCTGGTCACGGCTCTTGCTCGTCGCTCTCTGTGCGCACCACGATGGTCACCCCGGAGCCCGCCAGGGCCGCCGCCGACCCGGGGCCGCTCGCCACGGCAATCCCTTGAGCATCGCTTGGGCTCACCGCCACGAAGAGCCCCGGACCCTCTGCGTCATCGGCAGAGGAAGTGCTGGACAGCACGATCACATCCGAAGCCAACATCGAGCCGTCGGCGGTCGACAGCACATCAACTCGGGCACCTGCCGGAGCCGCACGGGCCAAGGCAGGGCTAGGCAGTTGAAGGTGCGCCACGACATACCCCGCTGGTTGTCCTTGCGCCAAGGCCGCGACGCTGACGTCCGCATCGGTCAACACACCGCCTGCCCGGATGGGGGAGGCCAGCCGTTGACTGATCCAGTCCGCGACGCTGCCGGAGGACCCACGCGGAGCCAAGGCAGCCGGAACGGCAAGAACGTCGAGGTCTGAGGGTTGGAGCACATGACCGCTGCGGGCGTCGATCTGCATCGTCACCACGTCCACGTGCGGCCCCTCAGGGTCAGCCGTCGCGGCAGTGACCCCGAGCCACACGGCCATCGCCGCCAGCAGCGCTGCCAGGGCGCGTTGCACCTTGGCGCGCCGCCACAACGCACGACGATTCATCCGCGAGGGGACGCGTCGGCGCCTCCGATTGCTGGTGTTGGAACCCACCACGCGAACGTAGGCGCGCGGATCGACCCATCGCCGGGGTCAGGATGCCTCTGTGGACAGCGCGCCCCAGTCACTGCGGATGTGGGTGGACAGCCAGCCACCGTCAAGCGGATGCGGATCGGGAGTTAGACGGAGGCCTTCTTGCTCGGTGTTGACGACGATGAGGAAGAGCCACTGCCACTCGAGGCCGGTGACTTCTTCGTTGGGGACGATTCCCTACTGGACGAGGGCTCCTTGGCCGATCCTGACTCAGCCTTCTTGCTCCCGGACTCACCCGAGGAAGAACTAGAGGACTCCGTGCCCGAATCTGCTGATCCGCTCGAGCCGTTGGAGGAGGAGCGACCGTTGGAGCCGGTTCGGGAGTCGTTGCGGTAGAAGCCCGATCCCTTGAAGACGACCCCCACGGCGGAGAAGACTTTGCGCAGGTTGCCTCGGCAGACGGGGCAGTCGGTCAACGAGTTATCGGAGAACGCCTGCTGGATGTCGAAACGGTGCTCACAATCCCGGCAGGCGTAGGAGTAGGTAGGCACGTAGGAGAGTGTATGTCGGCCAGCAGGTCGCCGGTGTGACATACCCTCGGATCGTGCCCCGACTGCTTCGACGCGTTCTCATGCCTGCGCTGGCTGTCCTGGTCGTGGTGGCCGTGGCCGCCTCCGTGCTCGGCGTGGGACTGTCCCGCCGCTCCTTCCCGCAGACTGAGGGCGAGCTGACCATGGCCTCCCTGGATGGCCGGGTCGACGTGTTGCGCGATGAGCAGGGTGTGGCCCACATCTATGCTGACACTCCCGCCGACCTGTTCCGCGGCCAGGGCTACGTCGCGGCTCAGGACCGCTTCTTCCAGATGGACCTGCGTCGGCACATCACCGCTGGCCGACTCTCCGAGCTCGTGGGCTCCGGCGGCATCGAGACCGACACCGTCATCCGGACGATGGGCTGGCGTCAGGTCGCCGAAGAAGAGCTGAAAATGCTCGAACCAGAGACCCGGCAATATCTGCAGGCCTACGCCGCAGGGGTCAACGATTACCTCGAAGACAAATCGCCGTCGCAGGTCTCGCTGGAGTACGTGGTGCTTGGTCAGAGCGTGCCCGACTATCAGATCGAAGCCTGGGACGAGTTGGACTCCCTCACCTGGCTCAAGGCGATGGCGTGGGACCTGCGCGGCAACTACACCGATGAGTTGACCCGGGCCCGCCTGGCCGGACAGGTGCCGCTGGCCCAGTTAGGCGATCTCTACCCCGACTACGACTTCGAGACCAACGCGCCGATCCTGTCAAGCAACGAGTGGCGCCCACCGGCGGTGTCGGTGCCGACCGAGGAGAGCCGTGGCGGCACGAACGGCACCCTCGAGCCAGAGGACCCCGAGCCGGCCCTGCCGACCCCGCCGCGAACGGGTCTGACCACTCAAAACCTCGCCGCCGGGCCGACATACGAGCAGACCGTCGAAGCTCTCGCCGCCGTGCCGCCCATGGTGGCGGTGGGCGAAGGGGTGGGCTCCAACTCCTGGGTGGTTTCAGGTGATCACACCGAGAGCGGCAAACCGCTGCTGGCCAACGATCCCCACCTCGGGGTCACCCAACCCGGGGTCTGGCTGCAAGCCGGGTTGCATTGCCGTGAGGTCACCGCCGAGTGCCCGTTCGACGTCACGGGCTACACCTTCGCAGGCTTCCCTGGGGTGATCATCGGGCACAACCAGAGCGTCGCCTGGGGCTTCGCCAACCTCGATCCCGACGTGACTGACTTCTACCTCGAAGACACCCAGGGCACCGAATACCGCCGGGGCGCCGAGATGGTCCCCGTCGAGACACGCCCCGAAACAATCTCCGTGGCTGGCGGCAACGACGTCGAAATCCTCGTCCGCTCCACCGAGCACGGACCGATTCTGTCCGATGTGCTCACCGAGGTCGCTCAAGTCGGGGTGAATCCGCCCTTGTCCGGCATCGAGACCCGCGGGAGGTATGCGGTGTCGATGGCCTGGACGGGCCTGATCCCGTCCCGGACCGCCGATGCGGTGTTTGCCCTCAACACCGCATCGGACTGGGACTCCTTCCGTGACGCCGCCAAAGTCTTCGCGGCCCCGGCCCAGAACATGGTCTACGCCGATGTCGAGGGCAACATCGGCTATCAGGCACCGGGCATGGTGCCGATCCGGGAGTCCTCGACCTCGGGTGCCGTCCCCGGATACTGGCCCTCGCCTGGGTGGGACGCGGCATACGACTGGAAGGGGTTTGTGCCCTTCGAGCAGATGCCCTTCGTGCTCAACCCCGAAGACGGGGTGATAGTGGCGGCCAACCAAGCCGTGGCCCAGAGCCGCCGTCCCTTCCTGACGACCGAGTGGGACCAGGGTTATCGTGCGCAACGCATCGCCGATCTGCTGGCCACCGCCATGGCCGAGGGGTCGATCGGGATCACGACAATGACGGACATCCAGTACGACAGCTACAATTCCTTCGCCGATGTTCTCATCCCGTATCTGCTGGACGTGAACATCGGCAACGACGCGTTCTACACCGAGCCAGTCGCGCTGCTGGAGACGTGGAATCGCGGAGCCCCTGCGGGGGACGGTGAGCAGGGCAGCGCCGCCATGTACTACTACGCCGTCTGGGCCAACCTGCTGAACCTGACGGTGGACGACGAATTGCCACTGGATCTGCAGGTCTCCGGCAACAGCCGCTCCATGTCCATGATCGCCAACCTGCTCGAAGACCCGGAGAACCCGTGGTGGGATGACCAACGCACCGCCGGCATCGTGGAGTCTCGGAACACGATCCTGCGACAGGCGATGCTCGACGCGCGGCTCGAACTGACCGCCGACATCAGCAAGAACCCGAACGACTGGCAATGGGGTCGCCTGCACACGCTGACCGCTCGCCACCAAGTGCTCGGCGAGGATCCAGTGCCGGGGATCGTGCAGTCCGTCTTCAACCTCGGGCCCTTCCCGATGCCCGGCGGCTCGGCTCTGGTCAACGCGAACAACTGGGATGCGGGGGCGGATGAATTCGAGGTCACGGCCGCGCCGTCGATGCGGATGGTCGTGGATCTCGGCAATCTCGACAAATCGGTGTGGATCAATCAGGGCGGCAACTCCGGACACGTCTTCCACCGCAACTACGGCGATCAGGCTGAGCCGTGGATCGACGGTGAAACCTACTCCTGGCCCCATTCAGCGCAAGCAGTCGAAGACAGGACCATGTTCAGGTTGGCGCTGGTCCCGGAGGAGTGATCGGCCTCATCCCACCTGGCGTGAGCACCGCATCCACCCGTATGTCGTGTGCATGCGTGGGCAGGTCAGCTCGGATTTCGCTGGCGTAGACCACCGCGATGACCGGTGCCTTCGGATGTGCGGCCCGCGGCACCGAACCAGGCGTGGTGCCGCGTAGAGCTGGGATCGCGCGGTCGTAGTAGCCACCCCCTTGACCTAGCCGGGCACCGTCGTGGCGGATAGCCAGGGCCGGGATGAAGGCCACATCGACCTCGCGCAAGATCTCTTCACCCCAGGTAGCACCGGTGGTCTCATCGGGGGCGGCGCCCATCGGCTGGGACGAGACGCTCGGGTCGGCGTCGCGCCAACGCAACTCACCGTGCAGCAACGTGATCGGCACGATGACCCGCACCCCCTCGACGCGTAGGGCCTCGACGAACTGGGCCATGGGCGGTTCGTTCGCCATCGATTCGTATGCCGTCACGCACCTGACGGGCCGGTGGTCGAGGGCGTGTTGGGCGAGCCACTGCATACCCTCTGTCTTGATTTCTTCGCCGTCGAGTTGGCGAGCCTCCTCGCCCCCCTGGGTGCGCTGTTGTCGGCGCGCAGCGCGGATGTGCCTTCTCAGTGCGGCCTTGGCGGCAGCGACCTCATCGTCCTCGTGGACGAGCAAGGTTGTGGGTGGCATGTCCTCAGTGTCTCCTGCGCGTGTCGTGGGTCGGGAGCGGATTAGGCTATCCCCCCATGAGCTTCACTGCGCCTACGCCTGTCCGCAAGGCCGTCATCCCCGTGGCCGGACTCGGAACCCGCTTTTTGCCGGCGACCAAGGCGGTTCCCAAGGAAATGCTTCCGGTCGTGGACACTCCGGCGATCGAATACATCGTCACCGAAGCCGCACGGGCCGGCGTCACCGATGTCGTGATGGTCACGGGCCGAGGCAAGGGGGCCATCGAGGACCACTTCGACCGCCACTTCGAGTTGGAGACGGCTTTGGAGCGAAAAGGCGACACCGCGTGCGCGGGGCGGGTGGCCAGGAGCAGCGACTACGAGGTGCACTTCGTCCGTCAGGGCCAGCCCAGGGGGTTGGGCCACGCCGTGCTGTGTGCGAAGTCGCACGTCGGCAATGAACCCTTCGTGGTGCTGCTCGGCGATGACATGATCGATGAACGCGATCACCTGCTTGAGCAGATGATCGCCGTGCAACAGGAGCGCGGGGGATCGGTCGTCGCGCTGATGGAAGTGCCACCGGAGCACTCTGACCGCTACGGCTGTGCCGAGCTCGCGCCGGGTGAGGCCGAGAGTGGCAGCGATGTCGTGAGCGTCACCGGACTGGTGGAGAAGCCGGACCCGGCCGACGCACCGTCGAACTTGGCCGTCATCGGTCGCTACGTGCTGCACCCCCGGATCTTCGAGGCGCTGGAGTCGACCGAGCCGGGCCGAGGCGGGGAGATCCAGCTGACCGACGCGATGCTGACGTTGGCCACGGCCACCGGCGAGGGGTCGGGCATGACGGGCGTCATCTTCCGGGGACGGCGCTACGACACCGGCGACCGGTTGGACTACATGAAGGCCATCGTGCAGTTGGGCAGTGAGCACCCCGAGCTGGGCGCGGACTTCAGCGCCTGGCTGCACGAGTTCGTCTCGACCGCAGCACAGTCGCGATGATGAGCGTCGGCGAGCATCGCAACGAGGTGCTGTCGCAGGTCCGCCGGAACCCCGAGGTCCAATTGCCGTTGGATCGGGCCGTGGGCCTGGTGACGACCCAAGACATCGTCAGCGCCGTGGACCTGCCGCGCTTCGACAACTCCGCGATGGATGGGTATGCCGTCGTGGCCAGTGAGGTCGTCGAGGCCAGTGCCGAGAGCCCGCTGTCGATCAAGGTCAACGGCGATATCCCCGCGGGAGACACCGAGCAGCACGTGCACGTGGCCGGTCGGGCGTGGCGGATCATGACCGGTGCCCCGATGCCGGAGGGTGCCGACGCCATCGTTCCGGTGGAGGACACCGACGACCGGCCGCGTGAGACGTTCATCTTCAAGGCCCCGAAGGAGAATGCGCACATCCGCCGGGCCGGAGGTGACGTGCGCGCGGGCGACGTCATCGTCACCGCTGGCACCACCATCGGGCCGTCCGAGGTCGCAGCCATCGCCTCGGCGGGGGTGGCGCACGTCTTCGTGACTGCCCCGGTGCGCGTCGTGATCTTTTCCACCGGCGATGAGTTGCGCAACCTGGACGAGCCGATCATGTCCGGCCAGATCGTCGATTCCAATGGGCCGATGTTGGCCGCTGCCGTCCGCGAGGCCGGGTTCTACGCGGTGCACATCGGTCATCTCCCCGATGACGAAAAGACCATCGAACGCGAACTGCGCCATCACCTCTCGCACGCGGACGCGATCATCACCACCGGCGGCGTGAGCAAGGGTGCCTACGACGCGGTCAAAGCCGTCCTCAAGGGCAAGGGGTCTATGGAGTTCCCCGAGGTTGCGATGCAGCCGGGCAAGCCCCAAGGGTTCGGGGTGCTGGGCAAACGTCGCGTGCCGGTCTTCACCCTCCCGGGCAATCCGGTCAGCGCATTGGTGAGTTTCGAGGTCTTTGTTCGGCCCGCGCTCGCGCAGCGCGCAGGCCGCGAATACACCACCGTGATGCATCAGGCCGTCGTGCTGAAGGGCTGGAAGAGCCCGGAGGGCAAGGAGCAATACGCCCGAGTGCGCGTCGAACGTGACAGCACCGGAGCGTATGCCGTCGCACCCGCCGGTGGAGCAGGGTCCCACTTGGTCGGCGGGTTGGCGCAGGCCGACGCCCTGGCCGTCGTCGACTCCGAGATCACTGAAGTCACGGCGGGCAGCATCGTAAGTATCGTGTTGCTGCGCGATCGCAACGAACTCGACGCTCGGTTGACCGCCGAGGCTTCTAGCGATGGCAGCGACTCCGAGGCCCACGAGCAGCCAGGCGGAGGGCGCGGTCGGCACCGCGGTCGCTGATGGTCCTGAATCACCTGCGCGCCGACGGCACCGCTCACATGATCGACGTGAGCGCCAAAGAGGTCACCGCTCGATCGGCCAGCGCCCAAGGCCGAGTATTGATGTCAGCTGCTGCGATCGAGGCCCTGCGCGGCGGGACCGTTCCCAAGGGTGACGCGCTCGGCGTGGCCCGACTGGCCGGCATACAGGCTGCGAAGCGCACTCCCGAGTTGGTGCCTCTGGCGCACCCGGTGGCCGTGCACGCGGTCGAGGTCGATCTGACCGTCGACGACGACGCCGTCAGGATCACCGCGACGGTGCGTACCGCCGACCGCACCGGTGTCGAGATGGAGGCGTTGACATGCGTCAGCGTGGCCGCGCTCGCGCTGGTCGACATGATCAAAGCCGTCGACAAGCTATCGACAATCAGCGACATCCAGGTGATGGCCAAATCGGGTGGCCGCTCAGGTGACTGGGTCCGCGGGTGCTCCTGATGTGGACGTGGCCTTATGAGTTGCGCACCCGGCAACCGCAGGGGTCGTTGATCACCCTGCGCCCGCTGCGCCGTAGCGATCGGTTGCACTGGCGCGACCTGCGCTCCCGCAACGCGCGCTGGCTGCAACCGTGGGAGTCCACCCCGCCCGCGGGCATCAACGTCTCACCCAGTTTTCGTCGGCTGCGGCGCGGCTATGACCGTGGGGCCGAGGAGGGCAACCTTGTCCCGTTTGTGATTGACGTCGAGGGCGTGCTCGTGGGGCAGATGCACCTCTTTGACTTGCAGTGGGGGCCGCGCTGCTCGGGGTCGGCAGGCTATTGGCTGGATGAGAAGGCCACAGGGAAGGGGATCGCAACGTGGGCTTTGGCGATGGCGTTGGACTACGGGCTGAGTGATGTCGGGCTGCACCGGATCGAGGTCAACATTCGTCCCGAGAACGCGCGAAGTCTGGCGGTGGCGCGGCGTCTCGATTTGCCGGAGGAAGGGTTGCGCCGGTCTTTGATGCATGTCGATGGAGCCTGGCGTGACCACCGCTGCTTCGCCGTGGTGGCCGACGATGAGGCCGCCGGCTCGTTGGTTCGGCGTCTTCGCGCGTCCACGTCAACCCCATAGGTCTTTCCACTCACTTCGGCGACACACCGGGCCGCTCCCGATGTGGGTGAAGTCCAGCGCTACCGTGGCCTATGTGCCTCCCAGCAGCCTGATTTTCGCAGTCATCTTGGCTGTGTGGGCTGCCTATTTGATGCAGCACTGGATTCGCCGCCGCGATCACATCGCCACCGCGAGGTCCGTTGACCGCTTCTCTGAGGCGATGCGCGTGCTAGAACGGCGCCAACGACGGCCACACTTCGACTTGTCCGAGCCCACTGCTCGCTCGTATGCCGTCTCGTTGACGCGACCGGCCGCACCCGACGTCGTGGTCAAGCGCGCCCAGCCGTCACCGGCGATGTCGCCAGTCGTGCAGCCGGGCGTGGCTGGAGGAGCTGCTGTATCCCGAGGCATGCAGGCTGCTGGATCCCCTCGTCGCGCTGCGGGAGCCGCCGGGCGCACGGCGGCATCGGCCGCCAACTCCGTCCGGACTC
>JBGTGC010000292.1:0-3676 GCA_041746935.1 Dermatophilaceae bacterium
CCGGCCCCGGCCCGGTGACCGCGGGGGTGGCGCGTCCTGCCACTGGGGCTGCCCGACCTCTTCGTCGTAGTACGGCTGGCCTTGCTGGTCGTAGTGATCCTGCTGGTCGTACTGATCCTGCCGATGGTTCGCAGGGTCGTCGTAATACGGGCCGTCATCGTAGGACTGCGGTTCGACCGGACGGCGCGTAGGGCGCTGGGTGCGTGGCATCGGTCGGGTCCAGTCATCCTCTGGTCGGCGTGGCATCCGACCAGAGTAGGTGAGAAGCGCGGCCCGGAGCGTTAGCCTGCCTCAATGCCGTTCTCTCAAGCGCCAACTGAGGTCCTGTCCGATTGGCCGGGAGTCTCTGTGGTGATGCCAGTGCGCAACGAGGCGCAGCACCTCGAAGAATCGCTAAGATCGGTCTTGGCTCAGGACTATCCCGGCTCTGTCGAAGTCGTCCTTGCTGTCGGCGTAAGTTCGGACGGCACGGGCGAGGTGGTGCGGCTTCTCGCCCAGGCTGATCCGCGCGTCGTGGTGGTGGACAACCCCAGCGGCCGCACGCCTGATGCTCTCAATTGCGCCATTGCGGCGAGCTCCCAACCCATCGTGGCCCGGGTTGACGCCCACGGGGCCCTTCCGTGTGACTATCTGCGCTGTGCGATTCAGATTCTGCATGCCACCGGAGCCGCGAACGTCGGTGGGCGAGCGGTGCCAGAGGGCACCGACTCCACTCAGCAGGCGATAGCGCTCGGTATGGGGTCCTCGCTTGGGATGGGCAGCGCTCGCTTCCGGGTGGGGGGCCAGGCTGGCCCGGCGGACACGGTCTTCCCGGGTGTCTTCCTGCGGGAGTGGATCGATCGAGTCGGGGGATTCAGCGCCGAATACGACCGGGCACAGGACTGGGAGATGAACTTGCGTATTCGCCAGGCAGGGGGGGTGGTGTGGTTTAGCCCGGACGTGTGTGTGACCTATCGCCCACGAAGCTCCCTGACCGCTCTGGCAGCGCAGTTCTTCGCCACGGGTCAGTGGCGTCGGCGGTTGTCCCAGGAACACTCAGAAGCCCTCAACGCTCGATATCTCGCGCCACCAGTTGTGCTGGCGCTAGTGGTGGGGGGAGCGCTGGGGGCGAGCGTGTGGCGGCCCCTGGCGCTGCTCCCGGTGGGGTATGCCGTCGCCGTCGCAGCCGGCGGCCTCGTCATCTCCAGGGGAAAGCCGTGGGCGGTGCGGGTCCGGGTGCCGGCCGTGCTCGCCACGATGCACCTGAGTTGGGGCGCAGGGTTCCTGCGTGGGCTGCCCCGACGCAAGACTCAGCCCTGAAGGTCGCTGATCAACGGCGGTTCGGTGCGCTGGGCGACCTCATCCTCGCTCACACCTGGAGCCAGCTCGCGCAGGACGAGACCATCTGAAGTCACGTCGATCACGGCGAGGTCGGTGATGATCCGCTGCACACATCCCAGGCCGGTGATCGGCAAGGAGCACTCCGACACGATCTTGTATGCACCGTCCCGGGCGGTGTGCTCCATCAACACGATGACCTTCTTGGCGCCGTGGACGAGGTCCATCGCTCCGCCCATGCCCTTGACCATCTTGCCGGGGATCATCCAGTTGGCGATGTCACCCCCGGCCGAGACCTGCATCGCCCCGAGGATCGCGGCGTCCACCTTGCCGCCTCGGATCATTCCAAAACTCATCGCGGAGTCGAAGAAGGCAGCCCCGGCGCGGACGGTCACCGTCTCCTTGCCCGCGTTGATCAGATCAGGATCCTCGCTGCCAGCCTGGGGGTAGGCGCCGACGCCGAGGATTCCGTTCTCGGACTGCAACACCAGCTCGACGTCCTCGGGCACGTAGTTCGGTACCAGCGTCGGCAACCCAATGCCGAGGTTGACGTAGTCGCCGTCTCGCAACTCCGCGGCGGCTCGAGCGGCCATCTCTTCTCGGGTCCGCGCCATCTCAGCGCCCACCTTCCGTGCTCGATGAGGTCGACGAAGACGGCGCCGGACTCGTCGTCAGCTTCTCGATGCGCTTGTCCACGACCTCTTCAGTGGTCAGCGGCAGCACGCGCTGCACGTAGATCCCCGGGAGGTGGATCTCATCGGGAAGCAACGCTCCGGGTTCGACCAACTCCTCGACTTCGGCCACCGTAAAGCGACCGCTCATAGCGCACAGCGGGTTGAAGTTGCGCGCGCTCGCCCGGAACACCAAGTTTCCGTGCCGGTCGCCCTTCCACGCGCGGACCAGGCCCATGTCCGCGGCAATCGAGGTCTCCAAGACGTATTCTTGCGCGCCACGCTCGCCCAGGTGGTCAAAAGTCCGGGTGTCCTTCGACGGAGACGACACGACGACCTCGCCCACACTGTCGTACCGCCACGGCATACCCCCTTGCGAGACCTGCGAACCGACCCCGGTAGCCGTGTAGAAGGCGGCGATCCCTGAGCCGCCCGCGCGCAACTTTTCTGCCAGGGTGCCTTGCGGAGTCAACTCGACCTCGAGCTCGCCGCTGAGGTATTGCCGGGCGAACTCTCTGTTCTCCCCGACGTAGGAGGCGATGATGCGACGGATGCGACCGGCTCCGAGCAAAAGGCCCAAGCCCCAGTCGTCGACCCCAGCGTTGTTGGACACGATCTCCAAGTCGGTGGTGCCCTGACGCAACACTTGCGCGATCAGCACCGAGGGTACTCCGCAGAGACCAAATCCGCCCACAGCGAGGGTCATCCCATCGCGCAAGTGGTCCAACGCGAGCGCAGCATCGGAGACAACTTTGTCCATGCCAGGTGACTCTAGTGCCCTCTCACGCGAGTGCGTCGACTCCCTCGCTGAGCATCCGATCTTGGCTCAGGGCGGGCTGCGAGCCGCGCACCAGGACGGCCGACCCGAGCTCGGCCCAACAGCCCAGCAACTGGTGCAGGCAGCGGGCGGGATCAGTGCTGGTGATCAGCAACCGGCGACGCGAGGCACCGTCCGCGGCGGTGGGGCCCGAGCCCGGAACCACGTCTTGGTATGCCGTCCGCTCACCGTCGCAGACCAGTGCGGCTTGGCTCGGCTCGGGCTCATCCCACGGCGAGAACGAATCGCCGAAGGAGGCGATCTCGCGGGCTTCGTCCATGATCCCGGTGCGCAAGTCCGGGCCGAAACTGCGCGAGAGCGCCGGTAGGGACACCGCGATCACCTCGTCGGCATCCCGGGCGGCGGGGCAGTCGGGGGCAGTAGTCACCATGACGTCTGCACCCTCGGAGGCGTCCAGAGTCAGCGTGGCTCCCACCGACCAGATGGCCAGAGCCCAATAAGTCAGCCGCCAGTGCGGAGACGGAACATCGAGCAACACGACCGTGCCCGGCTCGCAATCCAAGCCCTCCTGTAGTGCGTTCGCCGCCTTGGCGACCCAGGTGGCGAGGACTTTGCGGGACAACTCGATCCGCTCCCCGTGGGTGTCACCGGGAGTGTCCTCGTAGAAGGTCAGAGCGGGTCTGGTGGGGTCGTCGGCAATGAGCCGAGACAACACATCGGCAGGAGCGAACACCACCCAACCTTAGCCATCGCAGGGCCTTGGGCGAGCCAGATGCCATTGCCATGTGGATCGGGACACGATGCGGCGTGCGAGGCTGATCCGTATGCCGATCCCCATGCAAGCGCCCGGGCGTCGGCGGATCTGGCACCCTGGCCGGCCGGTGGACCTTGCCGCGACGTGGGGCACGTT
>JBGTGC010000293.1:0-7360 GCA_041746935.1 Dermatophilaceae bacterium
GTATGCAGCCAAGGCGACACGGCGATGGCCCTCGGTTGTCATGTGGATCCGGTCGTCAGCCCACATCCGCCAGTCTTTCAAGAAGTCGAAGCCCCACTGGTTCAGCACGTAGCAACCCTGACGCTGAGCGATCTTCCACACGTGCGCGCTGTAGATCGCCATCCGGCCGCGGTATCGCTGAATGACCGGTGCCTCCGATGGGTCCGACGGCGTGATGAGGAGCACGTCCGCGCCGGTCGCCCTGATCTTGGCCACAGCCTTTTCGAGCTCGGTGGCCAACGCGTCGAGGTCCGCGCGGGGTCGCAGGATGTCGTTGCCGCCGCCGGCGAGGCTGACCAGGTCGGGGTGCAGGCTGATGGCCTGATCGGTCTGCTCACCGGCGATCGCGTCGAGTTTGCGGCCGCGCACAGCAAGGTTGGCGTACTGGAAGCCGTCGACGTGTGAGGCCAACAGCGAGCTCAACCGGTCAGCCCACCCGATGAACGCGTCCTCAGCGTCCGGATCGTGGTCCGACATGCCCTCGGTGAAACTGTCTCCGATGGCGACATAACGTCGCCATGGCTGGGCCTGAGGGCGGACGCTGCCGGCCCGGTGAGCCGAGCCCAACGGCATACCAGGCAGGTGTTCATGTGAGGTGTCCTCTTCGCCTACGTGGCTGCGCGCGGTGCTGTCGGTCACGTCAACGTCCAATCGATCGGCTCTCCGCCTTGAGAGCGGAGGAGGTCGTTTGCGGTGCTGAAGGGTTTTGAGCCGAAGAACCCGCTGCGCGCCGAGAGCGGTGAGGGGTGGGCGCTCTGCACCGTCGGCACGTCCCCGAGCGAGGAGGTCAACGAGCGAGCATCGCGTCCCCACAGGATCGCCACCAGCGGTCCGCCCCTTTTGACCAGGGCGTTGATAGCCATCGCTGTGACAACCTCCCACCCCTTGCCGCGATGGCTGGCCGGTGCCCCGGCGCGGACGGTCAGAACTCGGTTCAACATCATCACACCCTGCTCGGCCCATGGGGTCAGATCGCCGCTGGTGGGCATCGGCACGCCCAGGTCGTCGACCAGCTCGGTGTAGATATTGTTGAGACTGCGGGGGATCGGGCGCACGTCCGGCGCCACCGAAAAGCTCAGACCGACCGCGTGGCCCACCGTGGGATACGGGTCTTGGCCAACGATGAGCACGCGGACATCGTCCATGGGTTGGTCGAAGACTCGGAGGACCTGTGGTCCCGGCGGCAGATAACCCCGGCCAGCGGTGACTTCTTCACGCAGAAACGCGCCCAATTCGGCAACGGTGTCCTGCGCCGGGGCCAACGCTTCTGCCCAACTCGGGTGCACCAGATCGCCCAGCGGGGTGGGGGTCGAGGTCACTGCCCAACTGTATGCCGAGGGTGCTGTGACCGCGGACAGGCGCTCGGGTTGTCATCACGCTAAGAGAGCGTGAATGACGCGTCGAAGGTGAATGACATGGCTGTCATTCCGCCGTAGACTGCGCGGTACTTTGCATCCAGTTCCTCGGAAGGACCTGAACTATGGGCACCGCTCACCAGATCGAGCATGCCGTTGAATCGGGAGGGTTAGATGCTGACGACGCGCATCTCCTCGACTTCGAGGCCAAGTGGTGGCAATACCAGGGGGCGAAAGAGTCAAGCATCCGTGATGAGTTCCAGATGAGCTCGACTCGCTATTACCAGCGGCTCAATCAGTTGCTGGACTCCGAGGCGGCGCTTGCCTACAACCCGATGCTGGTCAAGCGGCTGCGCCGAATGCGCTCCAGCCGCCAACGCGCTCGCTCGGCTCGTCGCCTCGGCTTCGAGGGGCGGTAATCCGATGGCCTCAGACCTCGAGATCGCTCGGGCCGCAACGCTGCGCCCGGTTGGTGACGTCGCCTCCGACATGGGCATCCCTGCGGAGTTCCTAGAGCCGTACGGCCGCAACGTCATGAAGGTTGGTCTCGAAGCAATCGAGGCCATGTCAGATCGGCCGAAGGCCAAGTACGTGGTGGTCAGCGCGATCACCCCCACGCCGCTCGGCGAAGGCAAGACGACGACATCGGTCGGCCTGGCCCAGGGCATGGGAAGGATCGGCAAGCAGGCCGTGCTCACCCTGCGCCAGCCCTCGATGGGTCCCACCTTTGGCATCAAAGGCGGTGCCGCCGGTGGCGGGATGAGCCAAGTCGTCCCGATGGAGACCCTCAACCTGCATCTGACCGGCGACTTCCACGCGGTCACTGCGGCGCACAACCTGCTGGCGGCCCTGGTGGACAACCACCTGCACCACGGCAACGAGCTCGACATCGACGTCCGCAACATCACCTGGCCGCGTGTCCTCGACGTCAACGACCGTGCGCTGCGCAACATCGTGGTGGGCCTCGGTGGCCGACTGGACGGGGTGACCCGGCAGACCAGCTTTGATATCACCGCGGCCTCTGAGGTCATGGCGCTGCTGTCGCTGTCCAAGGACATGGATGACCTGCGCGCCCGCCTGGGCCGGATCGTCATCGGCTTCAACCGCGCCGGTGCTCCGGTGACGGCTGAGCAGCTGCAGGGCGCGGGATCAATGGCCGTCATGCTCCGGGAGGCGCTCAAACCCAACCTTCTGCAGACCTTGGAAGGCACGCCCGCGCTGATCCACTGTGGGCCGTTCGGCAACATCGCCACAGGCAACTCCTCGGTGGTGGCCGACCTCGTCGGGCTGCGCGCTGGCGATTACGTCATCACCGAAGCCGGGTTCGGGGCCGACATGGGAGCCGAGCGTTTCTTCAACATCAAGTGTCGGGCCTCGGGGCAGGCGCCGGACGCTGCGGTCGTGGTTGTCACCACGCGCGCGCTCAAGGCGCACTCCGGCAAGTTCCGGATCGTGCCGGGCAAGCCGCTGCCGGAGGAGTTGCTCGCCGAAAACGTTGCGGATGTCGAGGCTGGCGCGCCCAACTTGATCAAGCAGATCGAGAACATCCGCATCCACGGGGTTTCCCCAGTCGTCGCGATCAACTCCTTCCCGACGGATCACGCCAGCGAGCACGAGGCCATCCGTCGAATCACCGAGGCCGCCGGAGCCCGAGTGGCGGTGGCCAACCACTTCAGCGAAGGTGGTGCAGGTGCGATCGACTTGGCGCAGGCTGTGGTCGAGGCCTGCGAGGAGCCCACCACATTCAAGCCGCTCTACGACTTGGAGATGTCACTGCACGACAAGATCGAGAAGGTCGCCCGTGAGGTCTACGGGGCTGACGGGATTGACCCTTCGCCCGAAGCAGCCAGGCAGCTCGCGGCATACACCGAAGCAGGCTTCGGCAACTTGCCGGTCTGCATCGCGAAGACTCACCTGTCATTGAGTTCGGACGCATCGCTGCTCGGTGCCCCGACCGGGTGGCGTATGCCGGTGCGCGAGGTCCGGGTTTCGGCTGGGGCCGGGTTCATCTACCCCATCGCCGGCGCGATGCGCACCATGCCTGGGCTATCTCGCAACCCGGCGGCGCACAAGATCGACCTCGACGAAGACGGCGAGATCGTCAACCTCTCCTAGGTTTCACTCCCCGAAGAAAGGGCCCTGGCGCACGCTGCGCTGGGGCCCTTTCGTGGGGGTTATCGCAAGGCTTTCGCCACTCCTGCGACGCGCGTCACGACTGTTGCTGGGTTCAGCACACTCTTACCCTTAGCGCGGCCAGCAACACTGCGCATGAAGAGGCAACAGTGGGTTCGAGACCACGGATCGGCATGTCCGCGCGTCTGTGAGGGAAACCTGATGGGTGTCAGGCGAACCAGACGACCAAGACGACCGTGACGAGCAGCATGACGATCGTCAGGAAGCGGTAGTTGATCAAGAGCGGAGTGCCCTTGAGTTCCTTGGTTTCCACATTCCAGTATTCGTTCTTCCAGGTCAGCTCGTCGGTCTTCTCCAGATCGGGTGTCGGGCCAAGGACGCTGATTCCCACCAGCATGACGACCGCAGTGGAAAGGCCGATGCCCGAGGCGTACAGGAATTGGATCGTCGGCTCCTCGGGGCGCACCTGAGTGAAGTAGAACGCCACGACCCCCAGCGGCTGCAATATCGTCAACGTGTAGAACGCCGCGGGGGCGTTGATCCGCTTCCACGCGATGCCGAGCAGGAAGACCGCAACCACCGGCGGCACCAAGAACGACAGCACCGATTGCAGGTAGCCGTACAGCGTGTCGAATTGGGCGATGAAGGGTGCCCACACGATGGCGACCACCAGGGCGACCACGGTGGCAATTCGCCCGATCGAGACGAGCGCCTGGTCTGAGGTGTCTGGTCGTAGCGTCTTGACGAAGTCCATCGTCACGATGGTCGAGGCAGAGTTCAGGATCGAGTCCACCGTCGAGGTGATGGCAGCGATCACCGCGGCCAGGATCAGCCCGCGGACTCCGACCGGGATCAGGTCGAAGACCAGCGTCGGGAAGACCGTGTCCGGGTTTTCCAGGTTGGGGTAAAGCGAGATCGCCATGACGCCTGGGAAGATGAACAAGAAGAGGAAGGCCAACTTGATGAAGCCGGCCATCAGGGCACCCCAACGGCCGTGGTCCAGGCTCTTGGCACCCAGCGTGCGCTGGACGACCAGCTGGTTGGTGGTCCAGTAGTACAAGCCGATGACCAGCACACCCGTGATCAGTCCAGGCCAGGGCAGATCCGCATTGTCGGCCGGCAGGATCAGGCTCATTTTGTCTTCGCCCGCAGTGTCGGCCATTTCGCTCCACGACGGGATGGCCCGCCAGGTGGCGATGAAGACGATGAGCCCACCAATGATAGTGACGGTAGCTTGGATACTGTCCGAGACCATGACGGCACCAAGACCGCCGATCACGGTGTAGATCGCCGCGAGAATAGCCAGCGCCGCCACCGAGACGATGATCGGAATGTCGGGATAGAGCGTCTGGATGACCACTGCACCGGCGAACAGCGCCGCCGCCATGTCGATGAACATGTTGGCAAACAGGTTGAATCCGGCAAAGGCCATCCGGGAGCGCCGGTCGAAGCGCTTCTCCAGGAACTCCGGCAGCGTGAAAACACCCGAACGTAGGTAGAACGGCAGGATGAAGAAGATGAAAACGGCCAAGATGACAGTCGTCATCCATTCGTAGGCGAAGATCGAGATGCCTTGGTTATAGGCACCACCGGCCAGGCCGACGAAGGTGGCACCCGACATATTGGTCGCAACGAGGGACAAACCGACGAAGGGCCAGATGAAGTTGCGCCCACCTAGGAAGTAGTCCTCGGTGGCGCTGCTCTCTTTGCCGCTCTCCTTGGCGGCTACGGCAGCCTTCTTCTTTTGCTTGGATGCCACCACTAACGGGATGATCCGGCTCAGGAGCAAATACACCAGGATGACGGTGAGGTCGATCGGGCCAACCTCAAAGTCAGGCATTCCGCCCCCATCGTCCTGCGTCGGCAGAATCACCTGGCTACCCAGCATCATTTGTCCCTCCGCACCACGAGAACGGGGCAGGGTGCGTGCCGCACCACGCCTTCGGCATCACTACCCAGCAGTACTCGGGTGAAGGCGTTGAGCCCGCGGCTGCCGAGCACGATCAGGTCGGCTTCGATCTCGTCTCGAAGACGCAAGATCTCGTCGGTGGCGCGGCCAAGCCGCAGGTAGGTCTGGGTCGGCGTCAGTCCCGCCCCGACGATGGCTGCGACCTGCTCGTCCAGCACCACCTGGGCCTCGACGCGCATCCGGTTGAGCTGGTCGTCGTTCAGGGTGCGCGAGTTCGTCCAACCTGATACCAAGCCAACGTGCACGACGTGCACTTCGGTTTTGGTGTATCCGTGGAGGTCGAGCACGTGCTGGATCGCCAAAGTGGATTCAGGCGATCCATCAACAGCCAAAAGTATGCGGTGCGGGAACTGGGGCATGGGTTCTCCGGGAGGTCGACGTTGACGGCCGAAAATCACTGTAAACCCAGGTGGACGCTTGCGCATCTTGGGGCGAAAAGTGCCTACCATAGGGCGACACACTGGTGCCTATGGCCCTACAGTCGGGTGGGTGGGCCAACTGAGCTGGCAAGAGGTCGGACCGGGGATCATGGTCCGACGCCACCACGAGTTGGACCTCAATTGCGGCCTCGTGATCGGCGAAAAGCGAGTGCTGGTGATCGACACGGCCACCACCACGCACAGCGGCTACGAGTTGGCCGACGCCGTCCGGAAGGTCACGCCGCTGGAGCAAGTGGTGGTGAACACCCACGCTCATTACGACCACTGTTTTGGCAACGCGGCGTTTCGCGATTCGCAGATTTATGCCCATGCCGCGGCGGCCGAAGGTCTGCGCAGGACCGCGGAGCAACAGCGTGAAGCCGCGATGGCGCACCTGGATCAGGAAAACCGGCACGAAGACGCGACGTTCCTGCGAGACACCGAGGTGGTGTTGCCGTTCTACTTGATCGAGGACGACATCTCGCTCGACCTCGGCGGCCGCACCGTGCATCTGCTCTTCGGCGGCCGGGCGCATACCGACCATGACCTGGCCGTCTCGGTGCCCGATGTCGGCGCGGTGTTCTGGGGTGACATGGTGGAGCAGGGGGCAGACCCGGCCATGGAGGACTGCTATCCGTTGGAGTGGGCGGCCACGATGCACGCTCTGTGCAAGTCGGCGCTGGTTCGAGACGCCACAGTGGCTGTGCCCGGTCACGGCGACGTGGTCGATGCTGATTTTGTCACCGCTCAGGTCGAGCAACTGCGGCAATTGGCCGACAGTTTGCAGGATGGGTTGGACAACCACAACCGAGACGTCAGTGCCTTGATGGATCGATGCCGCGGACTGGGACTCCAGGATCGGACGCTGCGCAACGCGGCCGTCCGTGCGCTCGAAACGGTAGGCGGCGGCGACGAAAGCGGATCGACCTCGAAGGTGCCACAAGGGCCCGCATGAGGGGCTGCTCAGCAGTATCTTGGGCCAGCTGACCGATGCCGCGCGAGGCAAATCGCGGAAACACACGGCATACCTATTTGCACTCGAGGGGGTCGAGTGCTAATCATTGACCTAGCACTCTCACTATGAGAGTGATAACAAGTGCATCGACCGATCTGTTGAGGATCAAGTGCGCGGTGGCGACGTGAGCCACAGCGACTCGGTCCGTCCGTCGCGGGCGGCAGATTGGTCAACCAAACGCTGAGTGTGTGGGAGGAACCACCCCAATGGCCAAGATCATTGCATTCGACGAGGAGGCTCGCCGAGGGCTCGAAAAGGGTATGAACACCCTGGCCGACGCCGTCAAGGTGACCCTGGGCCCGCGTGGCCGCAACGTCGTCCTGGAGAAGAAGTGGGGAGCCCCCACGATCACCAACGACGGTGTCTCCATCGCCAAGGAGATCGAGCTCGAGGACCCGTACGAGAAGATCGGTGCCGAACTCGTCAAGGA